>NZ_CP046912.1:367938-735876 GCF_009789655.1 Paraburkholderia acidiphila
CGCGAACGAGGGCTGAGCCCCGTTCACGCCATTTCACCTGTCGTTTGCGCGTTGCCGCCGGAAGAACTGCCACATCATCGACATCGCGTCGGGGCCGCGATCCGAATGAAACGGCTCGCGTGGGTCGCCGCCGCTCCATGCGTGCCCGAGCCCTCGAACGACACACACCCGCACGACGAGCCTGCCCGACTTCACATAGTCGGTGTACGCCGCGGCGTCGCGGCTATAGGTCCGTATCTCGCCCACGCGCAATTCGCCCTGCGCGTCGAGCAGCCGGTTCACGCGCGCGAACTGCATGCCGAGCTGCATGGCGTTGCGCGTCGCCACGACCGCGTCGATTTCGCCTTGCACGATGAAGGTGGGCATGCCGGGATGCGCGGCGACGTCGAGCGCGGCATCGACGAGATGAACAGGCGCTTCGCGGCTCGCATGACGCATGACGTTCATCGCGCTCATCGTGGACGTTGCCGCGCCAAATACCGGCCCCGAGTGCAAACCAACGGCCGCGAAGCGCCACGGATAATGCATGGCGAGCACGGACGCGAGCCCTGCCCCTGCCGAGATGCCCGCGAGGTAGACGCGCTCGCGATCGAATCCGTGCTCGCGCACGATCGCATCGACGAGCGAGGCCACCGCTGGGGCCTCCGACTGCGCATGATCGCCGTGCCAGTGCCAGCACCGCTGCGCGTGCGCGGTTTTCGCCTGCTCGGGAAGCAGCACGGCAAAGCCCGACCGGTCCGCCAGCCGGCATACCCGCGTGCCGGCGGCGAACGATTCCGCCGTCTGCTTGCAGCCGTGCAGCATGACCACGAGCGGCAGGCCCGTGGCACCCGTCGCACCGGCGGGCAAATAGAGCGCATACGCGAGATGGTTGACGAGATGCCCGGCTCTCGGCGGCGCGGAATGCCAGGAGCGGACCCACCTGCCGCCCGTACCCACCGGTTGCGCACGCCCCACGTGCGCCTTGCCGGTGTCCTTCGCCGGTTTGGCTCCCGGCCTCGCGACGTGCGCGGGCTTCGTGGCCTTCGTGGCTTTCGCAGGCGCCGCTTTACGTGCGGCGGCTTTTTTCTTCGGTCGCGGTGCGCTCATGCGGGTGAGCAGTTCGAGACCTTTAAGCCAGACGTTGGTCTTTTTCCTGGGCATGAGCAATGGCGACAAGGCGTTTTGTTCACGTCACGCCAGGAGCCACGCGGCGGACAGCGCATTGCAGCGATCGAGCCGCTGCGAGTCCGACCATCATAGCGGCCCAGACCTCGCGCTGAGTTTTGCGTGACGGCTCGCCGCCGAAGGCTCCCGCGTCACCCGTGTCGCGGGCGCTATAATTTTGGCGACCGTTGCCGCGCCGCCCATTCCCCGATTCCCGTGACTGCCTCCACACCCACCGCCCCGCCGCACCCCACGCTGTTCGGACTCTTTCTGATATTCAGCCGCATTGGCTTGACGAGCTTTGGCGGCGGTTTGAGCGGCTGGCTGTTGCGCGAATTCGTTCAGGATCGCCACTGGATCAGCGAAGAAGACTTCCTCAACGGGCTCGCCATCTCGCAGGCGCTGCCCGGCATCAACGTCAAGAACATGGCGATCTGGATCGGGCATCGGCTGCTGGGCTGGCGCGGCGCCGCCGTGGCCGTCACCGGCATCGTCGTGCCGCCCGCGTGCCTGATCATCGTGATCGGCAGCGTGGTCGGCGCGCTCATCTTCCATCCGCTCACGCAAATTCTGATCGCCGGCGCCGCTGCGGCGGCCACGGGATTGTCGCTGTCGATGGGTGTCGTCACCGCGCGACGCGTGCGGCGGCAAATCCTCCCGCTGCTGCTCATGGCGGCGACCTTTCTTGCCATCGGCATTCTGCGTTTGTCGCTGGTATGGGTGGTCGTAATCGGCGGCACGGTGAGCGTGCTCTACGAATACGTGGCGATTCGCCGGGGTGCGCGATGAATGCACGCCTGCTCGGTCAGCTGGCCGCCATTTTCGCGCCACTTTCGCTCGTGACGATCGGCGGCGGCCAGGCGATCGTCGCGGAGATTCAGCGCCAGGTCGTGCAAGTGCATCCCTGGATGACGCACTCGCAGTTCGCCGCCGACTTCGCGATCTCGCGCATGGCGCCGGGCCCCGGCTCGCTGCTCGTCACGCTGATCGGCTGGCAGGTTGCCGGTTTTTGGGGCGCGCTCGTGGCGACCGCCGCGCTCTTGCTGCCAACGGGCTTCCTCATCTACGGCGTCACGCATATATGGGGCCGCTATCAAGGCGCGGCGTGGCAACTAGCGCTCGAGCGCGGCCTGCGCCCCATCGCGGCCGGCATGATGCTCGCGGCGGGCTGGGTGCTGCTCAAATCGCTGAACGGCGGCCTGCCCGCGAAGGCGATTGCCGTCGTGTCGCTTTGCGTGCTGCTCAGAACGCGGGTCAGTCCGCTCGTGCTTCTTCTTGCCGGCGCGCTTGCGCTCGTTGGCGTGAGCCTGATCGGTGCGGGCCTGCCGCATTGGCTTCAAGTGCAGCTCACGTAAAAAACACCCCGCCGTTACAACTCCACGGGAATAGCAGCCGACCCGCCGCGGTATACCCATTGCAGTCTGCGTTGATGCGACCGTGCTCCAGCCGGTCGCCGTACCATGCTATTTCATCAGGAGTTCGAAATGATTAACCGCCGCCCGCTTTTCGCCTTCCTCGTCGTGACCGCTTCCATCGGCGCTGTCTCCACCGCTTCCGCGCAAGGACTCACGCGCGCCCAGGTGCGCCAGCAGCTGATCGAAGCACAGGCCAACGGCTCGCAATTCGTGACCGATAGCTCGTATCCCGATGTGAGCCCCATCTTCGCGCAGCAAGTCGCGCATGCGAAGGCACAACACGAACAGCAGCAACAACAGGCGCCCAGCGGCATGGGCGCGCCCATGCAAGGCACGAGCGACGCCGGCGCGCCGCACACGGCGTGCGTCGGGCCGGTGAGCTTCTGCAACCTGTATTCGGGGAGCTGAAAGCACTCGCCGCATCCCGCTTGCCGCCCCCCGCCACAGTCGAACGCCCCGCTCGCGACGAGCGGGGCGGCGCGCTTTTTTCGCCGCCGCCCCTCCCGCCGCCGCCCAGGCTTCCTCGCCAACAGCAATGTCGGCAACACGCCTTATTCGATGCGCCCGGCATGTACCGGCACGCCGCCGTGCAGATTCTGTGCGCTACAGGACAAACCCTGCCCCCCAATTGTCTTGCGGCGTGACTACACTATGTGCGTCGGCATTCGTTTGCTATCCGCGTTCGCGTGCCGCCCGCCAGCACGATGACCACTGGGAGGTGTGCTGTGCTCCGCCTGAACTTCGCCCGCACTTCGCGCCCCGCGGCCGCGCTTGCCCTCGCGCTTGCCAGCGCTTTCTGTTTTGATGTGAACGCGGCAACGCCGCCTGCGGCCTCCACCAAGCCGCCCGCCAGCAAAACGGCCGCCGATAAAGCCGCTAACGACAAGGCGGCTACCGACAACGCTGCCAGCGACAAGACCGCAGCGCAGAAGGCCGCCGCCGACACATCCGCGCCGGCGGCCGCCACACCCGACTTCTTCTCGCTCGCCGAGCGCTACGGCCCCGCCGTCGTGCACGTGATCGCGCGCAGCGTCGACGACCCTTCCTCGCCGCCCGAGCAGGAGGCCATCGACGCTGACGATCCTTTCTTCGCCTTCTTCAGGCGTGCGCCGAAGCCGGCCTCGGACGCCGAAGCCGGCGGGCCGCGCGTCATGACGGGCTCGGGCTCCGGGTTCATCGTCAGCCCGGATGGCGTCGTGCTGACCACGGCGCATGTCGTCGACAACGCCGAGCAAGTGAGCGTGCAGCTCACGGACAAGCGCGAGTTCAAGGCGGAGGTGGTCGCCGTCGATCCGCAAAGCGACGTTGCCGTGCTGCAGATCGACGCTCACGATCTGCCGTTCGTTAAGCTCGCCGACACGGCGAAGGTGCACGCCGGCGAGCCGGTGCTCTCGATCGGATCGCCGGACAGCTTCCAGAACACCGTGACGACGGGCATCCTCAGCGCGACTTCGCGCACGCTGCCCGACGGCAAGCCGTTCCCGTTCCTCCAGACCGACGTGGCGGTCAATCCCGACAACTCCGGCGGACCGATCTTCAATCGCGCGGGCGAGGTGATCGGCATCGACGTGCAGATTTACGCCGACGCCGGCCGCTACGGCGGCCTGACCTTCGCGATTCCGATCGACGCCGCCAACCAGTTCCGCGCCCAGCTGCAGGCGCGCAAGGCGGCGCCAGCGGGCAGCGCCAATGCGGCGAACGCAGCGAACGCGGGCAATGGCGGCACGATCCGCACCTTCGGCATGCAGGTCGAAGACGTGAGCCCCGGCCTTGCAGCGGCGCTCGGCTTGCCGCACGCGGGCGGCGCGCTGGTCGATGCCGTCGATCCCGCCTCGCCGATCGGCAAAGCGGGCATCCGCACCGGAGATGTGATCGTGCAGGTCGGCGCCAAACCCGTCGACCGGGCCGCGACGCTTGCCGCCGCGCTCGCGGCCGTCCCGCCCGCCACACCGGCCTCGCTCAAGGTGATCCGCAACCGGCAGCCGGCGGTGGCCGGGTTCTCGAACACGGCGTTCGAGGCCAAGGCGGAGGATGCGCCTGCGGCAGCGGCAGCTGCGCAAGCAACCGACGCCGCACAGGCGGCGGAAAAGACCGACGCGCCGGTCGCGGCCGCCGTCGGGGATGCGGCAAGCAAGGCACCGCCGGCCAACGTCCACGCCATGAAGACGGTGATGACGGACGCGGGCGCCCCGCTCGCCCAACCCGTCGCCGCGCAGGCCCCGCGCCATGCCGCGGACCGCCTCGGCCTCATCGCGCACGCACTGAGCGAAGAGGAAAAGCGCTCGACCGGCCTGCCGCTCGGGTTGATGGTGGAAGCCTCGACGGGCCCGGCCGCGACCGCGGGCGTGCGGGCCGGCGACGTCGTGCTGTCGCTCGACGACACGCTGGTCGAATCGCAGGAGCAAGCCGCCACGCTCGAAGCTAAAGCGACGAAGAGCATGTCGCTGCTGATTCAGCGTAATAACGCGCGCAGCTTTGTGGCCGTGAAGCTTAGGTGAGGCACAGATACGCAGCGCGGCACGGCGGCTCCCCGGACCGCCGTGCCCTCACCGTACCGGCGGCGCTCAGCTCGGCGTCAACTGCGCATAAACATCGTGCGCGAGCTGCAGCAACGCCTTGCGGTCGATGCCGCCGGAAAGCGCATACCCGAAGTCGCCATCCACCCAATAGAACACATTCACCGGTCCATCCTGATACAGCTTGAACGCGGTAGTGTTGGCGCTCGTCTTGCGGTGTGAGATGCACAGCGTCACGCGCTCGCCTTTCGCGTTGTGATACATGAACTGCGCGACTTCGCCGCCGTCGTCGGCCTGTAGCAAGCGACCGCCCGAAAGCTCGAAACCGCTCTTCGAGAGCATCGGCGCGCGCACGTTGGTGCCCAGCCGGTTGGCGAGCCACTTCACGAAGTCCTGCTCCTGGCTGTCGTCCATCGTGTCGGGCCGCACCACGGTCGGCATGTAGACCACGTGCGCGAGCGCCGCCTGCTGTGCGAAGCGCATGGAACCGTCCGCGCTCACCGTATGCAGCTCGCCGCCAGCCGCGCCTGCGGGTCCGCCCGCGCCGCTCATGCCGTAGTGCATACCCCAGCCGATTGCCACGCCCAGCACGAGCGTCGCCGCGAGGCCCGCGAAGCGCGGCCAGTTCGCCGCCGGCCGCGTGTTCTGCACCGTCTGCGCCTGTGGCTGCGGCGCGGCCACGCGCAGGCGCGCGGGCAGCGGCTCGGCGAGCACGCGGTCGTAGCGCTCGTGCAGCAGGTTGTTGAGCGCGAAGAAGTCGCTCGCGCGCGCGGCAAGCTCGGGATTGCGCTCGAGTTCGCGCTCCACGTCGACGCGGC
Source organism: Paraburkholderia acidiphila (assembly GCF_009789655.1). GTDB lineage: Bacteria > Pseudomonadota > Gammaproteobacteria > Burkholderiales > Burkholderiaceae > Paraburkholderia > Paraburkholderia acidiphila. The sequence continues at coordinate 373,834 of NZ_CP046912.1, forward strand.
GCGCCTCGGAAAGCGTGCCGTCCACGTAGGCGTGGATCTCGTCTTGCGTGACGGGATTTTGTTGTTCGCTCATCGCACCACCTTCAGATTCGCACGCGGGACGGAACCGGCCATGAGCGCGCGCAGGCGCTCACGTCCCCTCGACAGACGCGACATGACCGTACCGATCGGTATGTCGAGCGCCAATGCGACATCGGCGTAACTCATTTCCTCCAGCCCTACCAGAAGCACCACTTCGCGCTGCTCCACAGGCAGGCGCTGCAGCGCGAAATCCAGATCGCGCACTTCGAGCGCGCCTGTTTGCGTGGCGGGCACGGCGTAGTCGGTTTCGGGCACGCTCTCGTCGTCGACGGAAACATGCGCGCCGCGCGCCGCCGACTTGCGCACCTGGTTCACGAAGATGTTGTGCATGATCGTGAAAAGCCAGGCGCGCAGGTCGGTGCCCGAGCGAAACAGCTCCGTGCGGGCGATCGCGCGCTCCAGCGTATCCTGCACGAGGTCGTCGGCGAGATCGCGGTTGTTGATGAGCGCGCGCGCGTAGCGTCGCAGGCGCGGCACGTGTTCGATCAGCTCGTCACGGATGTCCATGTTTCATCCCGGATTGCAGCAAGGTTCGTTGCGCGGTTTGCATCGTCTGGCGATTCATGATCCTGATTCACGATCCTTCGCCCTCGCGCGCCGGCGGCGTGGCGAGCGTCGCCAGGTCCGCCGCGCGCATCAGGCCGCGCGTTTGCGCGTTGCCCGCCAGCACCCAGCGCGTGCCGTGTTCGCGCCACATCAGCAGCCTCAGCGGCCCCGCGCGGTGCGCGCTCCATTGCGGCGCCGCGCCTGCCAGCCAGGCGCGGCTCGCGAGCAGCACCACGCGCTCCCCCTGGCCGTTCTCGTAGACATAGCGTTGCGCGCTTGCGAACGGGCCAACCCGCACTTCGCCGCCGCCGAGAAAATGCAGGCCTGCCGCGCCGAAATCGAACGGCGCACGCAACGCGCCTGCTTCCAGCGCTTCCGGGTGCGCGTTTTCGGCTTCCATCAGCGCCATGACGGCGGCGTTGTTCAACACTTGCTGCGACGGCTCGGTCACGGCGATCCATCCGAATGCCGCGCTGGCCAGCGCCAGGGCCGCCGCGAGAGCGATAGCGTAGCGCAACACCCGCCCGCCTCGGGCCGTAGCGGTGCGCGGGGGCGCAGTCTGCGCGGCCTGCGCCGGGTAGGCGTCGCGAATCCGGGCGTTCAGGCGCCGGTAGAACAGAATGCGATGCCACTCGCCGGGCTTGCCCGCGAGGTAGCGGCGCACATGCGCCGCCCGCGCACCGGCGAGCGTGCCGTCGCTATAGGCCTGAATATCGGCTTCGGAAACCAGCGGCTCGTCGAGCGGCCCGCGGAACTTCATGATCGTGATTCGGTGCTGATTGAGTGGCGATGCGGGGACTAACACGCGGTGGCGCGGATTATTCCTGCGGGCGGAGAAATTCCCCCTTTCGCGCGGCGCTCGAGCGATTTTGCGCCGCTTGCGCCGCACATTCATCGCATCGGCATAAAAAAACGCCACATTACCCGCATTGAATAATATTTGAATTATTTCCTTAAAAGCGCGTGCGAGCATCACGCCCAACTGCCGCGCACCCTGCGGCAGGTTCGTGATTGACGGAAATTCAAGTGAAAAATGCTGCTCGCCTCATTGCCTTGTCGCTCGCGCTGCAAGGTCTCGCCATTCAACCCTCCATTGCGCAAAGCACGCTCAACTACACCACGTCCTGGATCGGCAACAGCTTCGGTTTCGGCGACGGCAAGTGGATGCAGCAGGACGTCGAGGCCATCGCCGTCGCGCCCGACGGCACCGTCTACGCGAACGCGCCGTGGGACGAAAGCGGCAGCGAGATCGGCGTCTACCGCGGCGGCGACAAGCTCGCAGTGGCCGGCAATACGCACGGCTGGGGCAACGCGGGCGGCGACGCCATCGCGGCGAACAGCACCTACGTGTATGCCGCGATGTCGATCGGCAACGAGAGCAACGGCCTCGTGGGCGCGGACTATCCGCCAGCCAACCAGACATGGTTCGGCGTGACGCGCCGCCTGCGCGCGGACGTGACGCAAGGCGCGCCGTTCGCAAGCGGCATTGGCAACAGCGCGAACGCGACGAAGAACAGCTTCCTGCGTGTGCTCGCCGCGCCGGGCAGCAGCGACGGCGCCGTACGCGGCCTCGCGGCCACCGACGCCGAGCTGTACGTGGCCGATACCGCGGACAACCGCGTCGTGGTCTACGACGCGCAAACCATGCGTCAACTGCGTTCCTTCACGGTGCCGACGCCCGGGCGCATTGCGCTCGCCAGCGACGGCACGCTGTGGCTGATCCAGGGTTTGCAGGACGCGAACGGCCCGAGCATCGGCCACTACCGCAAGGACGGCACCGCACTCAATGACGCGCCCGTGCTGCCCGCGGGCACCGTGCCGACCGACCTCGCCTTCGCACCCTCCGGCCAACTCTCGATTGCCGACAACGGCCCCACTCAACAGATCCTGCTCTACGCGCGCGCGTCGAACGGCCAGATGACGGCAGCGGGCTCGCTGGGCACGCGCCAGGGCATCTTCCACGTCGTAGCGGGCAAGCCCGGCGACTGGCGCTTCAACGGCATCGCCAGCATTGGTTACGACCAGGCGGGCAATCTGTACGTCGCGCAGAATGGCCAGGGGCCGCGCCCGTATGGCACCGCGCTCGTAGGCCAGGGAGCGGTGCTCGAAAGCTACGCGATGGGCACGCGCACGCTCGGCTGGCGTCTCGATGGCCTGACCTTCGTCGATGCCGCCGCCTTCGACCCCGCCAACGCCGCGAACGTCTTTACCGGCTCGAAACGCTTCACGCTCGACTACGGCCAGGCGCCCGGCAAGCAATGGACCTATGCGGGCTTCACGCTCAACCGCTTCGCGTATCCCGACGATCCCGCGCTCCATTCCACGCGCGGCGTACGCGGCTCGCCGATGGTGCGCCGCTTTAATGGCCGAAGGTTCCTCTACACGCTCGACCAGTACGCGCACTACCTGAACATCTACCGCTTCTCGCCCGCGACCGATGGCGAAGTCGCGATTCCCTCGGGCCTGCTCGCCCAGAATCCGATGCCGGGCAACTGGCCAGCCGGTCAACCGGCCTACGGCGAGTGGATGTGGCGCGATGCGAACGGCGACGGCCATGTGGATGCTAGCGAGATCGCCTCGAACCCCTCGACGGGCGCAACCGTCGGCAACGGCTACTGGTGGGTGGACACACCGGGCAACGTGTGGCTCGCCACGCCGCTTTCGGGCATTCGCGAGATGCCGATGCAAGAGCTCGACGCGCAGGGCAATCCGCAGTACACCTATGCATCGTCGAAGATGTTCGCGATGCCGGCGCCGTTTAACCGCATTGCGCGCATTGTCTATGTGGCGGAAACCGACACGATGTACATCACCGGCTTCACGGCAAACATTCCGTGGGATGCGTCGCACTGGAAGGAAGCGGGCCCGGTGCTCGCGCGTTACGACAACTGGTCGAGCGGTTCGCCCACGCTCACGTGGCAGGCGTCGTTGCCCTGGAACACGAGCAGCAGTCCGCAGGTGACGACCGTGGGAATCGCCGTGGCCGGCAACTACGTGTTCATCGCCGAGCTCTACACACAGAAGATCGACGTATACGACGCGCGCAGCGGCCAGCTCGCCGGCTCGATGACGCCCGGCGCCAACGTGGGCAGCACGAGCGGATGGGTGGACATTTATATGGGCATGAGCGCGGCGCAGCGCGATAACGGCCACTACGTGCTGCTCGTGGAGGACGACGCGCGCGCGAAAATCCTGATGTACGACTGGACGCCGGGTTGAACTTCGCCAACCCTCGACGCGTTACCCGCGCCCGGACACCTGCGTGGAAAACGCCACGCGATTGCGCCCGTCGCGCTTGGCCCGGTAGAGCGCGGCGTCGGCTTCCTCGATCAGCGCCGTTTCCGCGAGCCCCGGCGCGGGCGTGAGCGTGGCCACGCCGATGCTGATCGTGAGGTGCTCGCTCACGGCGGAGCCCACATGCGGCAGCGCGAGCCCCGCCACGTCGCGGCGCATTTTCTCGGCGAGCAGCCGCGCGCCCGCGCTGCCCGTGCCCGGCAAGACGACGGCGAACTCTTCGCCGCCGAAGCGCGCCACGAGATCTCGCGGCTGACGTATCTCGCGGCGGATCGTCGTCGCCACCGAGCGCAGCACGTTGTCGCCCGCCACGTGACCGTAGGTATCGTTGTAGGGCTTGAAGTAGTCCACGTCGATCATCAGCAGCGACACTTCGGTGCGCTCGCGCTCCGCGCGTTTCCACTCGGCGCTCAGGAATTCGTCCAGATAGCGCCGGTTCGACAGGCCCGTGAGACCATCCGAATGCGTGAGGCGGCGCAGTTCGAGGTTCGCGCGGAGCAGCTCCTGCTGCGAGCGGCGCAGCGCGCGATAGGCCTCGTCGCGCTGAAGCATGTTTACGTAGGATCGCGAATGATATTTCACGCGTGCGATCAGCTCGACGCTGTCCGGCAGCTTCACGAGGTAATCGTTCGCGCCCGCCGCGAAAGCCGCGCTCTTGATGGCGGGCTCTTCCTTGGTGGAAAGCACGATGATCGGCACGTCGCGCGTCGCTTCGTTCGCGCGATAGGCGCGCACGAGCGTGAGGCCGTCGGTGCCCGGCATCACGAGGTCCTGGAGGATCACGGTCGGGCGCACTTCCTCTGCCATGCGCACGGCCTGGTCGGGATGCGCGCAATAGTGGAAGTCGATCTCGCGTTCGCTTGCGAGCGCCCGGCGCACCGCCTCTGCCACGATTGCCTGGTCGTCCACCAGCAGCACCATCATCGGCATGTCGGCGGCGGGCAGCGTTTGCTCCAGCGCGCTGCGCACCGCGTCCAGCGCGGCGACGAGCGAGGCGTCGTCGGCGCTGCCGGGGTCGAGGGCGGCATCCGGGCCGCCCGTCTCGAGGCCCGTGCTGTCGGCCACGTTTGCGCTGGTGGGAAGAGTGGACTTCTCGGTCATGATGTCGGTCGCGTCTCGTGATGGCTGGCGTCTAGCCGCCAGATTGATGCGGTGATTTCACCCGGCTCGCAAGCTCGGGGGCAATGGCGTCGAGCGGCAGGATCGCGCGTGCGGCGGAAAGCGCCGCCGCCGCCTTGGGCATGCCGTATACGGCGCTCGTCGCCTGGTCCTGGGCGATCGTGTACCAGCCCTTCGCGCGCATCGCCTTCAGGCCAATGGCGCCATCGCGCCCCATGCCCGTGAGCAGCACGCCGATCGCCTCGCCCGTCCAGCACTCGACGAGGCTGTGAAAGAACGTATCGACAGAGGGGCGGTACGGTGTGTCGGCCGGCTCGCGAGTGTAAGCCAGCTTACCGCTTGCTGTCATGCGCAGATGATCGTTGGTCGCCGCGAGCAGCACGCAACCGGGCGCGGGCCGCTCGCCTTCGAGCGCAATGCGCACCGTGAGCGGCGTCTGCCCGTCGAGCCAGGCGGCCATGCCTGCGGCAAACGACTGGTCCACGTGCTGCACGATCACGATGCCCGCGTTGAAACTGGCGGGCAGCGCGCCGAGCACGGCGGCGAGCGCGCTGGGCCCGCCCGCCGAGGCGCCGATTGCGATGAGCGGCGCGTTCGATATGCCCGGCACGGTTGCGGCCGGCACGCGCGCGGCGAAGTCGAGCGCGCCTGCCACGCGCCCGATCTGCTCGATTTTCGCGAGCAGCAGGTCCATCGTGCGGCGCGTATCGGGCCCGGCGAGCGTGGGCGTGTCCACGGCATCGAGCGCGCCCGCGCCCATCGCCTCGTACACGCGCCAGGCGTTTGCGCCCACGCTGCTCGTCACGATCAGAATGGGGCACGGCGAGCGCGCCATGATCTGCCGCGTGGCCTCCACGCCGTCGATCTTCGGCATCACGAGGTCCATGAGGATCACGTCGGGCACCTGCGCCGCGCAGAACTGCACGGCTTCCTCGCCGTTCGCGGCGACCCATAGCACGCGATGCCCCGGCCGCGTCGCGATTGCCTGACGCAGCGCCTCGACGGCCAGCGGCATGTCGTTGGCGATACCGATTTTCATCCCGTCGACTCCCCGATGAGGTCGTTCACGGCGTCGAGCAGCGCTTCGTCGTGGAAGCTGCCCTTGGTCAGATAGTAGTCGGCGCCTGCGTCGAGGCCGCGCCGCCTGTCGTCTTCACGGTCCTTGTACGAGACGATCATCACCGGCACGCTGCGATGCATCGTGTCGCTCTTGATCATCGTGACGAGTTCGATGCCGTCCATGCGCGGCATGTCGACGTCGGTGATCACGAGGTCGAAGTGCGCGTTGCGCAAGGTGTTCCAGCCGTCCATGCCGTCCACCGCTACGGTCACGTCATAGCCGCGTTTTTCGAGCAGCTTGCGCTCCAGCTCGCGCACCGTCAAGGAGTCCTCGACAACGAGAATGCGCTTGCGGACGCGCGCGCTGTCATGGGCCCCGCCGCGCGCGACGCCCGCAAGCTGGCCATCGCGCACGAGACGCGCAACCGATGTCACGATGTCCTCCACGTCGACGATCAGCGCGACCTCGCCGTCGTCGAGCAACGCCGCCGCCGAGACGTTGCGCACCTTGCCCAGACGCGCGTCGAGCGGCTGCACGGCGAGCGTGCGCTCGCCCGCGAAGCGGTCCACGGCCACACCGTAGAGACCCGCCTCGCTGCCCACCAGCACGACGTTCAACTCTTCCGTGGCCGTGGGTTCGGCGAGCGCGCCGAGCAACTGGCGCGCGGTCACGAGTCCCACGGGCCGCCCTTCGAAGTCGATGTGCTGCTGCCCTTCGAGCATCTCGATCGTGCTGCGCGGCACGCTGAGCGCGCGGCGCACGTGCGCGAGCGGGAACGCGTAGGCTTCGCCCGCGACTTCGACGATCAGGCTGCGCACCACCGAAAGCGTGAGCGGCAACTGCAGCACGAAGCGCGTGCCCTGCCCCGCCGCGCTTTCGATGCGCACCGTGCCGCGCACGGTCTTCGCGAAGTTCTGCACGGCGTCGAGGCCGACGCCGCGTCCCGACACGTCGGTCACGGTGTCGCGCATCGAGAAGCCCGGCAGCAGCAGGAAGTCGAACAACTCGGCGTCGGACATCGCGGCAACGGCCTGGGGCTGCGCGAGCGCACGCGCGACGATGCTCGCACGCAGCGCGTCCAGATCGATGCCCGCGCCGTCGTCGGCCACGGCGAGCAGCAGTTTGCCCGCGCTATGGCGCGCTTCGAGCGTGAGGCTTGCCTCTTCGGGCTTGCCGGCGCGCCGTCTTGTTTCGGGGTCCTCGATACCGTGATCGAGGGCGTTGCGCAGCAGGTGGCCGAGCGGCGCGTCGAGCATTTCGAGGATGTCACGGTCCACTTGCGTCGACTCGCCGACAATCGCGAAGCGAACGCGCTTGCCGAGCGAGCGAGCAAGGTCGCGCACCACGCGCGGATACGTGTGCGCCGTGTCGCCGAACGGCCGCATGCGGCATTGCAGCGCTTCGTCGTAGAGGCGCTGCGCGAGTTGCGTGCCGCGCCGGTCGATGTGGTCGATATCGTCGAATCGTTCGGATAGCTGATGATCCAGCGCCGCCAGCGCGTCGCGGATGCCTGCGAGCGCCGCGCGTGCGTCGGCGTCGAGCGCGTCGGCGTGGCGTTCCTGGAATTGCCCCAGTGCCGCGAGCACGTCGCCCTGTGCGCGGCGCGTGCGCAAGAGCCCTTCGGCGAACGGCCGCACGCGGCGCGACTCCACCAGCGATTCGCCTGCGAAACCGAGCAGGCGGTCGAGCGTGCCGGCGCGCACGCGCAGCATGCGCTCGGCGTCGGCTGAGCGGGGCTGCGAGGGCCGGGCGATTGGCGCGGGTTCGACGTCGGCGGACGCGACGGCTTCAGGCTCAGGCTCCGGTTCCGGCTCGGGCAGACGCAACGAGGCCGCCAGGGCGGCGAGGTCGTCGGCCTCAGGCACTTGCACGCTCGCCGCGACGGGAGGTACTGCGCCTTGCAAGCGCGCCACGAACGCCCCGACCGCCGCGTGCGTAATCGGCGCTGCCGAAACGTCGCCCGCCGCGATCAGCAAGTCGATGCCGACGAGCAGTGCGTCGATGCGCGCCGCGTCGATGCGCAACTCGCCGCGCTGCGCGGCCACGAAACAATCCTCCATCGCGCTCGCCACTTCGACCGCCTCCGGCAGGCCGACAATGCGCGCCGCGCCCTTGAGCGAGTGCGTGGCGCGCATGCAGGCTTCGAGCGTCGAGGCATCCTCGGGCGCCGATTCGAGCGCGAGCAAGCCAGCGGAAAGCGTGCGCGTCTGCGCCGCCGCCTCCTCGTGGAAGAGGTCGAGCAGCGAGCGGCGGCTCAGTTCGTCGTCGCTCATCGCAGACTCCTTGCAAGCGCATCGAATAGCACGTCGGCGTCGAGCACGCCCACCGATCGCCCGCGCCAGTGCGTCACGCCGCGCACATGCCGCCCGGCCGCTTGCGCGAGCGTGGCGGGCGCGGGCAGGAGCGCATCGGCGCCGAAGCTCGTGACGCCCTCCACGGCATCGACGGGAAACGCCGTCGTCGCGCCCGCCCATTCGGTCACGAGCAGGCGCGGCGTGGCGGCGCGCGCCTGCGCGCCTCGCGCAACGGCTTGCGGCATGGCCGCTTCGATACGCAGCAGCGCCGCCAGCGACACCGCAAGCGTGAGCACGCCGCGCACGTTCACCACGCCCAGCACGGCGGCGCTGCGCCGGTGCGGCAGCGTGTGAATGGTGCGCGCTTCATCCACCTGGCGCAGCGCGGTTGCGGGCAGCGCGAGCCATTCGCCGCCCACGCGAAACACGAGCGAGGCGTCGTGGCGCGTCTGCGAACCGGCAGACTCCGCTACGCGTTCGGGCGCAGGCGCGGACGACGCAAGCGGCGCGGGCCGGTCGAGCATGCGCGCCGCCGCTTCTTCGAAAATCGGGCAATTCAGGCAACGTACGCACGTCTGAAGCCGCGGGCACGAGTTGTCGCCGAGCGTGCCGATGGTCTTCCAGCACGGGTCGAGCGGTTGCGTTGCGAGCACCAGGCCCTCCGGGGAGTCGCGCTCAGGCATGCGTGCCTCCTGCGCCCGCTGCGCCGCGTTGTGCCATTTCCTGCGCGACGCGTTTCGCGCGGCGCATCAGGCGGTGTGCCCCCTCGCCGTCGCCCTGCACTTCGAGCAGCGCAGCCAGGTGCGTCAGCGCTTCGTAGTGCGAAGGCTCCAGATAGATGGCCTTGCGATAATGCGCGAGCGCTTCGTCGGCGCGGCCCTGCGCGTCGGCGATCAGGCCGAGCAGGTACCAGGTGCCCGCGTTCTGCGCCAGCGCCTTCGCCGCTTGCGCGGCGAGGCGTTCGGCCTCGTCGAGCGCGCCGGCATCGGCGAGGCGCCGAGCGTCGGCGAGCGCGGCTTCGGGCGTGGCGCCGGTGGACTCGGCGCCCGAAGCCTGCGCGCGCACCACGGCGGCGGCGCGCGGCGCCGGCGCAGCGTGCAAGGGCCGCAGCGCATGCCGCGGCGGCGCGGGCCTTGCCCGGTGTGCCGCCGCGGCCACCGGAGCGTCCAGCGGCGTGAACACCGGTGCACTGCCGAATGCCGGCGCCGCTGCCGTAGCCGCGATCACCGGCAGTGGCGTGAGCACAGGCGGCGCCACCGCCGCCGGGCTCGCCGGATGATGATCCGCCGTCGCGCCGGGCTCGGGCGTGCGAAAACCGAACGCGAGCGGAATATAGGCGGACACCATTTCATGCCGCATCATCAGCCCGGTTTCCGCCGGTCCGACGAAGATCATGCCGCCCGCCGTGAGGCGCGCACGCAGGAGGTCGATGGCGCGGTCCTGCGAGGCGCGGTCGAAATAGATCAGCACGTTGCGGCAGAAAATGAAGTCGTAGCGCACTGGGTGCGGGGCGAGCCATTCGAGCAGGTTCGCGCGCTCGAACGTCACGGCGCGCCGCACGGTTGCCGCGATCCGCCAACCGTCGGGCGTCGCCTCGAAGTAGCGCTCGCGAAACGCGAGGCCGTCGCCGCGAAACGCATTGCGGCCATACACGCCGCGCGCGGCCGCCGCAATGGACTGCGCGCTGATATCGATCGCGTCGATGGCGAACTGCTCGTGCGTGAGCCCCGCATCGAGCAGCGCCATGACCGCCGAGTACGGCTCCTCGCCGCTCGAGCACGGCGCGCTCAGCACGCGCAGCACTTCGCCCGGCTGCGCGGCCAGCCGCTTCGCCCCGAGGCGCGCAAGCGCGGCGAAAGCCTCGCGCTCGCGAAAGAACCAGGTCTCGGGCACCACGAGCGCGTCGATCAGCGCCTGGCGCTCGGCAGGCGTCGCCGTGAGGCGCTGCCAATACGCTTCGCGCGCCCATTCCGGCAACGTGGCGCCGCTCATCCACGCCCTGCGCGTTTCGGCCGGATGCAGATCCGCCTGGACCTCGAGCGTCAACGCCGCCCGTGCGCCCACCGCGCGCGCGAGCGCGTTGGCGCCCAGCGATTCGGCGTCGATGCCGGTTGCTTCGAGCAGCCAGGCGGCGAAGCGCGGGTCGGCCTGTCTCATGCTGCGCCTTGCCACGAAGGCGGATCGGGAAACAGCAGCGCACGCACGCGCGCGTCGAGCAGTTGCGCGACTTTCACCCACTGGACGAAACCGCGCTCGTCGCGCGCCACGGGCCCAAGCCAGCGCGCCTCGGGCGTGGCAATGCCGCCCTCGGCGAAACGCTCTGGCGCGATGGACTGCGTGCGCGTCGCGCTTTCGAGCAACAGCGCGAGGCGGCGCGGCGGCACTTGGGAGGCGGCCGCGCCAGCGCCGTCATCGTCACGGTCATACACGAGCACGAGCCGCGTGGACATGAGCGCGCGCGCGGGCCGCCCGAGCGCGAGCATCGGCAGATCGACCACGGGCACGGGCGCGCCCTCGTAGTCGATCACGCCGGCGATATACGCGGGCGTGCCCGGAAACGCGCGCACGGGAGCCAATGGCAGCACGTGCGCGATCTCGCGCGCATCGAGGGCGTAGCGCTCGCCGTCCAGTTCGAACACCAGGAAGAGCATCGCGGCTCCCGCGTCACGCCTCGATCCTGAACCGCGACACGCCGGTGCGCAGTTCGTTGGCGACGAGCGTGAGATTGTCGATGGCCTGCGACGACTGGCGCAGCGACTCCGCCGTCTGCTGGGCGGCTTCGGAAAGCTGCGTGAGCGCCTGGGTGATCTGCTCGGCGCTCGTGGCCTGCGCCTGCATGCCGTCGTTGACGACCTGGAAGCGCGGCGCGAGCGTCTGCACCGCGCCGATGATCTGCGACAGTTGCGCGCCCACGGCCTGCACGTCGTGCATGCCGCGCCTCACTTCTTCGGCGAACTTGTCCATGCCCATCACGCCCGCCGAAACGGCCGACTGGATCTCCTTCACGGTCTGCTCGATGTCGTAGGTCGCCACGGCTGTCTGGTCGGCGAGGCGGCGGATTTCGGTGGCGACCACCGAGAAGCCGCGCCCGTACTCGCCCGCCTTTTCCGCTTCGATCGCCGCGTTCAGCGAAAGCAGGTTTGTCTGGTCGGCCACCTTCGTGATCGTCGCCACGACCTGATTGATGCTCACCGCCTTCTCGTTGAGGATGGCGAGCTTGGCGTTCACCGAACCCGCCGCCTCCATCACGCTGCGCATGGTGTCTTCCATGTGCGTGAGGCCGCTCTGGCTCGTGGTGGCGAGCCCGGCCGACTGCTCGGCCACCGTCGCCACCTCGCTCATGGTGCGCACGAGGTCGCGCGCCGTGGCGAAAATCTCCCGCGAAGTCGCGCCGATCTCGGTCGTGGTGGCGGCCGTCTCGCTCGCCGTGGCCTGCTGCTCCTTCGAGGTCGCGGCCACTTCGGCCACCGAGGTCGTGACCTGCAGCGACGACTTCTGCGCCTGGGCCACGAGGCTCGCCAGTTCGTCGCTCATGCGGTTGAAGCCGTCTTCCAGCACGCCGAATTCGTCGCCGCGGTTCAACGCGAGGCGCTGCGAGAGGTTGCCGGTGCGCATGGAGTCGTGCACCTCCACGAGCCGCGCCATCGGCACCGTGATCGCGCGATACAGCGCGTAGCCGGTGGCGAGCGCGGCGATCAGCACGACGGCGAGCGCCGTGGCAAGCGTGATTTCCGTACCCGTGACCGAACTGCGAATGGTCTGCGCGGACTCGGCGGCCTGCTGACGGTTCTCGTCGACGAGCGCGTTGGCCGTAGCGAGCACCTCCTGCCACGCCGGGCCGATCTGCATGAACGCGGCCTGCGCGGCCGGGCGCGAGGCGGGCAACTGGCTCGCCACCGCCTTCGCCATCGGCAGATAGCGCGCGTAGGCGTCACGAAAGCGCTGGAAACGCTCGCGGTCGTCGGCGCGAAAGAGCGAGCGCTCGTACTGCCGCGTATTTTCCTCGACCTGCGCCATCGCCGTGGGCAACGCGGCGACATCGCGCGCAACGCTGTCCGCGTCGGCATCGACGAAGGCCGCGCGCTCCACGAGGCTGTAGGTCTGATTGGCCGCCGCGCGCAACGAGGTCGCGTAGAACAGGCCCGGCACCGAATCGTGCGTGAGGCTCATCGCCTCGCTATCGATGGCGCGCAGGCGATCCCAGGAGATCGCGGCCATGGCGAGCATCAACACGAACAGCAAGCCAAAGCTGAGGACGATGCGCGTGCCGAGGGTGTAACGAGCTTGAGTCTGTCGAGGCAGGCCGGCTTGGCCGGAACGGGGCATGGCGGTGCTCATTGCGCTAAAGGCTCTCCGGTGGCGTGGACCGGCGCACCGCCCCTGCCGGCGAGGCGGGGCGCGGCGGCGCACGGCGAGACCGCGCGCGGCGGCCTTGACCGCCGTAGTGTAATGCGTTTGCGTACTTTTTTGTGATAAGGAAGGTCAGCTGACAGCCGCGCAGGACGGGGCTCACGGGGATTTTGGAGACAAATTTGCTGCGCTCGCCGGAGCGTTTTGCAGAACTGCGCGGGGCGGGTACGGGCAATGGGAGTGCGCCTTGGCCAGGGCTTGACCCATGCATGAAGCATTGGCCGGCAAGCGCGAAGCGGCCGGGCCGGCCGCGCCCGGGGTCCGCCTTACTTCTTCACGAAGCGCAGCGTGGCGTCGACGACCATCTCGCGATGGCGCGCGCGCAGGCGCGGATGCGACGGATCGCGCCCGAAGGCCGCACCGAACGTGTGGCGGTTGCCCACGCGGTGAAAGCACATCGAGCTGATGAGCAGGTGCAGGTCGATCGGATCGATGTCGTCGCGGAACGCCCCGCTCGCCACGCCGCGCGCGAGCAGGTCTTCGATCGTGCGAATCGCGCTGGCGTTGCGGCTGCGGAAGGTTTTCAGGCGCTCGATGTACTTCGCGCCGTGAATGTTCTCGATCGTCACGAGGCGCACGAAGTCGCGGTGGCGGTCGTGATAGTCGAAGGTGAATTCGACGAGCCGCCGCAGCCCGTCGGTGGGGTCCAGTTCGTCGATGTGCAGGTCCAGCTCGAGCGCGCGGATGTCGCCGTAGACCTTGTCGAGCACCGCTTCGTACAACCCTTCCTTGCTGCCGAAGTAGTAGTACAGCATGCGCTTGGTGGTGTTGGTGCGCTCGGCAATCGCGTCTACACGCGCGCCTGCGAGACCCATGGCCGAGAATTCGGCAGTCGCCACTTCGAGGATATTGCGCTTGGTCTGCTCGGGATCGTACTTGCGCCGGCTTTCGGATTGAGCATCGTTGCGTTCGGCCGAAGCCGCCGGTCTTGCCATGTTTTTGTGGCCCGCAGCAGGTAAGGAATGCGGGCGATTCTAGCATGGGGGGCGCGGCCCTTTAGAAGGCGCCGCGCCCCGCAATCAAGCTGAAAGCCGCCCGGATGCGGCCTGCCAGCCTTACAGCTCGATGCGCTTGATATCGCCCACGATGAAGATATACGAGGCCGCGCCGACCAGCGCGATCACGCCGATGAACACGAGCGCCCAGACGAACGAACCCGTTGCGCCGACGATCAGCCCCACGACCAGCGGCGTGATGATGCCCGCAAGATTGGCGGCCAGGTTGAAGATGCCGCCCGTGAGACCGAGCATGCCCGCCGGCGCGATATCCGAAACGAGCGTCCAGCCGAGCGCGGCCATGCCCTGCGCGAAGAACGCCACCGAAAGGATCGCGATCACGGCCACGTTGCTGTCCACGAAGTTCGCGAGAATGATGGTCGAGGCAAGCAGCAGACCGGCGATGATCGGCAGCTTGCGCGCCACGTTGGCCGAGATGCCGCGGCGCAGCATCCAGTCCGAGAACGTGCCGCCGAACATCACGCCAATGGACGCGGCAATGAACGGCATGATCGCGAAGAAGCCGATCTTGAGCCAGCCCATGTGGCGTTCGGTGGCGAGGTAGGTCGGGAACCACGTGAGGAAGAACACGAGCGTGGAGTTGCCCGCGAACTGCCCGAGGCAGATGCCCGCGAGCTGACGGCGACGCACCAGCTTGCCGGCCATGCGCCAGTCGAAGCCCTGCTTTTTCTCGCTTGCGGGTTGCGCGTCGGCCTTGCGCTCGTGGCGAGCGAGACCGCCGCCCGCCTCGATGTAATCGAGTTCGGCGCGGTTGGCCGCCGGGTGTTCATGCGGCTCGCGATACAGGAACCACCACACGGCGCCGAACGCGATCCCCACGGCGCCCACCACGTAGAACAGCGAACGCCAACCGTAAGCGCCCATCAGCGCGAAAAGGAAGGGGCTGAAGAACGCGAGGCCGATGTATTCGCCCACCGTATAGGTGCCCGTGGCGAACGCGCGCTCGCTTTGCGGGAACCACGTGGCGACCACGCGGCTGTTGGTCGGGAAACACGGCGACTCCGCGGCGCCCAGGCCCAGACGGCACGCGAACAACGCGCCCACGCCGCTGATGAAGCCCTGCGCGAGCGTGCACATCGACCACAGCGTCATCGAAAGCCAGTAGGTGAACTTGCTGCCGAAGCGGTCGAGAAACACGCCGCCCGGAATCTGCGCGACGACATAGCTCCACGAGAACGCCGAGAACACGAGGCCCATGAGCGCCGCGTTGATGCCCAGTTCTTTCGTGAGCTGTGGCGCTGCAATGCCGAGCACGGTGCGATCGAGGTAGTTGATCATCGTGCCGACGGCCAGCAGGCCCAGGATGCGATAGCGCGCCTTCGAGCGCCGCATCGCGCCCTCGGCGGGCGTCGCGGCGGATACGGCCGGCGCGTCGCCGCGCCCCGTGGATACGGGTGGTGCCATGTCTCTCTCCAAACGTCGTTTGTTATGCGCCGGCGTTGGCCGCCAGCATCGATTGCAGATGCGCATACATGCGTTCCGCGTCGGGCTCGACACCCGTGAACAGCCGGAACGCATCCACTGCCTGGTACACCGCCATGCCGCCGCCGCTGAGCGTGCGGCAGCCGCGCGCCTCGGCCGCTTCGAGCAGCGCCGTGCGAATCGGGAAATAGACGATGTCGGCTACCCACAGCCGCTCGTGCAGGTATTCCGCAGGCAACGGCATGCCGGGCAGCTTCGCCATGCCGGTGGGCGTGGCGTGGATGAGGCCCGTGGCGTGCTGCAGCACCTCGCGCAAGTCGCCGCCCGCGCTCACGCGTGCCGCCGGGAAGCGCGCCTGCAATTCGCTCGCGAGCGATTCGGCGCGCGATGCATCCACGTCGAACAGCGTGAGCGCCTGGGCGCCCATCTGCAGCGCCGCGTGCGCGACCGCCGCGCCCGCGCCGCCTGCGCCCAGTTGCACCACCGCTTCGAGCGAGACATCGGGCAGGCCGCGCTGGAACGCGCGCGCGAAACCCGACCAGTCGGTGTTGTGGCCGATGCGCTTGCCGTCGCGGAACAACACCGTGTTCACGGCGCCGAGCGCGCGGGCGTCTTCGGATAGTTCGTCGAGCAGTTCGATCACGGCCTGCTTGCACGGATACGTGATGTTCAGACCGTCGAAACCCATGCGCTCGGCGGCGAGCAACAGCTCGGGGAGCGCGGCGGGCGTGAGCTTCAGCGCTTCGAGGTCGATGCGCCGGTACACATAGTGAAAGCCGAGTTCGCGGCCCTCCTGCTCCTGCATCGCGGGCGTGAGCGAGCCACCGATACCCGAGCCGATCAGCCCGCAGAGAAACGATTGAGCGGTTGCGCGCGCGCCCAGCGCGTTCGTCTTGACTGGGTTCTGTGCGCTCATTTCGTCACCTTTTTCGCGAGCAGCGTGGCCATGCGTTCCAGCGCGAGCACATACCCTTGTGTCCCGCAGCCGACGATGATCGCTTCCGCAATCGGCGAAACGAAGGAATGGTGCCGGAACGCTTCGCGCTTGTGCACGTTCGAGATATGGACCTCGATCACGGGCTTCGCGATCGCGGAAAGCGCATCCGCAATCGCCACCGACGTATGCGTATAGGCGGCCGGATTGATGACAATGCCGTCCACGCGTGTACGCGCTTCATGAAGCCAGTCGATCAGCTGATGCTCGGCGTTCGACTGGCGAAAATCGATCTCGAGCCCAAGACGCCCCGCCGCCTCGCGGCACAGGTTGGCAACGTCATCTAACGTTTCAGCGCCGTAGATCGCGGGCTCGCGCGTTCCCAGCAGATTCAGGTTCGGCCCGTTCAGGACCAGTACCGAAGGCATTCCCATTACACAGACTCCAGAACAGCTTGACGACCGGCGCGGCGCATACTGAGGAAACGACGCATGCTTCACCGCATGGTCGCAAGTGTGCCGCGAAGCCGTCCAGCGGTCACCTGGGGTTTGCCAGAATTTGTACTAACTAGTTAGTTTGGCGTATCCTTCGGCAACTCCAGCGGCAAGTGTGTCTACGGTGCGCCAGTTAGTTAAACGCCCGCCCCACGCCGTCGCGCCGGACCTTGTTCAACACAGAAGTTGCAGTCAGCCCGCTCGCCATGCCCATGTCCAAGCCGCTTCACACCCCCTCTCGCGCGCTGCGCCGCTCGATCGCCACGGTGTCGATCAGCGGCACGCTCGCCGAAAAACTCGCCGCCATCCGTGCCGCGGGCTTCGACGCCGTCGAGATCTTCGAAAACGATCTGCTCTATTTCGAAGGCTCGCCCGCCGACGTGCGCCGCATGGCCGGCGATCTCGGCCTCGATATCGTGCTGTACCAGCCGTTCCGCGATTTCGAGGGCGTCGCGCCCGAACGCCTCGCGCGCAACATCGAGCGCGTGAAGCGTAAGTTCGATGTGATGCGTCAACTGGGCACCGACCGTTTGCTGGTCTGCAGCAATGTCTCGCCTGACACGATCTGCGACGACGGCCTCGCCGCCGAGCAGCTCGGCGCACTCGCGCAGGCCGCCGGTGAGGCAGGCGTCACGATCTGCTACGAAGCGCTCGCGTGGGGGCGCCACGTGCGCACCTATGGCCACGCGTGGCGGCTCGTCAACACGGTAAATCACGCGAACCTCACGCTCGCGCTGGACAGCTTTCACACGCTCTCGCTCGACGACACGCCCGACGGTATCGCCGCGATTCCGGGCGAACGAATCGGCTTCGTGCAGATCGCCGACGCACCGAGAATGCAGATGGACGTGCTCGAATGGAGCCGGCACTATCGTTGCTTCCCGGGCCAGGGCGATTTCGCACTCGCGGATTTCACGGCACAGGTGGTGAAAAGCGGCTACACGGGCCCGCTCTCGCTCGAAATCTTCAACGACGGCTTTCGCGGCGCGCCGCCCGCCGCCACGGCCGCCGACGGTCATCGCTCGCTGCTGCTGCTCGAATCGCTCACGCGCGAGACCCTGCAAGCGGAGCAGGCGCAAGCGGGCGCGCTCTACCATCCGAGCGCCGCGCCCGCGCACGCGCAGTGGCAATTCCTCGAATTCGCCGTGGACGACACGGCGCGCGCGCACGTGGCGAACTGGCTCGAAAAGCTGCACTTCCGCCGCGCGGGCCAGCATCGGTCGAAAGACGTGACGCTCTATCAGCACGGCTCGGCCGCCATCGTGCTGAACGCCGAGCCCGACTCGTTCGCCGGCGCGTTTTTCCAGCGTCATGGGCTCTCGCTGTGCGCCTCGGCGTTTCGCGTGGACAATGCGCGCGAGGCGCTGGAACGCGCCGCGGGCTTCGGCTATCAGCCGTTCTTGGGGCGCGTGGGTCCGAACGAGCGCGTGGTGCCCGCCGTCCAGGGTCCGGACGGCAGTCTTAACTATTTCGTTAACGAGGAGCCGGGCCAGCCCACGCTCTTCGAAGCCGATTTCGCACTCACCGATATCGACGGCCCCGTCGAGGTAGGACCGATCTCGGGCATCGATCACGTGAGCCTTTCGCTGCCCGCCGGCTCGTTCGACTCGTGGGTGCTGTTCCTGAAGTCGGCGTTCGGGCTCGAAGCCACGCCCGCCGTGCTGCTGCCCGATCCGTACGGGCTCGTGCGCAGCCGCGCGCTCATGAGCCGCGACCGCGGCCTGCGCGTCGTGCTCAACGCCTCGGTGGACCAGCATACGGCCGCAGCGGAAACCGTTCGTGCCTACCATGGCACGGGCCTGAACCATGTGGCGTTCAACACGGGCGACATCTTCCGCGCCGTGACCGAATTCGAGGCGGCCGGCGTGCCACTCCTGCGTGTGCCCGCGAACTACTACGACGATCTCGACGCCCGCCACGCGCTCGATCCCGCGTTTCTCGACGCGCTGCGCGACCACAACCTGCTCTACGACCGCGACGAACGCGGCGGCGAGTTCCTGCACGCCTATACGGAAACGCTAGACCAGCGCTTCTTCCTCGAGATCGTGGAGCGGCGCGGCGGCTACGACGGCTACGGTGCGCCCAACGCCGCTGTGCGCCTCGCCGCGCAGGCACGCCAGCGCGCGCTCGCCGCGAAGGAGGCGCGCGAACCGCAAGATTGATGTACCCGCAGTCAATAGAGTCACTTCCCGCAGCAGTACGCACGCCGCACCGACCTGAAAATCGGGCGGCGTAGCAAACAAAACAATAAGTAGTCCAAATCTCACCGGAGACACACAACGATGAAGAAGTCAGCCCTTGGTCTCGGCACGTTTATCGCGACTGGCGCAGCCCTCGTCGCCAGCCCCGCATTCGCGCAAAGCAGCGTCACGCTCTATGGCGCAGTCGATGATGCGATCACCTACGTCAACAACCAGAACGGTCACTCGAACGTCTATCTGCGCCAGGGCAACCTGTATGCGTCGAAGTTCGGCTTGCAAGGCAAGGAAGATCTCGGCGGCGGCACTTTCGCGATCTTCGATCTGCAAAACGGCTTCGACCTCAACAGCGGCGCGCTTTCTTCGAGCGGACTGATCTTCAATCGCCAGGCCTACGTGGGCCTGCAAAACCAGAACCTGGGCACCTTCACGGCGGGCCGCCAGTACACGCCCTATTACCTGTTCGTCGGCCCGCTTACGGGGAGTTCCTGGCTCACCGGCGCAACCGGCGCGCACCCCGGCGACATCGACGGTCTCGATACGACCGTGCGCATCAACAATTCGGCCACCTATACCTCGCCGATCTTTTACGGCGTGCAGGCAAGCGCCATGTACGCGCTCGGCGGGATCGCGGGCAGCACCGGCAAAGGCCAGACGTGGAGCGCCGCGCTGCGCTATTCCGTGGGCCCGGTGAGCCTCGCCGCGGCCATCCTGCGCATGGACAACGCACAGCTGACGAGCGGATTCGACAGCTCATCCACCGGCAGCTTCGGCAAGTCTTCGCTGAACACGGGCTATGTCTCGGCAAGCGCGGTCCAGCACATCGCGGCTGCCGGCAACTACACGATCGGCAACCTGATCGTCGGCGCCTCGTATTCGAACGTGCAGTACATTGCGGGCGGCAAATCGATCTTCCACGACACGGCCATTTTCAACACCTGGGCGGCGCTCGCGGTGTACCGCTTCACGCCGGCCTTCGACGTGGGCGGCGGCTTCGCTTATACGCTGGCATCGCAGGCCAACGGCATCACGAGCGCGGCGCGCTACCAGCAGTACTCGCTCAAGGAGTCGTACCACCTCTCGAAGCGCACCACGCTCTACGCCCTGCAGGCCTACCAGCACGCGGGCGGCCAGACGCTCGGCGCGAACGGCGCGGGCAACATCGTCAACGCGAGCCCGGCCGTGGGCGACTCGCAGAACTCGACGCCCTCGTCCACGCGCTCGCAGTTCGTCGGCATGGCGGGTATCGCGCTGTTGTTCTGATTGGAGTTCCGATGCGTCGCGGGAGGTCGCCTGGGCGGCCCCTCGACGCGGCGGCACGGGGCTGAGTACACTCGCGGGTATCGCCTAAACGAATCCATGCGAATCTCGCGAACTCACCGTGCCGCCCCTCGTTCCCACCATCAGCCCACGCCTGCGCAGCAAGCTGCGCACGCTCGCCAAAATCCAGCCCAAAGCGGTTCAGCGCACCTACGACACGCTGCTCTCGCTCGAAGGCTATAGCGCGCTCTCGGCGGCGGCGCGCAAAGATATCTTCTCTTCGATCGCGTTTTCCGCTGACCTGTGGTTCCAGTGCCTTCTGAACGGTACGCCGCCCACCACCGAAGTCATGGACCAGACTGCGGCGTTCGCGCGCCGCCGCGTGCACCAGAACGTGCCGCTGCGCTCGCTGTTGCGTGCGTTCCGTCTCGGCGCGCGCGAACTTTGGCGCACCTGCACAGAGCTTGCGGAAGTGGACCCGGCGCTCGCGCACGAGTTGCTGTTCGATATTTCGCCTTATCTGCTCGATTACTTCGATGCAATGGCCGAGCACATCGCCGAGGCCTACCTCGACGAACAGCACCAGCAGGCGCGCTGGCGCGGCTCGCTGCTGCAGCAGCTCTACGACCTCGTGTTCCATGCCCCCGACGACGCCGCGCGCTTTCGCGAGACGGTCGAGGCGCTCGGTCTCGACGCCACGCTGCCGCGTATTGCGCTCGCCGTCGATCTGGACTTGCGCGACCACGCGCCTTCGGTACGCGAGGATGCGCTCGATCGTTTCGCGCTCAGCGCCGCGCGTCACTTCGAACTGAAGCCCGACACACTCGTCCGTGTATGGCACCGCGAGCGGCTGGTGTTCTGGCTGCCGTGCGTACGCGGCGATTCGATGACGCGCAACGATCAGCGCGCAGCCGAGCACGCTGCCGCGCTGGCGCGCGCCGAGCCGCGCGTGCGCAGCATCGGCATCGGGCTCATGAACGAAGGGGCGCGTGGCTGGGCGGCTTCGGTGGAAGAGGCGCTGAAGGCCGTGGACTTCGCGCCTCGCGGCGGCAGGGCCGATAGCGTCGATAACGCCGATGAGAACAGCAACGAATCCGGCAACGTCCTTCGCGTGCACCGTTTCTCGTCGATAGCCATCGAGGAGAGCGTGCGCAGCAGCGCCAACGTCCTGCGTTACCTCGTTTCGCTCGCCGAGCAACTGGCAACGGAAGCGGACCTGCTCGCGACGCTCGAAGCGTGGTTCGCAAGCGGTCAGCGCCGCAGGCAGACGGCCGAAACGTTAGGTGTGCATCCGAATACGCTCGACTACCGGCTCGAGCGCATTGAAACGCTCTTGGGCGCGAAGCTCGATGACGCGCAATGGATCGCAAGGCTGGATATCGCGCTCAAGCTGCGCAGGGCGACGCAGGGTGCGGAGCGCGATGGCAAAAAGAAGGAAAAGAAGGGACGCCTGGGGGTGAAGAAGGCGAAGAGCGCGGCGCGTTAAATGTCGCGGCGCGCTCCTTGCGCGTCTCACCCCGCGTCGCGCAGCTCGCGCCGCAAGATCTTCCCTACCGTTGACTTCGGCAGCGCCTCCACGAAGCTCACCACGCGCGGCACCTTGTACGCCGCGAGTTGCGCGCGGCAATGTGCGATCACCGCTTCCTCGCTCAGCACCGCTTCACGCGCGAGCACCACGAACACACGTACGGCCTCGCCGCTTCGTTCGTCAGCCACGCCCACGCACGCGCATTCGGCCACCCCCGGCAGCGCGGTCACGACCGCCTCGATTTCGTTCGGATACACGTTGAAGCCCGACACGAGGATCATGTCCTTCGAGCGATCGACGATGCGCAGAAAGCCTTGCGCGTCGAACATGCCCACGTCGCCGGTGCGGAAATAGCCATCGTCCGTAAAGGCGGCACGCGTGGCTTCGGGCTGGTTCCAGTAGCCCTGCATCACCTGGGGGCCCTTCGCGCAGATCTCGCCGGGCTCACCAGGCGCTGCCTCGACGCCGTCGTTCATCAGCTTGACGTCGGTGGAGGGCACAGGCAGCCCCGTCGTACCCGTGAAGCGGTCGACGCTCCCCGGATTGAACGACACCACGGGGCTCGTCTCCGAAAGCCCATAGCCTTCGCGGATGAACCCGCCGGTAATCGCCTGCCAGCGCTCGGACACCGTGGAAATGACCGCCGCGCCGCCACCGCCCGCGAGCCGCAGCCGCGAAAAATCGACCTCGCCGATGCGCGGATGCGCAACCAGCCCGGCATAGAGCGTATTCACGCCCATGAAACTCGTGGGCCGCGCGGCCTTGAACACATCGATCAGGCCATCGAGATTGCGTGCGTTCGCAACGAGCCAGTTCTGCGCGCCAATCGAAAAATAGACGATGAGATTCACCGTCAACGCGAAGATGTGATAAAGCGGCAACGCGGTCACGACCACTTCTTCGCCCGGCGTCATGAAACCCGGCATGAAGGTCTTGAACTGCTCGACGTTGGCGACGAGGTTGCGATGCGTGAGCAGCGCGCCCTTGGAAAGCCCGGTCGTGCCGCCCGTGTATTGCAGGAAGAGCGCGTCGTCGCCGCACAGCGTGGGGGCTTCGAACGGCAACGTTGCGCCTTGCGCGAGCGCCGCAGCAAACGAGCCCGGATGCGGATCGCGCTCGCTGCCCGCGCAATCGCTTGCGGCCACGCTCAACACGGTTTGCACGGCGGTATTCGCCTTGATCGCCTCGAAAGTCGGCAGCGCGCCGTCGAACACCACGAGCGTTTGCGCGCCGGAATCCACGAGCTGATGCTGAAGTTCGCGCGGCGTATAAAGCGGATTCACGTTCACCTGCACCGCCCCGGCGCGCACGATGCCGATCAGCGCAATGGGAAACGCGAGCAGGTTCGGCAACATCACGGCGACGCGGTCGCCCTTCTTCACGCCCGCGTGCTGCAAATACGCCGCGAAACTGCGCGAGAGACGATCGACGTCCGCGTAGCTGAGCGTGGCATCCCCCGCGCGCAATGCCGGCCGGTGCGCATGTTCGCGCATCGCTTCTTCGAACAGATGCGCGAGCGACGGATGCAGATCGGGATTGATGGTAGCGGGAATTTCGCCGTAGCTGGCGAGCCAGGGGGCTTTCGACACGTTCGTCTCCATGAAATCGGATCGCGGCTTGTATGCGAGGCGCCGCGTTTCATGCCCATGCTACGGACTTGCCCGCGCCTGGAGAACTGGGAAAGCAGATAACGTGATTGTGAGAAGTCACAAAAGCGGTCACAAAAACCGACCCCAGGATCGCACCGCGCCCGGGCCAGTGCGACGTCACGTCCGTGTCTGATTTTTGTCAATCGTGCGACACTGCAGCGTCTCGTTCGACGCGCCCCTGCGGCGTGCCGGCGCGGCACCGCGCCACGCACGTTTGCTAACCGGCATACGCTGCGCCGAGGCGCATCCCAAAGCGGATTGACCAGAGCATCCATGCCGGACATACCGTTGTCCCCCTCCCGCGCGCCGAGCGCACGCCGCCGCGGCATTGGCATCGCCTTATTTCTCGCCATCATCGCCGCCGGGGCGATCTATGTCATCGATCATCTCGTCGTCGACTTGCGCGCCGTGCGCGAGAGTTCGGCGCTGCCTTTCATCCTGCTCGGGCTTGCGCTCATCATCGCGCTCGGCTTCGAGTTCGTGAACGGCTTTCACGACACCGCCAACGCCGTCGCCACCGTCATCTATACGAACTCACTCGACCCGCATCTCGCCGTGGTCTGGTCGGGCGCGTGGAATTTCATCGGCGTGCTCGTTTCGAGCGGCGCGGTCGCGTTCGGCATCCTGCAACTGCTGCCGGTGGAACTCATCCTTCAGGTCGGCAGCGGTGCGGGCTTCGCCATGGTGTTCGCGCTTCTGATCGCCGCCATCGTCTGGAATCTCGGCACGTGGTATCTCGGGCTGCCTTCATCCAGTTCGCATACGCTCGTGGGCTCGATCATCGGCGTAGGCATCATGAACCAGTTCATCAGCGGGCCTTCGGGCACGAGCGGCGTGGACTGGGACCAGGCGCTAGGCGTAGGCAAGGCGCTGCTGTTCTCGCCCGTGGTCGGCTTCGTCATGGCCGCGCTGCTGCTGCTCGTGCTCAAGCTGCTCGTGCGCGTGCCCGCGCTCTATGCCGAGCCCAAGGCCAACCAGCCGCCGCCGCTGTGGATCCGCACGCTGCTCATCCTGACCTGCACCGGCGTGTCGTTTGCCCACGGCTCGAACGACGGGCAGAAAGGCATGGGCCTCATCATGCTGATCCTGATCGGCGTCGTGCCGACCGCCTATGCGCTGAACAAGGCCGTGACGCCCGAGCAAACCACGGCGTTCGTGGTCGTGGCGCGCGAAGCGTCAACAACGCTCGGCCGCTACGCAAACGGCGCGCCGCCCGAGAACGCCCGCGCCGAGGTCGAGGCGTTCGTGCGCACGCGCAAGCTCACGCCTGCCACGCTGCCTGCGCTGCGCCAGCTCACCGACACCATCGGCGACCAGGTGGCGTTGTCCGGCTCGATGGCGACGGTGCCCGACGCGATCGTCGACAACGTGCGCAACAACATGTACGTCGCGAGCGAGGCGATCCGGCTGATGCAGAAGGCGAAGTCGCCGCCGATGTCACCCGCGGACGCCAAAGTGCTCGACAGCTTCCGCCAGCAGATGGACCACTCGACCAAGTTCATTCCCACTTGGGTGAAGGTGGCGGTGGCCGTGGCGCTCGGTCTCGGCACGATGGTGGGCTGGAAGCGCATTGTCGTGACGGTTGGCGAAAAGATCGGCAAGCAGCATCTCACGTATGGCCAGGGTGCCTCGGCCGAAGCGGTGGCCATGATCACCATTGGCATGGCCGATGTCTACGGATTGCCGGTGTCGACCACGCACGTGCTCGCCTCGGGCGTGGCCGGCACGATGGCCGCGAACGGCTCGGGCCTGCAGTGGGCGACCGTGCGCAATCTCGTGCTTGCGTGGGTACTTACGTTGCCGGCTTCCATTGCGCTGGCTGCGGGTCTCTACTGGATTTTCCGGCAGGTGCTCTGACATCGGCTTCACGCAGCATCTCGCGCAAACGGAACTTCTGCACCTTGCCTGCGGGCGTCGTCGGCATGGCGTCGAGCAGCGCCAGGCGTTCTGGCAAATACTGCACGGCAACCTTGTGCGACTTGAGGAAACTGACGAGCGAAGGCAGATCGACAGCCTCGCCAGGCTTCGCCACCACCACGGCGCAGGCGCGCTCGCCCAGCCGCTCGTCCGCATACGCGACGATCGCCACTTGCGCCACCGCGGGGTGCCGGTAGAGCAGCGACTCGATCTCGACCACGGGAATGTTCTCGCCGCCGCGAATGATCACGTCCTTGCTGCGACCGCAGATACGGATGTAGCCGCGCTCGTCGATAGTCGCGAGGTCGCCGGTGTCGAACCAGCCTTCGGCATCAGTAGCGTTAAGGTGCGCGCGCTTGAGGTAGCCGCCAAAACCCGAGCAGGCGCGCACGAAAAGCCGCCCCGCTACGTTCGGCGGCAGCGCGAAGTCGTTCTCGTCCACGACCTTCACTTCCACGCCCGGCAGCGGCACGCCATCGGTCGTGGATGCGCGCTCGTCATCGTCGTCCAGACCGGTGAGCGTCACCGCACCCAGTTCCGTCATGCCCCACGCGGAAACGATCTTCGCGCCCAGTGCCAAGCGTGCGCGCTCGACCAGTGCGCCGGGAATCGGCGCGCCGGCGCACAAGAACGTGCGCAGCGTCGGCGCGTGCGTTCCCGCCGCGATGGCCGCGTTTGCGATGTCTCCCAGGAACGCCGTGGAAGCCATCGTGAACGTCGCGCGCTCCTGCGCGATCAGGGCGAGCGCGGCCTCCGGCTGCCATACGTCCTGCAGAACGGCGCTGGCCCGCAATGCGATCGGCATCATCAGCCCGTACATGAAGCCGGTTTGATGCGCCATCGGCGAAGCCATCAGCACGACGTCGTCGCGACCGAGACGCATCGTCTGCGCATAAGGAAGGATGTTCGAAAACAGCGTGTTCGCCGTGTGCATCCCCCCCTTGGGCTCGCCCGTCGTGCCGGAGGTGTAGAGCAATTGCGTCACGTCGTCGGGGCCTGGGCGATTGCGCGTGAGGATGGCTTCGGCGTCGCTCGCTTCCTCCCAACGCGGGCCGCTCAGGAGCGCTTCGAAGCTGTGCCGCGCCGGCCTTCCATGATCCGTTGCGCCCACAACTACCACGTGCTGCAAGTCGGGTAGCTCGGGCTGCAGCGCACCCAACATGACTTCGTAATCGAAACCGCGATAGCGCTGCGGCACGATCATCACCCGGCTGGCGCTATGGTTGAGCATAAAAGTCAGCTCGCGCTCGCGAAAGATCGGCATCAGAGGATTCAGCACCGCGCCAATGCGCGAACATGCGAGATAGAGCAGCGTGAATTGCCAGCAATTGGGCAGTTGCATCGAGACCACGTCGCCCTTCGCGACACCCAGCCGCGCCAGGCCCACGGCAATGCGGTCCGCCATGCGCGCCATCTGCGCGTAGGTGAAGCGCGTGGTCTCCCCGTCTTCGATTCGTACGGCAGTGAGCGCGATCTTCGCCGGACATTGCGCCACGCAGGCGTCCAGTTCGTCGCTGATGGTGCGCCCGGGCCACCAGCGCCGTGCCTCCTCCCGCGCGCGGCGCGGCCCGATCAGTACCGCGTCGAACTCCATGTACTGCCTCCCGTGGCGTTGAAGGGAACGTCGCAGACGGCGCGCATCATGCCGGCACCGCGTCGCGGCCCGCGTTTGAGCGCGCGATGATGGTCTTCATGATCTGGGCCGTGCCGTCGCCGATCTGGAAGCCCAGGACGTCGCGCAGGCGCTGTTCGAGCGGCCCACGGTCGTAGCCGCCGTGCCCGAACGAAAGCAGGCATTGATGCACCACGTCGTAGGCGAGCTTGGGTCCCCACCACTTGCACATGGCGGCCTCGGCCGTATGAGGCAGACCACGGTCCTTGAGCCACAGCGTTTGCAGGCACAACAGGCGCGCCGCCTCCACCTGGGTTGCGTATTCGGCCAGCGGATGCGACACGCCCTGGAACGCCGAAAGCGGCTTGCCAAAGGCTTCGCGCTGCGCAACGTAGGCCCAGGTTTCCTCGAGGCTAACGTTCGCCACGGCGAGCACCTGTAGGCCGATGAGCGCGCGCGAGAAGTCAAAGCCCTGCATGACCTGAACAAAGCCCTTGCCTTCTTCGCCCAGCAGATGATCCACCGGCACGCGCACGTTCTCGAAGAAGATCGAGCCGCGTCCAATCGCGCGCTGCCCGTGGCAGTCGAAGCGATTGCGCGTGACGCCCGGCAAATCCATCGGCACGAAAATGGCCGACACGCCGCGCGCGCCGTCTTCCACGCTGCCGGTGCGCGCGAACACCACGGCGGCGTCGGCCTGGTCGGCGGCGGAAATCGAGGTCTTCTCGCCGTTGAGGACGTAGTGGTCGCCCACGCGCTCCATCTTCAGTCGCAGGCTCGCGGCGTCCGAGCCGCCGCGCGGCTCCGTGAGCGCAATCGCAAGCAGCGCGCGGCCCTGCGTGAGCCGCTCGAGCCACGGGCGCGCAATCACCGGCGCTGCGTGCTTGGCGAGAATCTGCCCGTTGAGCGAGGCAAGCAGGTTGATGTATGAGAGGCTCAGATCGGCGCGCGCAATTTCCTCGTGGATCACGCCCGCTGCAAGGCAGCCCAGGCCCTGGCCGCCATACTGCTCAGGCAATTCCGGCGCGATGAAGCCCATCTCGCCCATTTCGCGCATCAGGCCGCGATCGAGCACGCGCGTGGCGTCGCGTTCGATGAAGCCAGGCGCCACGCGCCCCTGTGCGAAGCGCCGTGCGTGTTCGCCGAGCGCGGCGAGGTCTTCGTCGATATACGGGTTCATGGTGCCTCCCAGAAGCAGCAATATTGATTCGCCATCCTTATCGTCATGAAGGCGCCTTTATTTTGCGTACTTGCGAAATTCGGGCTTGCGCTTTTCCTGGAACGCGCGCACGCCCTCGCGCGATTCTTCCGTGTCGTAGTAGAGCTTCAGTGCATACATACCCATGCCCGCAATA
Source organism: Paraburkholderia acidiphila (assembly GCF_009789655.1). Classification (GTDB taxonomy): domain Bacteria; phylum Pseudomonadota; class Gammaproteobacteria; order Burkholderiales; family Burkholderiaceae; genus Paraburkholderia; species Paraburkholderia acidiphila. The sequence goes on from NZ_CP046912.1 coordinate 402,023, forward strand.
CCGGCCTGATGCGCCGTATCCATGTTGAACGAGCGCTTGGCGATCGCGATGGCCGTGGGGCTCTTTTCCATGATTTCGTCGCACCACTTCTGCACTTCCGCGTCGAGTTGATCGTGCGGCACGACCGCGTTCACGAGGCCCATGGCCAGCGCTTCTGCGGCGGGATAGCGGCGGCACAGATACCAGATTTCACGCGCCTTCTTCTCGCCGACCACGCGTGCAAGGAATGCTGTGCCGTAACCCGGATCGACGGAGCCGACCTTCGGCCCCACCTGCCCGAACACGGCCTTCTCCGAAGCAATGGTGAAATCGCAGATCGTGCACAGCACGTTGCCGCCACCCACCGCATAGCCCTGCACGCGGGCGATCACGGGTTTGGGCACGTCGCGAATCACGGCGTGCAGTTCCTCCATCGGCAGGCCTATCGTGCCGCGGCCGTCGTACTGGCCCGAGTGCGCGGACTGGTCGCCGCCCGTGCAGAACGCCTTGTCGCCCGCACCGGCCAGGACGATCGCGCCGATCTCGCGGTCGTAGCCCGCCTTGTTGATCGCGTGAATCAGTTCGTCGCAGGTGCGGCCGCGAAACGCGTTCATCTTCTCGGGCCGGTTGATGGTGATCCATGCCGCGCCGTTGCGCACTTCGTAGAGAATGTCTTCGTAGTTCATGATCGATGCGTTTCCTGTTTCGTATTCGATAGAGCGCGCGTTAGCCCGCCATGGTCAGACCGCCCGATACGCTCAACACCTGTCCCGTGATGTAGTTCGCGTCGTCGCTCGCGAAGAACACGATTGCGCCGGGAAAATCGTCAGGCTGGCCAATGCGGCCGAGCGGAATCGAGCGCTGGAACGCTTCGAGCAGCTTCTCGGGGTTGCCCGCGCCTTCCTTGTATTCGGCGAAGAGTGCAGTGTCGGTCGGACCCGGGCACACCACGTTCACGGTGATGCCGTGGCGCGCGTGCTCACGTGCGATCGTCTTCGAGAACGCCACGAGGCCGCCCTTGCACGCCGCGTAGACCGCTTCGCCCGACGAGCCCACGCGCGCAGCATCCGAGGCGATGTTGATAATGCGTCCGCGCTTGCGCTCCACCATGCCGGGCAGCACCGCGTGATGCATATGCAACGCGCCCGTGAGATTGATGGCGATGAGTTTCTCCCACTGCGCGGGTTCGGTCTTCGTAAATGGACGGAAAACGTCCCAGCCCGCGTTGTTCACCAGCACATCCACGGGGCCGAGCTGCGCTTGCACTTGCTGGAGCGCCGCCTCCACTTCCGAGCGGTTCGTGATGTCGCAACGCAGCGCCAGCGCCGCACCGCCCTTCTCGCGGATATCCTCAGCCACCTTCAGCGCCGCTTCGAGCGACAGATCCAGCACCGCCACACGCGCGCCCTCGGCCGCAAAGCGCCGGCAGGTCGCCCCGCCGATGCCGCCTCCGCCGCCCGTCACCACCACCGTCTTGCCTTCGAGCTTTCGCACCGCGATCCTCCATTCGGTTGAGCAGTACCATAGACGCCTTCGAAGCCGGTCCTCTTTGGGCTCGGCATCAAATTACGTCAATATATTGACGTATACTAGGTAACACTCATATCGAAGACAAGCGCGGAAACACCAGGAGAAACCCTTGCGAAAAACACCAAAAATTCAGGATTCAAGCCGCTTCGATCTGGCCAACCGGCTGTTCTTCCGGCTCTATCAATGCGCAAACATGTTGCATAAAACCGGTACGCGCGCGGTGGAGGCCGAGGGCTTGACCACGCAGCAATGGGCTGTGCTCGGCGCGCTTTCGCGCCCGGAAGCGCAGCCGGGCATGAGCGTGGGCGATCTCGCGCGCTATCTGATGGTGAGCCGCCAGAATCTCTCGGGCCTGATCAGCCGGATGGAACGCGACGGCCACGTGACGACCCAGGCGGATGCGCGCGATCGCCGCTCGCGTCTCGTCTGCATGACCGAGCCGGGCCGCAAGCTGTGGGTTGCGCAGGCCACGCCGAAAATCGAGGCGTACTACGAAGCCGTGCTGGACAATTTTTCGTCCGACGACATGACGCACACGCTGCACTATCTGCTGAAGCTGCTCGATAACATGAAGCGCGTGGACGAACGGGAGCGTACAGCGGACGACGACGATGCGTGAGCCTGCTCCGCTACAATCGGACGACACGCACAAGGAGAAAACCGCATGAAAATGGCTGCATTTCGCTTCGGCACCACCGACTGGTCCCGCGTCGAGCCCACGCAGCACAAAGGGGAAACGGGCATGGCCAGCTGGCGCACGCGTTTTTTCGGCGACGAAGCCAACCCGATCCGCGTGCGCATGGTCGAATACTCGGCTGGCTACCTCGCGGATCACTGGTGCAAGAAGGGGCACATTCTGTTCTGCCTCGAAGGCGAACTCGAAACGACGCTCGACGACGGGCGCAAGTTCGTCCTCACACCCGGCATGAGCTATGAGGTGGGAGACAACGCCGAGGCGCACCAGTCGTACACGCGCACGGGCGCGAAACTCTTCGTCGTCGATTGAATGCGGCGGCGCGGCCGCTTCAGCGCGGCGCGCCGAGATCGGCGTCGAGCCGCTTGCGCAAGTCGCGCACCACGCGGGCGGCCGGCACGAGCCACCACGTGGGCGCCGCCACGGAGAAGTCATACGCGAGCGCCGTTTGCGCGGCGCCGGTCGTGTGCGCCCGGCACCGGAACGACACCACCTGGCGCCGTGCGCCAGCCTGGGAGCCCGGCGAGAAGCGCATGACCGCACGCAGCGCGAATTGCGTCTCGTCAGGCGCAGCCTCGTACGATTCGATGCTCCACTCAGCGCCGTAGTGCGCCTCGTGACGCAGCGCCGCGCTCACGCGCCGGCGCGTTTCGTCGCCGGGCAAGGCCACAGGGTGCTCGCGCCCGGCACGCCCGGCGCGGTATAGCGTGCGCTGCGACCAGCCCCAGCCGAACGTGAGCACCACGCCGCCCGCCACGAGCGCCCACCGCAGAATATGGGCGAGCCAGCGGCCGATCTCGAAGCGCGCGATGGGCGCGAACAGCAGGCCCACGATCCAATGCGCGATCACATAAATCACGAGGCACGCGAACACGCTCGCGGAAAGCGTCAGCAGCCAGCCCCGCGAAGGATCGTCGAATTTCGCAAACAGGAAATCACGCACGCCTGAACGCGCCTGGACGTCAACGGCTTGTGGTTCGCCTGCGTCCTGCTCGCCTGGCTGCCCGGCATCCGCTTCGTCGCGCAACGCCGTGAGCTCGCCGTGCAGCGAGTCGCGTTCGGTCCGCATGCGCTGGATTTCGTCGAGGGTACGCGTGCGTTCGGCGCGCATCCCGTCCAGTTCGGCGCGCACGCGTTCGCGCTGCGCCAGCAGCGATTGCATTTGCGCGTGCAGCTCCTCGGCCTGCGCGACGCTCAGCGCGGCACGGCTCACCGGCGGCGCATGATGCACGGACCAATAGGCCTCGAGCAGCTCGCGCGCCTCCTTGACGCGCTTGAACTGATCGTCGGCCCAGCGCATCGAGGCGGCCGTGGGGTGCCGCCATTTGTCGGGATGCAGGATCTGCGCGAGATGGCGATAGTGATGCTTGATGTCCGCCTCGCTCGCCCCCGGCTCCAGATCGAGCCGGTAGTAGAGGCGGTCGTAATCCACGGGTCGGTAGTCGCGGCCTGGCATGACCTGTTTGTATTCGTCAGTGGAAGGGTTGGCAGAGGCGCAACGCCTGCCTGTTCAACTTAGCGCAATGCGCCCGGTCCGGCAAGGAAAGCGCCGCCGCCAGTGCTCGCACGGTTTCAGTGCGGCTGCCCCGCCAGCAGGCGGCTCAAGGTCGCGAACGCGGTGGCCGGCAATTCGTGCAGCTTGCGCACGACCACGGCATTCGGATAGAACGCCTCGACCGCGTCGTCCAGGATGCCGATGCCCACTAGCTCGATGCCCTGCTCCGTCACGGCCTGCACGCGCGCGAGCAGGTCGCTGCGTAACACGGCCGGGTCGCCGTCGCTCGTCGAAGGATAGCCGTCCGAGAGCACGAAAAGCAGCCGCCGGCGCGCCCTGCGCTGCGCAAGGCGCGCAGCCGCCCAGGCAAGCGCTTCGCCGTCCGGGTTCTCGTGGCCGCACTCGATCGCCGCGAGCCCGCTCAGGTCGCGTGAGTCGAAGCGCTTGAACACGCGCAGATCCAGCCGCTCGACGAAGCGGTTATAGGCTCGCAGATCGGCGCCGGCCGCGCGCTCACGCTCATAGAGTGCACGCATTTCCGGTGCTTCGATCGAACTGTAGCCGAGCACTTCCGCATCGAACGCGAGCTGTGTGAGGGCATCAGCGAGCGCCGCCGCGCACAGGCGCGCCAGTTCGATCTTGCGGCCCGCCATCGACCCGCTCAGGTCGAGCAGCAGCGTGACCACCGTGTCGCGGCCGCTCGCATGACGCGCCACGCGAAACGGCGTGCGATAGCCGTGCGAGGCGGCGAGACGCGCGAGCGCGGCGCGGTCGATCTCGCCGCGCTCCTGCTCGCGCTTCCAGTGCGTGAGTTCGTCGGCCTTAAGCACACGCTCGAGCTGGGCCTTGAGCGCGCCGGTTTCGGCGCGCGCCAATGCACGCAGCTTGCGCCAGGCGGTGGCGTCGCCGCGGCCCGTGAGGTCGGTGACGACATCGAATGCCGTGGTCAGCGGGATCGACAAGCGTGGGCGCATCTGCGCGGGACTGCGATTGCCTGCGGCGGCGTGCGGTGCGTCCGCCTCGGAAAGCGATGTGCCAGCGGCGGAATCGGACTGCGTACTCGCGTGCGCCGAAGCGCCATCGTCACGCTCGCGGGCGTCGTCTGGTTGCGCGGCGCCGTCCGGCGGCTCGACCTCGTCTTGCGCACCGAATTCGTCCATCGCCTGGGCGAGCCGGGCCGCTTCGTCGTCGAGACCTTCGGCGGGGCCCGCCGTCTGCATCATGTTGTTCGCGCCGCGCGATGCGAGCGAGCGCACGCCCGCCACGATCTCCACAGCCGCACGCAGGCTCGCTTGCGTCGACCGGCTCGCGCGCGCCGCATCGAGCGGACCGTCGATCGCGCGCAGAGCAGCAGCGAGCGCCGCTGCATCGCGTTCCAGCACACCGGGCGCTTCGTCCCAGAGCGTGCGCTCGATCGCCCATGCAAGACGCTCGCGCCACGCCAGCTTCGGCCAGCGCCGCGCGATGTCGTCGCTGCGTTGCGCGCGCCAGCTTTGCGCGTAGCGTTGCGCGCCGGGGAACGCGCGCGCGAGTTGCGCGAGCACGCGGCGGTCCTCGATCGCCTGCGCAATGCGCCCCGTCACGCCGGCTTGCGGCGTGTCGAGGCGCGCCGCTTCGCTGTAGCGATGGCGCGCGGCCAGCAAGTCGAGCGCGCCAAGCAGTACGGCTTCATGCGCGGCGTCATCCGTGAGGCGCGCGGGCAGCACGAAGCGTTCGCCTTCCACGTGCGGCTCGCCCGCGCCGAACGACACGCTCACGCGCGTGTCGCCGGTCAGCACACGCGCGAGGCGCCCGAGCGCGCCCTCGGGATCGGCGCCCGCCGTCAGACCTTCTGGTGCGTCCGGCAAGCTGGACACAGGCGCCTCCTTACTCACGCGTCGAAGATCACGTGATGACGAATGATGCTGCGGATGAGCGCCGCATCGTCCGCACTCACCTTCGCGTAGATCGCCGGCCCTGCCGCGCGCTCGACATCGCCCGTGCGCAGCATGAGTTCGGCCCAGTCGATCAGGCGCCGCGTGGAAAACGCGCTCGCGAGGTCCTCGCGGGCGAACGCCGCGCGGCAGTCGGCGGCGACGGCGGCGAGCGTCTGCGCGAGCGGCCGCGTGAGCACTGGCAGCGTGCGCAGCAATACTTCGGTTTCCTCTTCAAGCGAGAGATAGTCGAACAGGTACACGCGCCAGCGGTCGAGAAATGCCTCATTGAGCAGGTTCGCCCCCTGGTACAGATGACGGTACGCGCTCATCGCGCCCGCCGCGTTCGCGGTGGCGAAGAGGCGGAACGACGGATGCGGCTCGACTATTTCATTGCCGCGCTCCTTGAGCAAAAGGCGCCCGTTCGGTTCCAGCACGGCGGTGAGCACGGCAAGAATCGACGGCTCGGCAAAGTCGAGTTCGTCGATGATGAGCCAGAAGCCCTCGCGCATCGCCACGGGCAGCACGCCGTCCACCCAGATCGTCTCGCCGCCCTTCACGGTCCAGAAACCCACGAAGTCGCCAATCGTGGTCTGGCCGTTCATGTTCGCACGCAGCACGCCATAGTCCGCGCGCGCGGCCACCTGTTCGATGAAGCTCGTCTTGCCCGAGCCCGTATGGCCGATCAGCATGACGCGGCGATTTTCTACGATGTCCTGAACGATGTCGTCGCCACGTTCGGTGAAGAGATAAGCCGCGTTCACGCGCGGCACCAACGCGTTCGGCTCGCCGCGCGGCAGATCCACGCTGCCGATGCGTACGGTGGGCGTTTTAACTTGCGGTGAGGTTTGCGCCGCTTTGGCCTCGCGCGCCGCTTCGACGGCTTGCCGCAACGCTGCCGAAAACGTGCCGCCCGCTTGTGCGGCCCGCGCTTCATCGGCGCGCTGCGCTTCGGAAACGAAGCCCTCGCGACGCCATTTGAGCAGCTTCGATTCGAGATTGTCGAGGTCGATTTCAGTGTCGATGTCGACCTTGTCGTCCTCGCCCTGGCCGTGCTCGATGCGGTACATATGCGCACGTGCGGAAGGCGAGACGCGCCACCATTCGCGCGCCCGGCCGGCGCCGCGGGTGTAGAGGCCCAGCGGATCTTCGTCTTGCAGTGCGGGATCGGATGCGTTCATGGGCGGGAAATGCAGGGCGCTGCCGCGCGGTCCGGAAAATCGTCTCATATTACCGGTGCGTGTCGCGGTGCGCAAAAGCGTGACAATGACAACCAGGCGAGGAACCCACAAGGACCACGGCTCCGCTTCCACCACACGTCCAGCCATGTTAGCGTGACGCTCGCCAGACGAGGCACACACGCCTCACCTGTCACCCGGAGACTCCCCATGCCCCAAGCCGCGCCCCCCGAACTCGACGACGAGCCGGGGCGCGGACGTTCGCTCGCGCGTCACTACCCGCGCGGCCTCCAGATCGAGCCGCACACGCATACCTGGGCGCAGGTGCTCTACGCCGTCTCGGGCGTGATGTGGGTCGAGGTGGAACGCGAAGCGCTCGTCGTGCCGCCGCAGCGCGCCGTGTGGCTGCCGCCGGGCACGCAGCACGCCATTCATATGCTAAGCGCCGTCGAGATGCGCAATCTCTATCTGCACGAGCGCGACAGCCGGCACCTGAGCGAGCGGTGCGAGGTGTTCGAGGTCAACGGCCTGCTGCGCGAACTCATCACGAGTCTCGCGGAACGCGCGCGCGAAGACGACGACGCCTGGCTCGACGCGGCCTATCGCCTCGCGTCGATCGAACTCGCCCACGCGCCGCGCTCCACGCTACGCATTCCGCTGCCCGACGCATCCGACCGCCGCCTCGCCACGCTATGCCGCGCAGTGATCGACAACCCGTCGGCCGATATCGGCTTCGAACAACATGCGGCGTGGGTGGGCGCGAGCGTGCGCACGCTCTCGCGCCTCTTCACGCGCGAGCTTGGCATGGGGTTTGCGGAGTGGCGCCGCCAGGTGCAGCTCGCACTCGCCGTGTCGCGCCTCGCGGAGGGCGAGCCTGTGAGCGCCGTGGCGCGCATGCTGGGCTACCTGCCGAGCAGCTTCAGCGAGATGTTCCGCCGCGAACTGGGCGTGCCGCCCAGCGAGTTCCGGCCCACCGGCACCCTGGGCGGCACGGCGGGCTTCGCGGAGGAAAACGCGGCGCAGTGACGCGCGCGTGGACTCATGCCGCAGATCAATGCGGCGGCAGATCGCCGACTAGCGGAAACATGTCGGGCGTATAGCCCATATTGAAGTAACCGGCCCGTGCATACGTGGCGATTCGTTCGAGGTGCTCGGTTTCGCGCGACGCGTCGCGCGGTTCGGGCTCGCCGCCGTCCGGCACGGGCGGGCTGTTCGCACGGCCGCGCCGCGCAAACCACGCCGGCATCGACAACTTCGACATTGCGGACTCCTTGCAAGGCGTTGACCCCTTCCAATCTAGACAGTCATCGGCGTACACGCAAACAAGCATTTCTGCGATGCATTGCACACCGCGACCGGTGCTCCCCGATCACCCGGGCATCCGCTGTAACCGCGTGAAAACCTTACAAATAACTAACGTTTCGAAATTGGCGCACGAGTTGGTTAGACTGCGAGTCTTGGCCTTCGCTGCACAGCGAGGCCCGGCTTCGACGGCATAACAATCATGAGAATGCGTATGCAGCAACTCGACAGTCACCGGCAGCCATTCGCGGCAGGCAAGCCGTTGAACGCGCCGATACGGTTACTCCGCACCGCCTCGCGCGGTGGTTCGACCTCATGGAGGCAGGCATGAGCGACGTCCCGCAGACGCAACCCGCGCCGCAGCCACCCCCGCCGCCCGCACCGCCTCCGCAGACGCGCAAGCGCCGCCGGCTCGGTCCGATCATCCTCGCCATTGTCGTGATCTTGCTGATCGTGCTCGTGATTGTGCACATCATGCGCAACAAGAAGACGGAGCGCGGCGCGACGCCGCAGGTGGTGACCGTGGCCGCCGCCACGCTCGGGCCGATGCCCGTGACGCTCAACGCGCTCGGCACCGTCACGCCTGTCGCCACCGTCACGGTTCTGCCGCAAATCAGCGGCTACCTCACCGAAGTGGGCTACAAGGAAGGCCAGGATGTCGTGAAGGGGCAGTTCCTCGCGCAGATCGACCCGCGCCAGTACGAGATCAGCAAGGAACAAGCCATCGCGCAGCTCGCGAAGGACCAGGCCCTGCTCGCCCAGGCGCGCGCCGACCTCGTGCGCTACACGCAGTTGAACGAGAAGCGCTCGATCGCCGAACAGACCTACAGCGACCAGCGGTTCCTCGTCATGCAGTACGAGGCCGCTGTGAAGGCCGATCAGGCCAACGTCAGATTGTTCGAACTCGATCTGATCTATTGCCGCATTACCGCGCCGGTGTCGGGGCGCGTCGGCCTGCGGCTCGTCGATCCGGGCAACTACGTGACTTCGTCCAGTTCCACGGGCATTGCCGTCATCACGACGATGAAGCCCACCACCGTCCAGTTCGCGATTCCGCAAACCTCGCTCGGCAGCGTGCTCGATCGTGTCAATGCCGGCGCGAAGCTGCCGATCACCGTCTTCAGCAGCGACAACACTCGCCAGATCGCCACCGGCACGCTCTTCGCGCTCAGCAACCAGATGGCCACGGCCACCGGCACGGTCACGCTGCGCGCGAGCGTGCCCAACGACGACGAGGCGCTCTTTCCCAACGAGTTCGTCAATGTGAGGCTGCTCGTCGACACGCTGCAGAACGCCGTGCTCGTGCCCACGCCCGCCGTGCAGACCGGCGCGCCCGGCGACTACGTGTACCTCGTGAACGCCGACAACACCGTGTCGGTCCACAAGGTCACGCTCGGGCCGAGCGACGGCCGCTATACCGTGATATCCGCAGGCCTGCAGCAGGGTCAGCATGTCGTGACCGACGGCCTCGACCGCCTCAACGACGGCGCGAAGATCCAGCCCGCCGGGCCAAGGCCCGCCACGCACGCCGGCGCCGCAAGTGGTGCAAGCGCACCGCACCACGGCAGCGCTCCCGCCGCGTCGAGCGCACCCGGCGCCACGGCACCGAACGCATCCGACGCGAGCGCTGCGGCCTCGCAAGCGGGTTAAGCCCCGGACCCAGCGCCGATGAATATTTCGCGTCTCTTCATCCTGCGACCGGTCGCGACTTCGCTCCTGATGATCGCGATGGTGCTGATCGGCCTCGTCGCGATGAAGTTCCTGCCGGTTTCCTCGCTGCCCGCGGTGGACTACCCCACCATTCAGGTGCAGACGTTCTATCCGGGCGCGAGCCCGAACGTGATGGCGACCACCGTCACGGCGCCGCTCGAAGTGCAGCTCGGCGAAATTCCCGGGCTGCAGCAGATGATCTCGTACAGCTCCGAGGGCGCCTCGGTCATCACCCTGCAGTTCGACCTCTCGCTGAGTCTGGATGTTGCGGAGCAGAACGTGCAGCAGGCCATCAACGCGGCGAACAGCTTCCTGCCGAGCGGTCTGCCCGCGCCGCCGACCTACGCCAAGGTGAACCCGGCCGACCAGCCCATCCTCACGCTCGCGGTCACGTCGAAGTCGATGTCGCTCACGCAGTTGCAGGACGCGGCCAACAACCGGCTCGCCACGAAAATTTCCGAAGTGCCGGGCGTGGGCCTCGTCACCACCGCGGGCGGCAACGTGCCCGCCGTGCGCGTGGAGGCCGACCCGCAAAAACTCGCCGCCTACGGCCTGAATCTCGACGACCTGCGCACGCTGCTCGCCAACGTCAACGTCAGCAACCCGAAGGGCAACTTCGACGGCCCCGAGCTCAACTACACGATCAATTCGAACGACCAGATTTCGGACCCGAAGGACTACGAAGACACGGTCATCGCCTATCAAAACGGCTCGCCCGTGTTCATGCGCGACGTCGCGCGCGTGTCCACGGCCGCGCAGGACGTGGAGCGCGGCGCCTGGTACAACAAGACGCCCGCCATCGTGCTGAACGTGCAGCGTCAGCCGGGGGCGAACGTGATCGCCACCGTCAACCAGATCATGCGGCAGCTGCCGCAACTCGAAGCGTCGCTGCCCGCGGGCATGCAGGTCACGGTGGTGTCGAACAGCGTCGGCGTGATCCGCGCTTCGGTGAGCGACGCGGCCTTCGAACTCGTGCTCGCCGTGGCGCTCGTGGTGGCCGTGATCTTCGTGTTCCTGCGCAACCTGCCCGCCACCATCATTCCGAGCATCTCGGTGCCGGTCTCGCTGATCGGCACGCTCGCGATCATGTATGAGCTCGGCTACTCGATCGACAACCTCTCGCTCATGGCGCTCATCATCGCCACGGGCTTCGTGGTGGACGACTCGATCGTGATGATCGAGAACATCGTGCGCTACCTGGAGGAAGGCGACAAACCGTTGCAGGCGGCGTTAAAAGGCGCGGGGCAAATCGGCTTCACGATTCTGTCGCTGACCATTTCGCTCATTGCCGTGCTGATTCCGCTGCTCTTCATGGGCGGCGTGATCGGGCGCCTGTTCAGCGAGTTCGCCGTGACGCTCGCGGTGACCATCGTGCTTTCCGCCGTGGTCTCGCTCACCGTAGTACCGATGATGTGCGCGCGCATTCTGCGCGCCCAGGCCGAGCGGCACCCCAGCCGCTTCGAGCGCATCAGTGAAGGGCTGTTCGACAAGACGCTCAATGCCTACGAGCGCGGCCTGCGCTGGGTGCTCGACCACCAGGTGCTCACGCTCGTCGTTTTCCTGGTGACCGTCGTGCTGACCGGCCTGCTCTATGTGGTCATCCCCAAGGGCCTTTTCCCCGTGCAGGACGTGGGCGTGCTGCAGGGCATCAGCGTGGCGGACAACTCCATCTCCTACCAGGCGATGGTGAGGCGCCAGTCCGCGCTTGCCGAGGAAATTCTCAAGGACCCCGATGTGGTGTCGCTCACCTCGTACGTGGGCATCGACGGCATCAACAACACGCTCAACAACGGGCGCTTCCTCATCAACCTGAAGCCGCACGACGACCGCTCCGAAACCGCCGACGAGATCGGCCGGCGCATCCAGCAGTCGGTCGCGAAGGTGGCGGGCGTGCGCCTTTACGTGCAGCCCGAGCAGGACCTCACGCTCGACACGACGGTCTCGCGCAACCAGTACAACTTCGTGCTGCGCGGGCCGAACCAGGAGGCGTTCGATCAGTACGTGCCCGCGCTCATCGCGCGCATGAAGCAGATCACGTCCATTCGCGACGTCACGAGCGACCTCAACACGGATGGCCTTTCCGTGAACATCGAAGTGAACCGCCAGCTCGCGGCGCGCTACGGCATCACGGCGGCGACCATCGACAACGCGCTCTACGACGCGCTGGGCCAGCGCATCGTGTCGACCATCTTCCAGCAGTCGGACCAGTACCGCGTGATTCTGGTGGCGAAGCCGGAGTCGCTGCCCACGGTCGATTCGCTTGGCGACCTCTATCTGCCGAGCCAGACGAGCAGCGAAGGCCAGGTGCCGCTCAAGGGCATTGCGAAGATCAGCATTACGCGCTCGCCGCTCATGATCAGCCATCTCGCGCAGTTCCCTTCGGTCACGATCTCGTTCAATCTCGCCGATGGCGCCTCGCTCTCCGCCGCCGTGCGCGACGTGCGCAAGGCCGAGGCCGCCGTGAACCTGCCGCCCTCGATCACCTCGTCGTTCCAGGGCGCGGCGCAGGCGTTCGAGGATTCGCTTTCGAGCGAGGTGTATCTGCTGATCGCGGCGCTCGTGGCTGTCTATATCGTGCTGGGCGTGCTCTACGAGAGCTACGTGCACCCGGTCACGATCCTCTCGACGCTGCCCTCAGCCGGCATTGGCGCGCTGCTAGCGCTGATGATCGCGGGCAAGGATCTGGACGTGATCGGCATTATTGGCATCGTGCTGCTGATCGGCATCGTCAAGAAAAACGCCATCATGATGGTGGACTTCGCGCTCGAAGCGGAGCGCGTGCACGGCAAGCCGCCGCGCGAAGCCATTTTCGAGGCGTCGCTGTTGCGTTTCCGGCCCATTCTCATGACCACGCTGGCCGCCATGCTCGGCGCGTTGCCGATGCTGCTCGGCAGCGGCACGGGCTCGGAACTGCGCCGCCCGCTGGGCCTTGCGATCATCGGCGGCCTCACGCTTTCGCAGATGCTCACGCTCTTCACGACGCCCGTGATCTATCTGTACTTCGACCGGCTCGCCGAACGCTTCGGGCGCAAGCGCAAGCCTGAACCCCGCGCAGACGGCGACGCGGACGGCGGCCCCGGCAACGGCGTGCCACCCGCGCCCGAGGGCACGCCGTGAACCTCTCGGCGCTCTTCATCCGGCGGCCGGTCGCGACGTCGCTTCTCGCGATTGCGATCCTCATTTCGGGGATACTCGCCTTTTTCCGGCTGCCGGTCGCGCCGCTGCCCAACATCGCCTATCCGGTGATCGTGGTGCAGGCCAACATGGCGGGCGCGAGCCCGGACATCATGGCGTCGACCGTAGCCGAGCCGCTGGAGCGGCGCCTCGGCACCATCGCCGACGTGAGCCAGCTCACGTCGATCAGCAACACGGGTTCGTCGCTCATCGTGATCGTGTTCGGCCTGAACCGCGACATCAACGGCGCGGCGCGCGACGTTGAGGCCGCGATCCAGGCCGCGCGCGCCGACCTGCCCACCACCTTGCGCAGCAATCCAACGTACCGCCAGTACAACCCCGCCAGCGCACCGATCATGGTGCTCGCGCTCACGTCGGAAACGCTCACCAAGGCGCAGCTCTACGATTCCGCCGATTCGGTCATCCAGCAGCAGCTCTCGCAAGTGGACGGCGTGGGGCAGATCACGCTGGGCGGCGGCGCGCTGCCCTCCGTGCGCGTGGAGCTGGAACCCGGCAAGCTCAACAGCTACGGCATCGGGCTCGAAGACGTGCGCGCCTCTATTGGCGCGGCCAACGCCGACAGCGCGAAAGGCCATATCGACCAGGGCAACCAGCGCTATACGGTCATCTCGAACGACCAGATCAGCAATGCCGCGCCGTTCCGCGATGTCGTGATCGCGTATCGCAACGGCTCGCCCGTGTTCCTGCGCGACGTGGCCTCGGTCATCGATTCCAACGAAAACATCCGCAACGCGGGCCTCTACAACGGCCAGTCTGCCGTGCTCGTGATCGTCTACCCGATGCCCGGCAGCAACGTCGTGAAGACGGTGCAGCAGATCCGCGACCGCCTGCCCTCCATCGAAGCCGCGCTGCCCGCCACGATCAAGGTGAACGTGGCGATCGACCGCTCCGAGTCCGTGCGCGCCTCCGTGGCCGACACCGAGCGCACCCTGTTCATCGCCGTACTGCTCGTGATCGGCGTGGTGTTCGTGTTCCTGCTCTCGCCACGCGCGACGCTCATTCCCGCCGTGGCGCTGCCGCTTTCCATCGTGGGCACGTTCGGGCCCATGTACCTGCTCGGCTACAGCATCGACAATCTCTCGCTGATGGCGCTCACCATCGGCACCGGCTTCGTGGTGGACGACGCCGTGGTGGTGCTGGAAAACATCGTGCGCCACATCGAAGCCGGCATGGAGCCCAAGGAAGCGGCGCTCAAAGGCGCGGGCGAAGTGGGCTTCACGGTGCTTTCCATGAGCCTCTCGCTCATCGCCGTGTTCCTGCCCATTCTGCTGATGCCCGGCATCGTGGGCCTGCTCTTTCACGAGTTCGCGATGACGCTCTCCATCGCGATCCTCATCTCGCTCGTGATCTCGCTCACCGTCACGCCGACCATGTGCGCCTACGTGCTCAAGCGCGAAGCGCTGCACCGCAAGCCCTCGCGCGCGGCCGTGTGGATCGACGCGCAGTTCGAGCGCTTCAAGCAGTTCTATTCGCGCACGCTCGACGTCGCGCTCAATCACGCGCGGCTCACGATCTTCATCCTGTTCGCGCTGCTGGTGGGCAACGTGTTTCTCGCGCGGCTGCTTTCCGGCACGTTCTTCCCCGAGCAGGACACCGGCATTCTGATCGGACAGATCATCGCGGACCAGAGCATTTCGTTCACGGCGATGGAGAAGAAACTCGCGCAATTGCAGGCCATCGTGAAGGCCGACCCCGCCGTGCAGTCGGTGGCGGGCTTCACCGGCGGGCGCGCGCTCAATACGGCGACCGTGTTCGTCGAACTGAAGCCGATCGGCGAGCGTCGCCTGACGGCCACCCAGGTCGTGAACCGCCTGCGCCCCAAACTCAATGCCGTTTCGGGCGCACGCCTTTTCATGCAAGCGCAGCAGGACCTGCAGATCGGCGGGCGGCAGTCGGCGGCCGAGTATCAGTACACGCTCACGAGCGACGACGCCAACGCCCTCTTCACCTGGGTACCGCGTCTCGTGGACGAATTGAACAAGCACCGCGGCCAGATGACGGATGTGAATTCGGACTTGCAGCAAAACGGTCTGGAGGCCTACATGACGGTGGCGCGCTCGACCGCCAAGCGCTACGGCTTCGATCCGAACCAGGTGGACAACGTGCTCTACGACGCCTTCGGACAGCGCACCGTCTCGACCATCTACAACGCGATCAACCAGTACTTCGTCGTCATGGAAGTGGCGCCGCAATACTGGCAATATCCGCAGTCGTTCCAGGATATCTGGCTGAGCACCGCGGCGGGCAACGCGAGCGGCGCGGCGCAAACGCAGATGCCGTCTAGCGTCATCTCGGGCGTCACGCCTTTCACGGCCGTGACCACAACCAGCGCGACGAGCAGCAACACCAACGAGCGCAACGCCAACGCCGTGGCCAACCAGCAGAACAACGCGATTGCCAACAGCAAGGGCGGCAGTTCCAGCGGCAGCGCGGACAGCACGGCCGCCGAAACCATGGTGCCGCTCATGGCGCTCATGGACTGGAAAACGCGCCATACGGCCACGCAGGTCAATCACCAGGGCACGGAAGTCGCGGGCACGATCTCGTTCAATCTGCCCAGTGGCGGCTCGCTTTCCGAGGCCAGCAACATCATCGAGCAGGCCGAGCGCGACATCGGCATGCCCGCTTCCATTCACGGCGCGTTCGCGGGCGCGGCTCAGGCGTACGCGCAGTCCATGGGCGTCGTGCCGTTGCTCATTGTCGCCGCGCTCGCCGTGGTCTATATCGTGCTGGGCGTGCTGTACGAAAACACCATCCACCCGCTCACGATCCTCTCCACGCTGCCCTCGGCCGGCATTGGCGCGATCCTCGCCATGCTGATCTTCGGCACGCCGTTCTCGGTGATCGCGATGATCGGCATCATCCTGCTCATTGGTATCGTGAAGAAGAACGGCATCATGATGGTCGACGTCGCCATCCAGTTGCAGCGCAACGAAGGCATGGAAGCGCGCAAAGCGATCCACGAAGCCGCCGTGGTCCGGCTGCGCCCGATCATGATGACGACCTTCGCCGCCGTGCTCGGCGCGCTGCCGCTCGCCATCGGCATCGGCCAGGGCGCTTCGCTGCGCCAGCCGCTCGGCGTGACGGTCATGGGCGGCCTGCTGCTGAGCCAGGTCTTTACCCTGTACACCACGCCGGTGATTTACCTGTTCCTCGACCGCCTGCGCGCACGCCTCGCGCGCTGGGCCGCGCGCCTGCCGTGGAATCGCCAGGCCGATGAGAGCGCATCATGATGAAGACTCGCCTTGCCCCATCGAATCCATCGCTCATGCGAATGTTGATCTCCGCCGCCGGATGCGCGGCCTCGCGCGCGCTGCCGCTCGCGCGGCCGTTTGCCCCCATGACCGCCGCGCTGCTGCTCGCGGGCTGCATGGTCGGGCCGGATTACCACCGGCCCCAGGTCACCGTGCCCACCACCTGGAAGGAGTTGCCCGGCTGGACCCAGGCCGAGCCCGAAGCGGCACAGGCCCCCAAGGGCGACTGGTGGACCGCCTTCCATGACCCGCTGCTCGACGAACTCGAACCGCTCGTCGTGGTATCGAACCAGACCGTGCGGCAGAGCTATGCGAACTACCAGGAAGCGCTCGCCGAAGTGCGCGTGGCGCGTGCAAGCCTCTTTCCGACCATCGGCATTACCGGCTCACTCGCGCGCGAGCGCTCCTCCACGGGCACGCTCAGCAGCGTGAGCAGCATCACCTCCACGCCGAGCGGCGCGCGTATCGTCAACGGCGGCACGCTCGAAGGCAACGCGAGCTGGGATATCGACCTCTGGGGCCAGGTGCGCCGCCAGATCGAGGAACAGTCGGCCACGGCGCAGGCGAGCGAAGCGACGCTGGCCAATGCTACGCTCTCCGAACAAATCGCGCTGGCGAACGCTGTGATCGATCTGCGCATCACGGACGCCGATATCGACCTGCTCACGCATACCGTGCAGGCGTATTCGGACTTCCTGCGCGTGGTGGCCAACCAGGACCAGGCGGGCACCGTCCCGCCTTCCGATCTGGTGTCCGCGCGCACGCAGCTCGAATCCGCGCGCGCGAGCCTGATTGCGCTGGGCGTGGCGCGCGCGCAATACGAGCACGCCATTGCGGTGCTCGTGGGCCGCAACCCCGAAGAGGTCGATATTCCGCACAGCACGCAGCTTCCCGCGCTACCGACGATTCCCGCCGGCGTGCCTTCCACGCTGCTGCAGCGGCGGCCCGACATTGCGACCGCCGAACGCCAGATGGCCTCGGCCAACGCGGCGATCGGCGTGGCGGTGGCCGCGTACTATCCGTCGATCTCGCTTTCCGCGCTCGACGGCTTCACGCAGTCGCCGCTTTCGGGTCTGCTGCACATGAGCAACTACGTCTGGTCGCTCGGCGCGAGCGCGACCCAGACGATCTTCGACGGCGGCCAGCGCAGCGGTCAGGTGGCGGCCGCGCGCGCGAGCTATGACGCGGCGGTGGCGAACTATCGCGGCACGGTGCTGACGGCGTTCCAGGGCGTGGAAAACGATCTCTCCGGGCTGCGCATCCTCGCACAGCAGGCCGAAGTGCTCGACGCCGCCGTACGCGACGCAATCCACGGCGCGCAGATCGCGCAAAACGAGTACGAGGCGGGAACCGTCGACTACACGACGGTCGCCACGGCGCTCGCCACGCAGGTGACCAATCAGCAGAGCGCGCTCAACGTGCAGCAGCAGAGGCTGCTCGATACGGCTTCGCTGATCGGCGACCTGGGCGGTGGCTGGTCCGGGCAGTTGCACGATGCGCAGCATCCGGACCGTGCGGTGACGCCGGCTTCCGACGCGGCCGTTCCGGCGGCGAGTGCCAGCGGTGCGGCGAATGTAGAAGCGAGCCGGACGCAGGGCGCTGTTCAGAGCCCCTGACCTCGCTCCTCGAGCGTGAGAACCCGCGCTATGCGTGCGGGTCCGTTTCCGAGGTGGCAGTCACCGGCATGGCGGAGGCCGGCAGCCCGAACACGGCGTCGAAGATCAGGTTGTAGACGTAGTTGTAGACGAGAAAGAACACCGAGAGCCCGATATCCATCGCAAACGCCTCGACCAGCGTGACTTGCAGCGTAAGCGCGATCATCGGCACGAGAAACACCACGAGGCCGCCCTCGAAGCCGACCGCATGCGCAATGCGGCGCGCGACACTGCGGCCGCGCTTCGTCTGGCGCGCTTCCCAGCGCTCGAACAGCAGGTTGAAGACGAAGTTCCAGCCCACCGCGATCAGCGACGAAAACACCGCCGCCGCGCCCGCGCGGTTCATGCCGCTGCCCGAGAGCGAGGCGAAACTCGAACCGGTAATCAGAATCGCGATGCCTTCGAACAACGCGACGTAGACGATGCGGCGTTTGATACCCTGCATGGACGAATGCTCCTGATGCGGCTCCCGTGTCGATCGCCGCGCGTGTTGCAAGCTTGTTGCGAGCGCGGCGAAACCCTTCGCGAATCAACCCAGATCGGTAAATACCGAAGCCGCGGACAAACGCGACTTCGGCAGCTTCGCGTTGAAGTCGTCGGCGCTGCGGTAGCCAAGGCCAATGACCACGAGTGCGGTGAGACCCTGTTCGCGCAGGCCCAGTTCCTCGTCGAGCGCCTTCGCGTCGAAGCCTTCCATCGGGCAGGCGTCGATTTCGAGCGTCGACGCGCCGATCAGCAACGTGCCGAGCGCGAGATACGCCTGCTTCTCCATCCACGCGGGCAGGTCGTTGCGCTCGCGATGCAGGTTCACGTAGAACGAGCGCGTCTTTTCCTGACCCGCCTTCGCTTCGGCATTGGCGAAGCGGCCGTCCGCTTCTTCCTGCGCGAGCACGTCGGCGAGGTGGCGTTCGTCCATGTCGGTGCGCACGCACAGCACCACGACGTGCGAGGCGCGCGTGACCTTCGGTTCGTTGTATGCGAAACCTTCCATGCCCTTTGCGATACGCGCGCGCGCAGCATCGCTTTCCGCCAGCACGAAATGCCACGGCTGCGAATTCACCGACGAGGGGCTGAAGCGGATCAGCTCCTTGAGTTCAGCGATGACGGCGGCGGGAATCTTGCGGGCGGGATCGAATGCCTTGGTGGCGTGGCGGGCTTTCGCGTAGCGGGTGAGGTTCAAGCGGTTTTCTCCTTCGTGTGCGGTCGGCCGGGGCGGCGCCCGGCAAGGCCGACATCGTACCAGCATCGTGCGCTGGCCACGGAGGCCGTCTGCACGCCGGGCGCGCCTGCGCTATGCTTAGCGGTTGAAATTGCCGCGACGGCCTGCCTGCCACGCGCCGCGGTCCGCCAGGAGAAACCGATCATGCGCCAGGCCATTCATCATCTGCCGGTGAACACGCGCACGCGCGGGCTTGTCGAAATCAGCCATGAAGTGCGCGCATTCGTGCGCGAACAGCGCATCGCCACCGGCTTGCTCACCCTCTTTTGCCGCCACACGTCGGCCTCGCTCTTGATCCAGGAAAACGCCGATCCCTCGGTGCGCCGCGATCTCGAACGCTATTTCGAGCAGCTCGCCCCCGAAGATCCGGAACGTTACGAGCACGACACCGAAGGCCCCGACGACATGCCCGCGCATCTGCGCACGGCGCTCACGCACACACAGCTCTCGATTCCGGTCGAGCACGGCAATCCCGTGCTGGGCACGTGGCAGGGCATCTATGTGTTCGAACATCGGCGCGCGGCGCACACGCGCGATATCGTGCTGCATCTGATCGGCGAATGAGCCCGTTGGGTGCATACACACAAATCCCGTACGCAAGCGCTATGCTTGCGTCTTTCGTTCAACCGACTCACCCAAGGTTGCCCCAAATGAAACAGTCCGCCGGTTCCATGATTACCTTCACCCGCCCTGACGGCCAGTCGCTCCAGGGTTATCTCGCCAAGCCGGAGAAAAGCGAAGGCGCGCCCGCCATCGTCGTGATCCAGGAGTGGTGGGGTTTGAACGACCAGATCCGCGGCGTGGCCGACCGTCTCGCGCAGGCGGGCTACCTCGCGCTCGTGCCCGACCTCTATCGCGGCAAGAGCACGGTCGAGCAGGAAGAGGCTCACCACTTGATGACGGGCCTCGACTTCGCGGACGCCGCCTCGCAGGACGTGTACGGCGCGGTCACCTATCTCAAGACGCTCACGGACCGCGTAGGCGTGACGGGCTACTGCATGGGCGGCGCGCTCACGCTGCTCGCGGCAACCATGGTCCCGGGCCTGACGGCCGCCGTGGTGTGGTACGGCTTCCCGCCGCTCGACTACATCGATGCGAGCAAGATCACCGCGCCTATCCTCGGCCACTTCGCGACCCAGGACCAGGCGTTCAACATCGAAACCGTGGCGGAGCTCGAAACGAAGCTCAAGAACGCCAACGTCGATGTCGAATTCCATCGCTATCTCGCCCACCACGCGTTCGCGAACGAAACCGCCGTGGGGCCGACCCGCATCGCCATCACGCAGTACGACCCGGTCTGGGCGCAGCTCGCGTGGGACCGCTCGCTGACGTTCTGGGGCCGCACGCTGTGGCCGCAACGCGCGGCGCGCTGAAGCGCTGACAACGGCCCGCGCTCTCGCGCGGAGCTGTCGTAGAATCGGCGTCGCCCCGCCTCGCGCGGGCGACGCCGTTCTGCATTGCAGCGCCTTCGTCCCTCTCACGCTCTCGCGGAGACTCCATGACGCCGCTCATCCTCCAGCGCCCCGCGCTTCTGTTCATCGTGCTGATTTTGGTGCTGCCGCTTGCCGCCGGCCTTGGCACAAAAGTGCTGCACCGGCGCTTCCCGCTCGCCGACGAAGCGCGCGAGAACTACAAGATCGTGCAGGGCGCGACGCTCACGCTGCTCGCGCTTTTGATCGGCTTCACGCTCTCGATGGCCGTGGGCCGCTACGACCAGCGCAAGAACCTGGAAGAAGAGGAGGCCAACGCGATCGGCACGGAGTACCTGCGCGTAGAGTTGCTTGGCGGCGAGGCGGCTGCGCAGGCCAAGGCGTTGCTCGGGCGCTATCTTCAGGCGCGCATCCAGTTCTATGTCGTGCACGACGCTGCCGCGCTCGATCAGATCAATCGCAACACCAGCGAACTGCAGACGCAACTTTGGGCGAGCGTGCGCGACGCCGCTAAGGCGCAGCCGAATCCGGTGATGGCGCTAGTGGTCGGCGGCATGAACGACGTCATCAACTCGCAGGGCTACACGCAGGCCGCGTGGATCAATCGCATTCCCGTTGCCGCGTGGGCGCTGATGATCGTGATCGCCATCTTCAGCAACCTGATGCAGGGCTACGGCGCGCACGCCCAGGTCGGGCGGCGCGTGCTGCTGCTCGTCCTGCCCATTACGGTGACGCTGTCGCTCACGCTCATCGCCGATATCGATAGCCCGCGCGGCGGCTTGATTCGTGTCGCGCCGCTTAACCTGATGAGCCTTGCGCAATCCCTACCTGCGAATCCTTGAGCGCCACTTCGCGGCGCCGCAGGATCGCGCCCAAACCCTTACCGTCATGAAAGTCATCCGTTCGAAAACCTTCACCGCCAGCCGCCCGTGGGGCGCGCTCGACATCGCCAACATGAGCGGCACCACCGTGCGCCTGCACTGGACCGACCAGCCATACAAATGGCACGTCAACGACGGAGAGGAGGTGTTCGCCGTGCTGGACGGCGTGGTCGACATGCATTACCGCGAAGGCGGCGCGGAGCACGTCGCGGTGCTCGAAGCCGGCGACGTGTTCTTCGCGGGCGTGGGCTGCGAGCATGTCGCGCACCCGCGCGGCGAGGCGCGCATTCTCGTGGTCGAGCGTGAAGGCAGCGTGTAAGCCGAGCCTTGTGGCGAAAAGACGGCGCGCGCCAATTCCACTACACTTGGCGGCCTGACTCCACTCCCCCGTCGGGCCGTGGCGCGCCTCGCACGGCTCGCGCCCCGGCGCCGAAGGACTTTCAGGACTGCAAGGACCTCGCATGAACGACCTTTCCGCATTTCCCATCACGCGCAAGTGGCCAGCGCTGCATCCCGAACGTATCCAGCTTTATTCGCTGCCCACGCCCAATGGCGTCAAGGTCTCGATCATGCTGGAGGAAAGCGGTCTGCCGTACGAGCCGCATCTGGTGCGCTTCGACGCGAACGACCAGATGTCGCCGGAATTCCTCTCGATCAATCCCAACAACAAGATTCCCGCGATCCTCGACCCGAACGGCCCGGGCGGCGAGCCGCTCGCGCTCTTCGAGTCGGGCGCGATCCTAATCTATCTCGCCGACAAGTGCGGCCGCTTCCTCGCCCGCGAAGGCGCGGCGCGCTACGAAACGATCCAGTGGGTCATGTTCCAGATGGGCGGCATTGGCCCGATGTTCGGCCAGGTGGGCTTCTTCCACAAATTCGCGGGCAAGGAGTACGAGGACAAGCGTCCGCGCGACCGCTACGTCGCCGAATCGCGCCGTTTGCTCGCCGTGCTCGACCAGCGCCTTGAAGGCCGCAAGTGGATCATGGGCGACGAGTACACCATCGCCGACATCGCCACGTTTGGTTGGGTGCGCAACCTTGTCGGCTTCTACGAGGCCGGCGACCTCGTGGGTTACGCCGACTTCAAGAACGTCGCACGCGTGCTCGCGGCGTTCGTCGCGCGGCCGGCGGTCGAGCGCGGCCTCAACATTCCGCCGCGCGGTTAAGGCACACCGGGCACACCGGGTAAGCGCGGCATCATTGCGGCGCCGCTTTCACGCGCGCCGCGACCGAGTCGGCCACTTCGGCCGCCGCGCGGTCCACGTTCTTGCGGTCATCGGCGCGCGCCAGCACGAATTTGGCCGCCGCCACGTAGGGATTGAGCGCGATAGCCGCGCCGGCGCCCGGCTTCGCGTGGCTCGATTCGCTGTCGATCACCTGATAAAGCGGCTGCGGGGCCTGGGTGGCGAGGTTGTCCACGGCCACCGCCAGCTCGATCTGGCTCGCGCCCGAGCCGAAACCCACCACCGCGCGCCGCAAGCTGTTGCCTTCGTCCACGCTCAAAAATACGCCGCGCACGAGCCAGCCCTGTGCGGGCAGCGGCGTGCCGCTGGGCAGGCGGCGCGCATCGAGGCCCTTTGCGCGCAGGTCGTTGACCAGCGCATTGGCCAGTTTAGCGACGTCCTGATCCGCCTGCTGCTGCGGGTCGCGGTGACGCAACCTCGGCAGCAGGCCGCCGCCCAGATGCTCGCGGGCATTCGCCACAGGATTCGAGTCCTGCTTGACGTTGGCCGCATCGAGCTCGAAGTCCGTCACGTAGACGAGCGGCGCGCCAGGCGCAGGTCCCGGCGCCGCGGGCGCGCCCAGGACTTGCGCCGAGGCGAGCGGCGCGAACGCACACAGCCAGAGCGCCGCAACCAGGTTCCAGTGCCATTGCATCTTCATCACATGCTCCCGTATGTTCGCCATCAATCGTCGATCAACCCGAGCCGCGTAAGGTCGCGCGCGAGCGAATCGGCTTCGACGAAGTGACACGCCTGCAGACCCGCGTCGAGCGCGCCCGTCACGTTCGCTTCGCTGTCATCGATGAAAAGCGTTTCCTGCGGCTGAGCGCCGAGCTGCGCCACGCAGCCCAGGTAGGTCTGCGCAGCCGGCTTGACCGCGCCGAATGTGGCCGACGAATAGATCTGCGAACCGAAAAGCTGCGCGACCGGCGGATTCAGATAATCGAGGTGATGTGTGACGAGCGAGCAGTTGTTGGTCAGCACGGCGATGCGGCAGCGCGCGGCCACGCGCTGCGCCAATGCGAGCGCCGCCTCGTTCGGCGTGATCGAGGCGCGCCGCGAAGCGAGCCACACATCGCGGCCCACCTCGCAGCCGAGCATGACGCCGAGCGCGCGCAGATAGGCGTCGGGGTCGATCTCACCCGCGTCGGCGCGCGCTTCGAGGCCCGAGCCCCAGATCGCATGACGCACGGTTGCGGGCGGCGCGCCGGTGGCGGCCGCGAGGCTCGCCACGCGCGCATCGCGATCGTAGTGGGACAGCACGCCTTCCATGTCGAAGAGGACTACGCCGATCGCCGCCATTTGCCACTCCCGCCACGAAATGTCCAACTGCGGTCCGCATCACGCCCGCTGCCGATCATACCGCCGGGTTGGCGCGAACGCGGCACACCTTGATCGCGCCCCTAAACCGTCAATCGTTTTTCGGTAAACTGGACCGCATGGACACCTGCCGTTACTGCGGAAAATTGCGCGACGAATGGGATTGCCACGGGCCCGCGTGCCGCCAGGCGATCGCGCAGGCGCTGCGCCGCCAGCGCAAGGGGCTGCCGATGGTGGCGAACGTGATCCGCAACGAGATTCCCGCCGACGCCACCACCGGCCAGATCATCACCGTGCTTTCGCGCCAGCGTCAGCGCGCGCGGCGCGGCAACGAGGAGCGGCGCGAGCGCAAGGCGCTCGATATTCCCGAAGGCGAGTGAGGCGCCGCTGGGGGGCGTCATCCATCGCAGTGCCCATCTTCACACCGATGCGACTGCCCTCCTGCTGACGAGAGAAACCGTCTAGTTCAACGATAGGGTTCAGTGCCATCCGATCCAACGTCGTGCAACCGTCGATATGGCGCAATGTCAGGCGTCAGTACGCGTGTTACGTATAGGCCATGAGCCCCAGGACGACGGATACGCCATGCCCATGCCTTTCCCAAGATGGAACACCCTCGAAGTACCGCTGGAGAATGGGTGGCAATGCACGCTCGTACCGGGTGGCCAGTACCGCGACGCAGTCTGGAGTCAACAACCGAGCGGGATCAAGCCCTACCCGCTCAGACGGCCACGATGGGGATGGCCCGACGGCAGGGACGGAACCCTCTCTTCCCGACAGTCATCGATGCGCACGCCCCGTGTCTGGCGCGACGAACACGAGCGCAAGCGCTGGGAGCGCGATGAACTTGAACGTCAGCGCGACGAGGACCGGGGCGACTTCTACCGCTATTTCAAGCCGAAGGATGACCTGCGCACGATAACCGGTCAGCGTGGCCTGCAGACAATTCAGGAGTATCTTTCCGATATTCTTGACTTCACCCACTGGAACCTGCCACAGACAAACGCCGATGTCCGGCGCGTTTTGTGCGATGTGGTGCGCAGCGGCCGTCTTGTGCCTTACATGGACAGGGAGTGGACGCAGCGCCCACGCGTGTTCCGGCTCACGCCAGCGCCTCAGTTCCGGCAGTCGGCAAGTGCATCGGGTGGGGGAAATGCGAACCGTCCATTGACATGGGATGAGTGGCTCGCGTTCAAGGCCGCACAGGAGGGCAAAGTGGCTGGAGCGGGGTCTGCCCTGTCTACGGCATTCGATGTGCCCTCGCAGGTAGCCAAAGCCGCAACTGGGCTGACGCAAGCCGTAAGCGGTGCCGCGAGCAGTAGCGAAGGAGATGGAGGCGCAGGACTCTTGGGGTTCGTTGCGTCGGCGGCAGGCGCATTGGTCGGCGGCGACGACGATTCGGACAGCCGCGCCGTCCAAGGTGAGCAGACATCGCTCGGCGACTCCCAGCCATTCGACTATCAACCAGATAGATCAATTGATGACACTCAGCAGTTCGCGGCGCGTGGCGTCCACTTGACGGGCAACGAGCCCGGTGGCTATCGCGTGAATCCTAACGGAGTGGACGTGGACTACTTCGATTCGAATGGCAACCTGTGTGCCCAATATCACGCGAGCCACGGTGAACCACATGGTCATAATTTCTTCGATGGGAAGCGGGACAACGCACACGTCCCGATGTCTCCAATTAACTGCGAATGAAGAGAAGGCGATGAATAAACCGGAACAGACTTGGGGCTGGGAATTGGCAACTCAAAGCGACATGCTAAAGCGTATGCTGGGAACGTACACGTCGTTTCATGATTCGGCCGTTCGCTCTTTTTGCATGATTCGTCGACGAGAGAGACGCGAAGGTGTTGACGGGCTTCCAATGTCCGGTATGCGAACGC
This sequence comes from Paraburkholderia acidiphila, assembly GCF_009789655.1. Lineage (GTDB taxonomy): Bacteria > Pseudomonadota > Gammaproteobacteria > Burkholderiales > Burkholderiaceae > Paraburkholderia > Paraburkholderia acidiphila. The sequence continues at coordinate 427,890 of NZ_CP046912.1, forward strand.
GCGACCTGGTAGATGTGCAACTGGAAGTGCTTCACGACCGCTATGGACCGCCTCCTGCAGGGCGAACCCACGACTACGTCGTTTTCCTGGACTGTCTTGACGTGCGAACTGCAGAGATTGACATAAACGCAATGCTTGAGGAAGCCACCATAATGGAAATGTCGCTTACCAAAACCGAAGGCGGATTACTCAAGCTAGACCTGGTGCCAAACGTCGGGTTAGACATTCGACTCACCTGTGTCCAAGTCGTCATCCGCGACCTGCAGCCCTATGTCCGCCCATCTTCATGAACGGCAGCGACATGACAGACAACATACTGACCGCATGGAACTATTTCCACGATTGGTATTTGAGGGGCGTCTCAGCAGATATGAGTGCCAGAATTGTGGAACTGACATTGATGTTCGATGACAGAAAGACGCGCGCCCGTGTCCTTTTCAAAGGCGTATCCCGGTGCCTTATGAACGATTTTCTAGTTCAAAACATCATCTACAATGCAAGGATACTTACAGATTACAGTATCGACGAATACGCGCGAGCACTCGGCATGCTCGAAAACTCATACTTCGGCAAAGAAAATTACAACCCAAAGCCAATAGCCATGTTCACCGCAACCCTAGGCGCTGAAATACTTGTCGAATTCGACACTTTCGATGTAATTCCTGACTCCACCGCCAATTGATCGAAGAATGCAGCGTTGGGGTAATGATTGCGCGAGAACCGAAGAGAAAGTATTTCGCAATCTCATATATTACAAGCGAATAAAGTTCGATATCTTCACACTCGACGGCTCGTTAATTGATCCGCTCAAACAGACTACTAACGTTTCGGATTGGACGTTAGATCAAATTGGCCATGAAATTGGCGAAGACGCGACGTGGCGTCTTGGCATTACCACATTTGATGTCCTCCCGATATCTCTTCCAACTCTGGGTACCGAGTCAAAGCACTTTGTCATACCGGGTGGCAAGGTCACCCCTGAGAGTTCGCGTTAGCACGGACCGAAATTGCGGTGCACATGCTGGGGCAACTGCTCGCGGTTCACTGGAACTCGCCAGGGGGAAACTCATTCCTCATTGCTAGCGTCTCCTCTATCTGCGCCGACTACCTGTCAGATCGAATTCAGACTAATACGACTGAACCGCATCCGGCGACTGGCCGGAGACTACGAAAGTCAGCCCGGAACCTTGGCCGGCCTCCACTTCGTAGTCGTCGCCGTAGTCATGCTTGTCCACTTTGCGGCCCTAAATAACAGGCCCAACATGCTCTAACACTCCCTACCGCTCGCTCTCGTCCTCGTTCGCAGGCGCGGAAATGCCGATGCGCGCGAACGTTTCCTCCAGATGATTCACGCACACGCGCACTTTCGCAGACTGCGCGAGCCGCGCCGGGTACACGGCCCAGACATTGGCCGGCTGCGTGACGCCGGGCAGCACGCGCTGCAAGCGCCCGCTTTCCAGCAATGGCGCGACATCCCACATCGAGCGCAGCACGATGCCGCGCCCCGCCAGCGCCCACTGCACGGCCACCTCGCCGTGATTGGTGGAAAGCGGCCCGGCCACCTTCACCGAAACCGTTTCGCCATGCGCGTTCAAGCGCCATACGCCGAACGGATGATCGCGCTCCTTGATCGCGAGGCACGCATGCTCCGCGAGACCGGCGACCTCCTGTGGCGCGCCGCGCCGCGCGAGATACGCAGGCGCCGCGCATAGCACGCGATAGTTCGTGGCGAGCCGCCGCGCGATCAGATGGCCGGCGATCTCGTCGCCGATACGCACGTCGAGGTCGAAGCCCTCGCCCGCCACGTCGACGAGCCGGTCGAACAGTTCGAGCCGCACGCTCAATTGCGTATACCGCTCGGAAAGGCTCGCGAGCGCGGGCGCCACGAAATTGCGGCCAAAGCCGAAGCTGCTCGACACGCGCAGCGTGCCGCGCGGAATGCGTCGCGTGGTGGACACGTCGTCCACGAGCCGCTCGACGTCGTCGAGAATCTTGCCGGCCGACGCATAAACGCGCTCGCCCGCTTCGGTCATCGCGACGCGCCGCGTCGAGCGGTGCAACAGACGCGTGCCGAGACGCGCCTCGAGCACGCCCACGCGCTTGCTCACATAGGCCGGCGAAGCCGAAAGCGCTTCGGCCGCCGCGCTGAAACTCGCCTTGCGCGCGACCATGCAGAACACGCGCAAGTCGTCGAGTTCGGGCGATGCCAGAGACTTTGGCGCTTTCGGTGCGTCCGGCATGGGCGTTACAGCGCGGCGGCGACCGCTTCGCCCAGCGCTGTCGTATTCGACGTGCCGCCCATGTCGGGCGTGCGCGGGCCTTCCACCAGCACCTTCTCGATCGCCTGCATGATCGCGTCGTGCGCGGCCTTGTATTGCGCGTCGCCGTTGCCGAGGAAGTCGAGCATCATCGCGCCCGACCAGATCATCGCGATGGGGTTGGCGATCTTTTTGCCGAAGATATCGGGCGCGGAACCATGCACCGGCTCGAACAGCGAGGGAAACTTGCGCTCGGGGTTCAGGTTCGCCGACGCCGCCAGACCGATCGTGCCCGTGCAGGCGGGGCCGAGGTCCGAAAGAATGTCGCCGAACAGGTTCGAGGCGACGACCACGTCGAAGCGATCGGGCTGCAGCACGAAACGCGCGCACAGAATGTCGATGTGCTGCTTGTCCCACTTCACGTCGGGGTAGGTCTGCGCCATGGCCGCCACGCGCTCGTCCCAGTACGGCATGCTGATCGAGATGCCATTGGACTTCGTGGCCGCCGTGAGCTGCTTGCGCTTGCGCTGGTTCGCCAGTTCGAACGCGTACTTGAGAATGCGGTCCACGCCCTGGCGCGTGAACACCGACTCCTGCAGCACGAACTCGCGCTCAGTGCCTTCGAACATCTTGCCGCCTACCGAGCTGTACTCGCCCTCGGTGTTCTCGCGCACCACGAGGAAGTCGATGTCGCCCGGCTTGCGGTTCGCGAGCGGACACGGCACGCCCGGCAGCAGCCGCACCGGGCGCAAGTTCACGTACTGGTCGAACTCACGGCGGAACTTCAGCAGCGAGCCCCACAGCGAAATGTGATCGGGCACCTTGTCGGGCCAGCCGACCGCGCCGAAATAGATCGCGTCGAAGCCCTTGAGCGTGGCGAACCAGTCGTCGGGCATCATCTTGCCGTGCTCGAGGTAATAGTCGCAGCTTGCCCAGTCGAAATGCGTGAATTCGAGCTTCAGGCCGAACTTCGCGGCCGCCGCCTCGACGACGCGCACGCCTTCGGGCATCACTTCCTGGCCAATGCCGTCGCCGGCAATCGCGGCGATTCTGAATGTCTTGCTCATGCTGCGTTCTCCGTTTGTGTCTGTCCTGATGCGCCAGCATGCCTGAAAACCGGCGCGCAACCAGCCCCGCAGGCGTGGATAGATTCAACACGAAACGTGGATAATCGCATGCGCGCGCGCCACGGTCCATGCACGTGCCCTCGATCCGGCATCGGGCGATTTCCTGTCAACGCCCGATCTCGCCTACACTCTCGGTTGGCTCAACCGCGCCTGATGCAAGCTTTTGCTGGACCGGCGCATATCCTGATCGACCGACTTATGTTCTCGCTTTCCGACACCCTTCCCTCCGATAAACCCGCCCTCTACGAATCGCTCGCCGCGCAGGCGCGCTCGCTGATCGAAGGCGAAGCCGACGTCATCGCGAACGCGGCGAACTTCGCTTCGCTCGTGTTTCATTCGCTCGAAGGCCTGAACTGGGCGGGCTTCTATTCGTTCGACGGCACCGAGCTCGTGGTCGGTCCGTTCCAGGGCAAGCCGGCGTGCGTGCGCATTCCCATCGGCAAGGGCGTATGCGGCACCGCAGCGGCTACGCGGCAAACGCAGGTCGTGCCCGACGTGCACGCGTTCGCGGGTCACATTGCGTGCGATTCGGCTTCGCAGTCGGAAATCGTCGTGCCCCTCGTCACACCGGACGGCGAGCTGATCGGCGTATGGGACGTGGACAGCCCGCATCTCGCGCGCTTCGACGAAGAAGACGCGAAAGGCATGGAGCTGCTGTGCCGCACCTTCATCGAGTACGGCATGAAGCGGCGTTAAACGCGGTTAAAAGCCACGCTTCAGCGCGTCGCCCGATGTCTGCGGCCGCGCGCCGTGGTTGGCCCCGTGCACGATTGCCAGCAGGGCGAGCACGCCGAGAAACGTCCAGGAGTCACCCAGCCAGTGCCCCGTCAAAAGGAACGATGCGCTCAGGATAGCCAGCCCGAGCGTGCGCTCCTTCTGCGCCTTGCGGGTCAGCAACGTGAACAGCGTCGCAACGTAGACCACGGGCAGCAGGCCGAAGTGATGCTCCCACGCAATCGGCGAGGCGAGCGTGAAGGTCAGCCCAGCGCACAAGAAATCCAGCAGGCTTGAGGCCGCGCCGCGCGGGGGCCTCACGAGCGCTGCCGCAATCAGGATGACCGACGTGGCAAGGGTGCCCAGGTAGACGACCGGTTGATACGGCGGGAACCCGTGCGCATCGAACACGTTCACGTCGCCCTGCGCGAATATCCGGTTGAGCAGACCGTTGAAAGACTGGTTGGCAATATACGATTCGCCGGTGCGCGAGAGTTCGTGCAACACCCGCAGATAGTCCAGATGGTTCTGCCAGCCGAAGGTCGCGACGGCGAGGAGGTTGCCTGCCAGCGCCACGACACCCCAAGCGAATACGAAGCGCCACTCGCGCCGCCATGCGCCCCATACGAGGAACAGTGCGAGTTGCGGTTTGATCAGGCAAGCCAGTCCAATCAGCAGGCCCGCCACGCTTTTGCGCTCCGAGAGCCAGGCCAGCGCGGCCAGTGAAAATAGCGCGTTTATCCAAACCTGGATCTGACCCAGTTCGAAGGCCTTGCCCACCGGGTAGTACAACAGGGTAGCGAGCGCCACCATGAACCCGAGGTGCATCTGGAACGGGGCATAGCGATCGTCGCGAGCAGCGAGCTTCACGGCGACCCGCGCATTGACCACGCAATTGAACGCGATTACCCACCAGTTGACGGTGTTCAGCATGAGGTTGTTGAGCTGCACGCCCATGCGCGCGAGCCAGTCGAACAGCAACAGGCTGCTCGGCGGGTACTGAAACTTGATGTGATCGACGAAGAAGAGTTGATCGTAGAGCCGGCCGCCGGGATGCTCCGCGAACCAGTTCAGCGCGGCCAGCATGGGGCCCCACGAATCGCCGTATTCGCCGCCGCGCACAAAATGGATCAACCACCGCAACGCGTGGCCCAGCGCACCGGGGGTCTGGAAATCGTGCCAGCGCCCGTTGCCGAGCCGGATGATCTCGTCGACGACCGGCGAGACAACGAGCACGAAGAGGCAGAGGTAAATGATCTGGCGACGCACGCGCGCATGTTTGCCGGAGGCGCCGGCCTGCGCTTGCACACGCGTATGTGAAGTGATGTCCATGGCAGTCTTCGCGCTCGGATAATGCGCTAACAATAGACTGTCCATACGTTTACAAATGTGCGACACCTAACTTGCCGGTAAGGTGGGCCGTTGCCTTGCCGTCCTATGTTTGCGCTTGCGGCCCCGCCAGCGCCGCAAGCGCTTCCTCCACACGCTGCAGGACATCGTCCCAGGCGCCGTTCTCGCCCTGGCGGAAAAGCCGCGCCGTTGGATACCACGGCGAGTCTTCCCGGTCGCCGAGCCAGCGCCAGCACGCAGCAAAGCGCGAAAGCACCCACACCGGCTTGCCGAGCGCGCCGGCCAGGTGCGCCATCGAGGTGTCCACCGTAATCACGAGATCGAGATTCGCGACGATCGCCGCGGTATCGGCGAAATCGCGCACATCGTCCATCGGGTCGAACGGGCGCAAAGCAGCGGGAATCGCGGCGAGCTGTGGCCGGGTCGTCGCGCCCAGCTGCAGGCTCACGAACGTCACGCCCGGCGTGCGCAGCAGCGGCATGAACGCGCACGCGTCGAGCGAGCGGCGCTGGTCGATCGCGTTCGAACTTGCCTCGTCCTCGCGCGGATTGCCGGCCCACACGAGTCCGACCTTCAGGGCGCCTGCGGGCAACCGGGTGCGCCACGCCTCGGCGTGCGGTGCGTGCGCATGCAGATACGGCACGCGCGCCGGAATCGACGCGACCGTGGTGCCAAAGCGCAACGGCAGGCTCATGGACAGGCACCAGAAGTCATGGCTCTCGATGCGCCCCTGGCCGTTCAACGGAATCACGCGGTCGGCGCCCGCGAGCGTTTCGAACAACCGCGCGAGCGCCGGCGCGCAGGCGATGCTCACCTGGGCCGCGCCGAGCGCCTTGAGCATTGGCACGTAGCGGCAGAATTGCAGACAGTCGCCAAGACCCTGTTCGGGCCACACGAGAATCGACTTGCCCGCGAGCGTTTCGCCTTGCCACTCTGGATACGGCACAGGCGGGCGCGCGACGCCGCCCTCGCCTATCGACGGATCGTGGCGCGCTTCGTACAACGGCCAGGCCGCCTCGTACGCGCCCAGACGCAGCAGCGGCAACGCGAGGTTCGCACGCGCCGCCGCGTAGTCGGGACGCAGCGCGAGCGCGCGCCGATACGGCTCGATCGACGCCTCGACCTGGCCGAGTTGCCAGAGCGCGTTGCCGAGGTTGTTGTGGATTTCGGCATGGGTGTCGTCGAGCGCCAGCGCGCGGCGGCACGCCGCCTCCGAGTCGGGCAGGCGGTTCATTTCCTTGTACAGCAGGCCCAGGTTGTTCCATGCCGCGACGTGCTCCGGATGCCGCGCGAGCACCGCAAGATACGCGGTTTCAGCTTGCTTCAGACGGCCTGAGCGCCACATCAGCACGCCGTGATTGAGCAGCGCTACTGCGTGATGCGGGTCGATCTCCAGCGCGCGCGCAAGCACGGCTTCGGCTTCGTCCGCGCGGGCGTCGTTCATTAGCGCGAGGGCGAGATTGGCGCGCGTGGGCACGTCGTCGGGGCGGATCGATAGCACATGCTGGTAGGCGTGGCCGGCGGCGGCGAAGCGGCCGCGCCGGTAGAGCCACGCGCCGAGTGCGGCGTACGCGTCGGCCAGCGCCCGCGGCGTGGCAAACGGCGGCGACGCGCCGTGCCGGGCGCCGCCGGCGAGCGTGCGGGCCGCCAGCTCCAGGGCCCTTGCGTCGGCAGGCTGCGCCTGCAGCACGCGTTCGAGCGCGCCGAGCGCTGCGTCGTGCTCGGCCGCCGTGTGCGCCGACAACGCGTCATGCCAGGCGGCGTCTGCGGACGATGTGTGAGCTGGGGACGTGTTCATCGGCGTACTCATGAGAGGCAAGGCGCTTGCGGCGCGAAGTCTTCGAATCTACGGTCGTCTCATAGCCGTGAACATTGGCAAAGTCCGAAAACGCGATGCCAGGACGGTATGCGTCCATTCGCGCCCTTAGTCAGAGGGCAAGTTCCGCTATTTCTGCGCCACCTGCGGCAGCCATCTCCTGGCCGAGCGTCCCGCGCAGCCGCATGTGATCTCGCACGACGCGCCCTGGCTCACCGACGACGGCGATACGCCGTACCATCCCGAGTGGGCGACGTGAACGCCTCGACGCTTGCTCAGGAGGCCGAATCGTCTTGCGCATGCGCCTTCACGAAATCGACGAACGCGCGCAACGGCGCCGGCAGATGCCGCCGCCCTGGATAGTAGAGAAACGGCCCCGGAAACGAGACGTCCCAGTCGTCGAGCACGCGCACGAGCGTGCCGCTTCGGATATGCGGTAGCAGCATTTCCTCGAACAGATACACGATGCCGACGCCATCGAGCGCCATGTTGATCAGCAGGTCGAGCGCGGCGCCGGGACGCACGACGAGCGGCGTGGGCGGGTCGAGCCGCAATACTTCGCCATTGCGCTCGAAGTGCCAGAGCGGCAGCGCGCCGCCCGCGAACTGCACGCGCAGGCACGCGTGCCCGAGCAGATCGCGCGGATGTTCGGGCCGCCCGCGCGCCGCGAGATACGCGGGCGAGGCGGCCGTCGCGAAGCGCTCCACGCGCGGGCCGATGGGAATCGCGATCATGTCCTGCTCCAGCCGCTCGTCGTAGCGGATGCCGGCGTCGCAGCCGATCTGCAGCACGTCGACGAAGCCGTCCTCCACTACCACTTCCACGCGGATCTCGGGATACGCGCGATGAAATGGCGCGAGGACGCCCGGCAAAATGGTGCGCGCCGCGCTTGCGGGCACGTTGAGCTTGAGCGTGCCCGCGGGCTTTTCGCGGTAGCCGTTGAGCACGTCGAGCGCCGCTTCCATCTCGCTGAAAAGCGGCGTGATCGATTCGAGCAGCCGCTGCCCCGCCTCGGTCGGCGCGACGCTGCGCGTGGTGCGGTTCAAAAGGCGCAGCCCGAGCTTCGCCTCCAGCCTGCGCACCGCGGCGCTCAGGCTCGACGCCGAGACGCCGCCCACGCGCGCGGCGTCGCGAAAGCCGCCAGCGCGCGCGACTGAAACGAAAGCGGCCAGATCGTTCATTTCCATCGCCATCGTTCACCCCCGCCGTTCGACCGCATTGTTCGAAATCATGCACAGCCTGTTCTAATCAGATGGGATTATCGGACAATTCGATCGCGCCCATACTGCGGACATTCGTCAACCGAGGAGTACGCAATGTCGAACCGCAAACCCGCAAGCACGTATGAACTGGCCGGCCGCCAGGTGAACCGCATGGGCTACGGCGCCATGCAACTCGCAGGGCCCGGCGTGTTCGGGCCCCCGAAGGACCGCGCACAGGCCGTCGCGGTGCTGCGCGAGGCCTTGGCACTGGGCGTCGATCACATCGACACGAGCGACTTCTACGGCCCGCACGTGACGAACCAGATCATCCGCGAGGCGCTGCACCCGTATGCGCAGAACCTTACGATCGTCACGAAGGTGGGCGCCGTGCGCGACGACAAGGGCGCGTGGCTGCCGGCACTGGAACCCGCCGACATCGAGCGCGCGGTGCACGACAACCTGCGCAATCTGGGCCTCGAGGCGCTCGACGTGGTCAACCTGCGCATCATGGGCGACGTCCACAAGCCCTCCGAGGGGCCCGTGGAAAAGCAGGTCGAAACGCTTGCCCGGTTGCGCGAGCGCGGCCTCGTGCGCAATGTCGGCATGTCCAACGCCACCGCTGCGCAAATCGCGGCGGCACAGCGCCTCGTGCCCATCGTGTGCGTGCAGAACCACTACAACCTCGTGCACCGCGACGACGACGCGCTGATCGACGCACTGGCCGCGCAGGGCATTGCCTACGTGCCCTTCTTTCCGCTCGGCGGCTTTACGCCGATCCAGTCGTCGGCGCTTGCGTCGATTGCCGCGCGCATGGACGTCACGCCGATGGCGCTCGCGCTCGCGTGGCTCCTGCGGCGCTCGCCCAACATTCTGCTGATTCCGGGCACGTCCACGCTTTCGCATCTGCGCGAAAACGTGGCGGCGGCGCAGATCGATCTGGACGACGAAGTGCTCGCTGAACTCGACGCCATCGGCAGCAGCGGCAACGGCGGCAGCGCGGCGGCGCACGCCTGAGCACCACCACGCCGTCACGCCATTTCGGCCGTCTCCAGCTTGCTCGCCAGCGCATCGCGAATGAGTGCGACCGGTCGCACGAGGCGCCCCGGCAACGCCCCGTGCACGAGCCACACGTTCAGGCCCGAGCGGAAGTCGGTCGCGTCGATGATCTGCAGCTGGTCGCGCAGCGAGCTGCGCGCGAGCGCCTGCGGCGCGGCGAGCCCGACGCCCATGCCGCGCGCGACCAGAGAAAGCTGCAGCTCCGAGCCGAACGCCTCGACCGCCACGTTGAACGGCAGTCCCGCCATGCCCATGGCGCGGCTCAGCGCCGAGCGCATCCCGCAGCCGTCCTGGTTCAGCACCCACGGGTGATGCGCGAGCGCGGCGAGCGTAGTGGGCTCGTCGGGCAAGCCGAACGAGCGCGCGGCGACCACGAGGGTCGGGGTATAGCCAAGCTGGGTGGCGACAACGCTCTCCGGCGGCGCAACGGCAGCGGGCAGCAGGATGACCGCCGCATCGAGCCGTGCGCGCTCGACTTCGTCGAGTAGTCCAGGCGACCAGCCGGCCCTCACGCGCAGCGTCAGCTTCGGAAACTCGCCGCGCAACTGATCGACGGGCTGCTCGAGCGCCAGCTCCGAGAGAAACGGCGGCACGCCGAGCTTGAGTTCGCCCGTGGGTTCGGTTTCCGGCGAAGCGACCGACATCAGATCGTCGACCGCTCTCAGGACCGAGCGCGCGAGGCTATACACCTCGTTGCCGGCGGCCGTCGGTTTGAGCGGTTTGCTCTGGCGATCGAGCAACTCGACGCCAAGCGTCGTCTCGAGGTTCTGGACGCGGCGCGTGAGGCCCGGCTGCGTCAGGAACAGCCGCTCCGACGCCCGCACGAGCGAGCCGCTTTCGACCACCGCCACGAAGGCTTCAAGATCTCGCGTGTTCACAACGACTCCGCATAAAGATTATCGCGATAATTCAATTGTCGCATAACGTGAGGCTCCCTACGATAACTGGACTTGCCACGTTGCGGAGCCAGTCGATGGAGCATCCTGTTGAAACCTGTACGCGTGTGATGGCGCGCGAAGCCGCCCCCGCGAGCCACGTCGGCGACGCCGGTCACACCACGCTTACGCTGCCGATGACGCTGTTTTTCGCCGCCGCCGTCGGCGTGATCGTCGTCAATCTGTCGGCGGCCCAGCCGCTCGCCGGACTCGTGAGCCATTCGCTGCATCTGCGCCCGGAATTCGTCGGCGCGGTCGCCATGCTGCCGCAGCTCGGCTACGCAGCCGGCCTGCTGCTGCTCGTGCCGCTTTGCGATCTGCTCGAAAACCGGCGCCTGATCTTCCGCACACTGCTCGCCTGTTCGGTCTTTTTGGCCCTCGCGGCGCTGGCGCGCTCGGGCCCGCTCTTTCTGGCCGCGGCGTTCCTCGCGGGAGCGACTTCCAGCGTGATCCAGATGCTCGTGCCGATGGCGGCCTCGATGGCGCCCGAAAGCCGGCGCGGGCAGGCGGTGGGCAACGTGATGAGCGGCCTGATGCTGGGCATTCTGCTGTCGCGGCCGCTTGCGAGCCTGATTGCGGGAACGCTGGGCTGGCGCGCGTTCTACGGCATCGAAGCAGCAGCGGATGCCCTGCTCGCCGTGGTCCTCTTCCTGCGCACGCCGCGCCGCATGCCAACCGTGACCGCACGCTATGGCGATCTCATTTATTCGCTCTGGACGTTACTGCGCACCGAGCGTGTTCTGCGGCGCAGCGCCTTCCTCGCGGCGCTCGCGTTGGGGGCGTTCTCGGCGTTCTGGACTGCCGTCGCCCTGCTGCTGTCGCAGCCGCCGTTTTCGCTCGGCATGAACGGCATTGCCGCGTTCGCGCTGGCCGGCGCGAGCGGCGCGATCGTCACGCCGCTCGCGGGCCGGCTGGGCGACCGAGGCGCCGGGCGCGCGGTGCAATACGCGGCGCACGCAACGATGCTCGGCGCGGTCGTGCTGCTGGGCGTAGCGGGCGCGGGCTGGGGCGGCTTTTCGCCCGCCGCGCACCCCGTACTGGCGCTGGGTCTGCTCGTGGCGGGCGCCGCCTCGCTCGATGCGGGCGTCATCGCCGACCAGACGCTCGGACGGCGCGCCATCAACCTGCTCAATCCCGCCGCGCGCGGACGGCTCAACGCGATTTTCGTGGGGATGTTCTTCATCGGCGGCGCGGCCGGCGCGCTCATGGCCGGCGCGGCGTGGGCCTCGGCGCGCTGGAGCGGCGTGTGTTTCGTCACCCTCGGCTTCACAGCTGCGGTGATCGCGCTCGGCTTCGTGTATCGCGCATCGCCGGCCTCTGCGCGCTAAGACCCCATCCGACACCAATGAAAAAGCCGCGGCTATTGAGCCGCGGCTTTCGTGTATCTGAATTGCCACTCGCGTATCGACTGACATGAAGCGAAGCGCGCCCGACTCCCCGGTCCATCCGTCATGCGCGCGGCAAGGCGTTCATGTCTGCTGATCCGACCCATCCGCGGGCTGCGCGGTGTTGTCGTCGGCGGGCTTTTCGTCTTCCTTCTTCTCGACTAGCTGCTCGACTTCCTTGGCGCCTTCGAAACCGGCAACCGCCGCAGCGGCCTTGGTCAGAAAGCCTGCGTTCGGATCGAGCTTCTCGGCGCCTTCCACTGCGGCCACCGCACCGGCAATTTCACCCACCTTGTCCAGAATGCCCATATCACCCCTCCAGTTGAAACCCGCTCCGGGCTGACGAGGCGATGGCTCGCCTCCCGTGCGCCGCACCTTCCCATCCAGCGAGCGCGCCGCTTCATTGTGGGCCTGCTCGATGGCCGCATCAATCACTAACTCATTAATCTGACAATGATTGACGATTCCATATACGAACGTATATTGCGACGCGTCAATGGTTTGACTATAGTGAAGTTGTCTCCTCCATGTCTCCCTTGGCATGGTTCAAGCCCGCACTCGTTGCGGGCTTTTCTTTTTTCCGGGTCGCACCTGGGCATCATGCGGGCCTTGCATTCGGCCTGCAGGCCGCGGCCAGGCGCGCGGCGTCCGCTGGCATAATTCACCCTTCGCCGTTTTCCAGCCCTCTTTCACTTCGTCGCTGCAATGAATCTGCATACCTGGTGGCTGTTCCTGGTCACCGTCTTCGTCGTCTGCGCCATCCCCGGTCCGAATATGCTGCTCATCATGTCGCATGGCGCGCAGTACGGCTTGCGCCGCACGAGCGCAACCATGGCGGGCTGCCTTTCCGCCCTGGTCCTGATGCTGGCCGTCTCCGCCGCCGGACTCGGCGTATTCCTGCAGGCGTGGCCGACCATGTTCAACGCGCTTCGATTCATCGGCGCCGCGTACCTTGTCTATCTGGGCATCAAGGCGTGGAGCGCGCCCGTGCCCGAGGCCGCCGCCGACGTTGTCGAGCGTGTGGTCGCGCGCCCCGTGCGCTCGCCGCTTGCGCTCTATCGCAACGGCTTTTTCGTCGGCGGCAGCAACCCGAAGGCGATTCTTTTCGCGGCAGCGCTCCTGCCGCAGTTCATCGACGCAACCCGCCCCGTACTGCCGCAGTTCGGCGTGCTCGTTGCGACCTTCGCCGTGTGCGAGGTGAGCTGGTATCTCGTCTACGCGGGCTTTGGCACGCGCATCGGCGCGACGCTCAAGAGCCGGCGCGTGGCGAAAGCGTTCAATCGCGTAACGGGCGGGGTGTTCGTCGGCTTCGGCGCGATGATGGCTTTGCTTCGCCAGTAAGTCCGGCCGGGGCGGCCCTACGCCCGGCACGTAGCCCGCTTGCGCGGCCATCGCGCTTCTTCTAGGCTTTTTTCGTCGTCCTTCCCCTTCGAGCCTGCGATGAAGTCCCATCGGCACACCATCTTCACGGCGCTGCTCGCCGCCGCCCTGTTCGGCATCACCACGCCGCTCGCCAAGGCGCTGCTCGGCAGCGTGTCGCCATTCATGCTCGCGGGGCTCTTCTATCTCGGCAGCGGTTTGGGGCTGGCGGTCGTCCTGCTATTGCGCCGACTCGCGGCGCACCGCGGCGACTCGGCCGCCACGCATGAACCTGCACACGACCCGCTGCGTCTCGCCGAAATGCCGTGGCTCGCCGGCGCGATCGCTGCGGGCGGCGTGGCGGCGCCCGCGCTGCTCATGCTCGGCCTGAACGCCACACCCGCCGCCACGAGCGCGCTGCTGCTGAATCTGGAAGGCGTCTTGACTGCGCTCATCGCATGGGTCTGCTTTCGCGAAAACTTCGATGCGCAGATCGCGTTAGGCATGCTGGCGATCGTGGCGGGCGGCGTGCTGCTCGCCTGGCCTGACGCGCATGCCGGCGCGGTATCCGGCGTTGCATCGGGGATCGCACCCGGCGCGGTGCTCGTCGCGCTTGCGTGCCTGTGCTGGGCGATCGACAACAACCTCACCCGCAAGGTCTCGACCAATGACGCGATGGTCGTGGCTTGCACCAAGGGGCTCGTGGCCGGTCCGGTCAATATCGGCATTGCGCTCGCCGCGGGCGCCCACTGGCCCGTCTGGCAGGCAGCAGGCGGCGCCATGGCCGTGGGATTCGCGGGCTATGGCGTAAGCCTCGTGCTCTTCGTCGTCTCGCTGCGCCATCTCGGCACGGCGCGAACCGGCGCGTACTTCTCCGTGGCGCCGCTCTTCGGCGTGGCGCTTTCACTGCTGCTGTGGCCAGAGCGCCCAGCGCTCGCTTTCTGGCTCGCGCTCGCGCTGATGGCGTTCGGCGTGTGGCTGCACGTGCGCGAGCGGCATGACCACACGCACACGCACGAGCCGCTCGAGCACACCCACGCGCACCGGCACGACGAACACCACCAGCACGAGCACGATTTCGCATGGGACGGCACGGAGCCGCACACGCATGCGCACCGTCACGCACCGATCACGCATAGCCACGCGCACTACCCCGACGTGCACCATCGGCACGCGCATTGACGGCGGGGCGAATAGCAGCCACTTCCGTCACAAGCGACGTCAAGATTTCCCAGGACCGCCGCGCTTCGCGCGCGCACGATGCACGCGTCACCCAACGCAAAGGAGGCAAGTGCCATGGCTACCGTGTACCGGGATATCTCCGTTGAAGCCGCAGCGGAAGACGTGTGGGCCGCGCTGCGCGATCCCGCCAACGTCGCGCAGGTATTCGCGGGCGTGCTGACCGAAGCGCGCATGGAAAACGACGTACGATGGGTCACGTTCGCCGACGGCACCGTAATCGAGGAACGCGTGATCGGCGTGGACGATGCGCACATGCGCCTCGCCTATACCGTCGGCGGCGGACGGTTCGAGCATCATCACGCGACGCTCCAGGTGATGCAGGACTCGCCCCAACGTTGCCGCGTAGTCTGGATCAGCGACTTCAAGCCCGACGAGCGGATACAGATGGCCGAGCCGCTCACGGATGCGGGTTGCGCGGCGCTCAAGCGCAATCTCGCCCGGCGATAAAAGCGCGAGCGCCGGGCGGCTATCGTCGCGGCCACGGCACACGCCTTGGTCGTTTGCGCCGCGCGCCTTGCAAGCGGGTGTCGTTCACGCCAACGGTGGACGCTTTTATGGACGCCTCGGCGCGAATTCGAGGGCGGAGGCCGCGCTCGACAGTTAGTTGCACAAATGAAGCCGCGGCAGACCGCCATAGGCGGAGGCCGATCGGGGCGTGGTACAGCGACGAAACGGACCGTGCGACGGCGCCCATACCGGCACGCCATTTGCGCTCAGAATAGTGCCAGATGACTCGACAACGGGAGCTGTAATGGGGGCACGAAAATTAACGCTGGCCGTGCGCTGCATGGCCGTCTGGGCAGGCCTGGGGGCCATACCAGCCTCGCACGCCGCAGGCACCTTCGACGGCAATTGGAACGTGACGCTCACCTGCCCCAAGGGAGCCGTCGGCACGTCAGGCTACCGATATCAATTTCCAGCCGAAATCCAGGAAAACGTCCTGCACGGCGAGCATGGCGACAGAGATGCGGGCGGATGGCTCACGCTGGACGGCAAACTTGAACCCGACGGGTCGGCCACGCTCGTCGCCCAAGGAGTGACCGCGCCATCGTCCCGCGCGATGAGCCACGCCAATAGCAAAACGCCCTATTCCTACGAAGTCAGCGCGCAGTTCGACGCGACTTCGGGCAGCGGTTCGCGCACAACGGCGCGCAAATGCGACCTTGTGTTCGTAAAGGAATGACGGATAAGGATGATCGGCGGCCCGCGCAACCGGCGCCACAAAAGAAAAAGCCCGCTTGAGAGAGCGGGCTGAATCCATATCAGGAGGAGACATGGAGGAGACGGGTCAAGTATAGGGTTTTCCCCTAATCAGCGCAACTGTTTTTTTCGAGATTTGGCCGTAGCGTGTTTCGGCCTCAATCGCCGTGTTTTTCCCGTTGAACCGCGCCGAAATGAGCGGCAAGGAAAAGCCCCATGACGAGCGCGCCCGCCAGCACCGCCACGATGTCTTCGCGCGTTGCTGGCTGCTCAAGCGGGCGCAGGCCAAGCGCCAACGCGATCACGATATTCACGAAGCCCCAAACCACATTCACCACAGGCGACGAGTCGCCCCGCCCTCGCGGTCGTGCGAAGGGTGTGGGAAAAGGCTGCCCCTGCAGGCCGGAAGCCAGATGCGGGATCGCATTGCAAAGGAACGCACCGGCGAAAAAGAGCCATACATACGGCATGTCGTAACCTCGAACGTACAAACGGGAACAGGCAGCTTGACGGCAGCATCGGCGGCGACCGCGTTGCTGAAATGCGAGGATATCCTCGCAAATAATAGTAGAGAATACCCTCGCATAAGTCAATTTACATTGCCGCGTGCCTCGCGTGCATTTGCACTTTCTGAGGCCTTTCGCCAGCAAGAATCCCGCATGCTAATATGCGAGGAATTCACCCCATATCCTCGCATTAGAAGATGTCGTCATGACTCCCTCCACGCCCGTTGCGCCACCCGCGCGCGCCACCGAACCCAAACGCGAAAGGGGCCGTCAGCGTGTGGCCGCGATCATGGACGCCGCCGTTACCGTTTTCACCGAGAAGGGTTACGACGCGGCCACCATGACCGAAATCGCGGCGCGCTCAGCCACGGCGATCGGTTCGCTGTATCGCTTCTTCCCGACCAAGGAGGCGCTGGCCGAGGCGCTGTTGCTGCGCTACGCACAGCAGGCAAAGAACGGCCTCGCGGAACTCGAGCTGCAGGTTCCGGAAATGACGCTCGAGGCCGTAGCCGACGCGCTCGTCGATTTCGTGCTGCTGTTGCAGTCGCAACGCAGCTTTGCCACTGCACTCGTCGACGCCCGCAGCGGCAGCGACGACCACCGCAAGCGCTTTCGCGAGGCGATGCGCTCGGGCGTCGCCGGCATCCTGAGCCGCGCGATCGCCCATCTCAAGCCGGCCAGGGCAAAAGTCATGGCGATCGTGCTGATCCACATGCTCAAGGGCGTCGCCGGCGTCGCCAACGAAGAACCCTCGGCGCGGGCCGTGCTGATGGCCGAGTTCCGTGATCTCGTACGCCTGTATCTCGTTTCGGCTTCGGCGCGCATCGACAGCAAATAGCCTGCTGACGCAGGAGAGACGGCGTCGGGCGCGCACGATCTTTGTGCGCTACCATCGCTGCATGCCCGAACCAGCGCGACCGGCGGCGACTGCGCCGCTTCACCCAAGCCCCTACGCCACCGCATTGGCGGGTGCGATCGCATTGCTCGCGTGGGGCGCGCTCGCCGCGCAAACCGGCATTACGATCGAGCGCATGGTGCTGCGCGGCTTCGACACGCTCGAGGCCATCGGCCGGCTTTCGGCCTACCTGACCAATCTCACGGTCTTGCTCGTTGCGCTCACCTTCACCTGTATTGCGCTGCGCCTGCGCGCGTGGCCGGCACGCTTCTTTAGCGCTCCGGGCACCGTGAGCGCGGTAACGGTGTATATCGTCTTCGTTGGCATTGCTTACAATGTGTTGCTGCGCCATCTCTGGACGCCGCACGGCTATCGCGCACTGCTCAACGAAAGCCTGCATACCCTGATTCCGCTGTTATGTGCGTCGTACTGGCTGCTGTTTGTGCCGCGTTTCACCCTTGGCGCTCGCGATCGCCTCGCCTGGCTCGTCTATCCGCTGGGCTATCTCGTCGTCACCTTCTGGCGCGGAAGCGAGACGGATTTTTATCCCTATCCGTTCATCGACGTCAGGCAGCTCGGCTATGCACACGTGCTCGTCAACAGCGCCTTGCTGCTCGCCGCCTTCATGGTGCTGATGGCGGTGTTCGTGACGATCAATGCAAGAAGACGCCCTGCCATCGTCACCAACGAGGCGCTCGGCGCATCCGACTTGCGACGCCCTGACTAACCCGCCACGTCTCAATCGAGCCTCGATCCAATCCATGCCCGTCTATATCGCCCTTCTGCGCGCCGTGAATGTCGGCGGAACCGGCAAGCTCCCGATGCCCGAACTTCGCGACATGTGCGAAGCGCTCGGGTTCACGCGCGTGCGCACCTATATTGCGAGCGGCAACGTGGTGTTCGAGAGCCGGCTGGCCGAAGCATCGGTGAAACAGAAACTCGAGGAGCGCCTGGAGGCTTATGCGGGCAAGCCCGTTGGCGTAACGGTGCGCACGGCCGCAGAAATGGCCGCTGTGCTGCAAGGCAATCCGTTTCCCGCTGCCGCGCCTGATCGCACTGTTGCCATCTTTCTCGACGCACCGCCGCCGGCTGACGCACTCGACACGGTGAGCGGCCAGAACGCGGAAGAATGCCTGCTGGGCGAGCGCGAGATCTATGTGTTTTACAAAGACGGGATCGGGCGCTCGAAGCTCAAAATCGCGGCGGCCAAGGCTGGAACGTCGCGCAACATGAATACCGTGGCGAAGCTTCTGGAGATCGCGCAAGCGTGAACGCCATTTGAATCGCCGTGCACGCCGTTTTTCAACAATCCCGAGAAAAGACCATGATTACCTGCTACCTGCGTTACGTAATCGATCCCTACCGGCTGGAAGAATTCGAAACGTACGCCAAAATGTGGATCCCGCTCGTCGAAAAGTTCGGCGGCAAGCATCACGGCTACTTCCTGCCTTCCGAAGGCGCCAACAATATCGCGCTCGCGCTTTTCTCGTTTCCAACGCTCGCGGCCTATGAAACGTACCGTGCCGATTCGATGAAAGACGCCGAATGCCAGGCCGCATTTCGCTATGCCGCCGATACGCGCTGTATCGTGAGTTATGAGCGGAGCTTTTTCAGGCCGGTGTTGTCGTAGCCGGCATTGCACAAGCGCTGCGCATCAGCCCCGACCCGTCGCCGCGGCCAACGCACCCTGCCTGGCCTCCCCACTCGCCTGCCCCGGATCGCCCGCGCTCGTATCGTGCAGTCGATCCGGAATGAACAGCGCCATCACGCCGCTCAGGAAAAACACCGCGCCGACCACCAGAAAACCCATGCCGATCGAAAACTGCGTGGCGATATAACCGATCACGACAGGCGCCGCGCCCGAACAGAAGCGTCCCACGTTGTACGAGCCGCCAACAGCCGTGCCGCGAATACGCGTTTCGAAGCTCTCCGACATGAACGTACCGATCGTGCCCAGCGGTACGCCATAGAGAAAGCCGAACACGAGCATCAGCCACGCAATGTTTTCACGGGTGTGGAAAAGCACGATGACGGGCAGAAAGACGGCCGCGCCAATACAGCCGAGCACATACACGCCACGTCGGCTCCAGCGGTCGCCCAGCCAGCCCGCCACGATCTTGCCGATGAACGCCACGACCCACGTTGCGGTCATATACCCCGTCATCGCGCTGAATTTGATGTGCAATTCGCTTTCCAGATACGTGGGCAACCAGTTGTTCAGCCCATAGAACCCGGATAGCGCAAACACGGAAGCAAGCGACCAGAAAATAAACATCCTGCGCGCCTCGCGGTCCGCGAAAATCAATGCGTAACGGTTGTCGTGCCAGCGGCGGCCGCTCGGGCGCGCCGCGGCCTCGCTCATGCGCCAGCTCGGCGGCTCGGGCACGAAGAAGTGAATCGCCACCGCGAGCACCACGGGCGCGGCCGCCACATAAAACAGCATGCGCCAGCCATAGTGCGGCAGGATCCAGGTGCTGAGCGCGATCACGGTGATATAGCCAGCCGAAATCGCCGTTTGCAGCACGCCGAGGATCAGCGAGCGCCGCGCCATGGGCACGTACTCCGCCACGAGCGTGCTCACCAGCACCATGCAGCCAATACCCATCGAACTGATGAAGCGCACAACCGCGAATTCGAGGAAGCTGTGTGTGAGGCCGAGCAGGCCCGCGCCCACTGAGAACAGCATCATCGCCCAGACCACCACGCGCACACGACCGAACGAGTCGCTCGCCCAGCCGCCCAGAATGCCGCCAATCGCCATGCCGAGCAGCGTCAGGCTGCCGAGCGCGCCCGCCTCGACATTGGTCAAGCCGAATTCGCTCTTGATACGCGTGAGCGTGAGGCCGTACATCATGACGTCGGCCCCGTCCACCAGCAGCGCGAGATAGCCGAGCGCGAAGACGAGCAGCCAGCGGTTGGCGTTTCCTGGGGATGTCGTTGTATTCATCAACAAAGGTCCTGCGATCAAAGGCTTGAATGGGCGGCAAAAGCCATGCCGTGCGCGACAAGCGCGGGCGCGAGAAACGCGCCGAGCAGCAGGCCCGTTTCTTCGTGTTGCGGCGTGTACCAGCCCTCGACGTGCGTGAGGTTCATCGTGCCGACACAGCGGCCGTTGTAGGCAACCGGTATGTTCAGAATCGAGCCGAGCCCCATCGCCGTCATTACCGCGTGATCGTCGAAGGCCTCGCGCAGGCCTTGCGGCGTCGTGGCGCGAAACGGTTCGAGATCCGAAAGAATGCGTTGCGCCCACGGCGTGCCGCTTTTCTTCTTGCGTCCGCCCGGCGGGTAGATGTCCGGCATGTTCGTGAACAAGCGCTCCACCTCCTGCTTCCCCGCGTCATAGGCCATGATGGTGAAGAGGCGAAAGCCGATGGCTTCGGCGGCGACGGCACACACTTCGCGGAAAACCGCATGCGGTTGTCCGGGCTCGCGAATCGCGCGCGAAAGACGCGCGAGACCGGCGACTTCACGCTGCAGCGCACAGAGTTCGTCGACGTGGGAAAGAGGCGTTGGCATGGGACGTACGAGAGTATGGATCGCGCGCGCTTAGCTATGCAGCCCGTCGCGGGCGAGTGGCTTGTGCGCATCGAAGCCCGCCTGGGCGCCGCTCGCCTCGATGTCTTCGAGCGAGCGATTGCGGGTTTCGATGCCAAGGAAGAACACGACGCAAGCGCCCGCGAGCAGCACAGCGGTCGTCATGGCGAACACACCGAAAAAGCCGAACGCCGGATACACGAGGCCCACGAGGATGGGCGCGCTCACCGAACCGATCCGGCCAAACGACGACGACGAGCCTGTACCGGTCGTGCGCACGGCTGTAGGGAAGACTTCCGGCGTATAGGCGTAGACCCCCGCAAAAGCGCCATTCATGAAGAACGAGAGACACACCCCCGCCACCGTGATCTGCACGCCCGTATGCGAGAAAGCCAGCGCAATCGCGGCGAGTCCTCCGAGCGTCATGTATGACGCCACGACGCCTTTGCGGCCGATACGCTCATTGAGCCATGCCGCCGAAAAATAGCCGGGAATCTGCGCACCGTAGATGGCGATCGAATAGCCGAAGCTCTTCGTGAGCGTCAATCCCTCCTTGACGAGCAGGCTCGGAATCCACGAGAAGAACGAGTAGTAGGCGAACGCCACCGAGAACCACATCAGCCAGCTCACCGCCGTCGTGCCCACGAGCCGGCGAGAGAACAGCGTCAGCACGTTATTTAGCGCGCCGCCACCGCCCTGCACCGCGACCGCAGTTGCGCCAGCCGAGCCAACCGGCGCCAGCGCAAACCCCTCTTGCTCGTAGCGCGATTCGATGGCCCGCACGATGTTGTCGGCCTCGGCGGAGCGTCCGCGGCTTTCGAGCCAGCGCGGCGACTCGGGCAGCGTTCTGCGCCACCAGAGCAACATCACCACCGGCAGCGAGGTCAGCACGGCGAGGTAGCGCCAGCCGTCTGCGAAATTGCGCACGACGGTATAGCCGAGAATCGATGAACTTAGATATCCGAACGACATGAAGCCGACGAGCGCGCCACAGAACATGCCGCGATAGCGGCGCGGCACGAACTCCGCGAGAAACGGCGCGATCACGACCGTTTCCGCACCCGAGCCGAAACCCGCGAGCATGCGCAGCGCGAAAAACGTGTGCCAGTCGTTCGCCGTGGCGCTCGCCATGGAAGCCGCGCAATAGATGGCCAGCGCGCTCATCATGATGCGGCGGCGGCCAATCACGTCGGCCAGCACGCCGGAGAGGAACGCACCGAAAAAATAGCCGATATACGTGCTGCTGGCGACGAGTCCCGTTTCGGCGCTCGTCAAATGCCAAAGCTTGCTCACGACCGGCAGCAAGAAGGCAAGCGACGACGAGTCCAGCCCGTCGAACATATAGCCGAGCCCGCCGATCAGCAGCAGTTTGCGATGGAAGCCAGCGAGCGGCAGTCTTTCGAGTCGGGCAGCGACGGTGGACATGGTCGGTCGGTTCCGGTTGAGCGCGGCGTGTGGTCAGCGGCCGATCGCATAGGCCTGCATTTGCCGCGGCGTGGCCGCGCCGCGCATCAGGCCGTTGCGGATGCCCACCGCGCATACGCGCCCGAGCCCCCAAGGCTCGGCCACGGTGAGGTCGTGGCCGCGCGCGCGCAAGCCGGCGAGCGTGGCTTCGGGAAAGCGCGACTCCGCCGACATCTTGCCGAGCTGCATCGAACGCGGATAGAACGAACCGGGGAAATGCGCGGTCTGGAACGAGGGCGCGTCCACGGCGGACTGCAGGTTCATACCCGCATGCACGTGACGCAGGAACAGCTGCATCGACCACTGATCCTGCTGATCGCCGCCCGGCGTGCCGAACGCGGCATACGGCTTGCCCTCGCGCGTGACCAGTGTGGGCGAGAGCGTCGTGCGTGGACGCCGGCCCGGCCCGAGCGAGGAAGGCAGGCCATCTTCCATCCAGAACATCTGCGCGCGCGTGGTGATGTTAAAGCCGAGGCCGGGCACCGCGGGCGACGCCTGCAGCCAGCCGCCCGATGGCGTGGCCGACACCATGTTGCCCCAACGATCGACCACGTCGAGATGCACGGTGTCGCCGCGCAATTCGGGCAGCGGCGCGAACGTCGGCTCGCCCTGGCCGAAGCCGCCCGGCTGCTGCCGCCCCGCGTTCGCCAGAATGCGCGCCGCGCGTGCTTCGCTGTCGAGCAGCGGGCCAGGACGGAATTCGAACGAGGCCTTGTGCGGATCGACCAGACGGCGGCGCTCGTCGTTGTAGGCGTCGCTCAGCAGCGTCTCCATCGGAACGTTTGCAAAGCGGGGGTCGCCGTAGAACACGTCGCGGTCCGCAAACGCGAGCTTCGACGTTTCGATCACCGTGTGCACGAAATCCGGTCCGAACGGATCCATCGCGTCCAGATCGAAGCCCTTGAGCAGCGCGAGCTGTTGCAGGAACATCGGCCCCTGGCCCCACGGCCCCGTCTTGTGCACACGCAGGCCCTGATAGTCGTACGAGAGCGCTTCCTCGTATGTGGGCTCCCAGCGCGCGAGATCATCCGCATCGAGCAGGCCGCGATTGCGGCGGCCCGAGGTGTCGAGCACGTCGGTCGAGCGGAAATACTGGTCGATGGCGTCGGCCACGAAGCCGCGGTAGAACGCCAAGCGCGCGAGTTCGCATTGTTCGGCGCGATCGCTTTTCGCGCTCGCCTCGCGCAGGATGCGGCGGTACGTGGCCGCAATGGCAGGATTCGCGAACAGCTCGTTCGGTGCAGGCGCGTCGCCGTTGCGCAGCCACTGCTCGGCGGAGGTCGTCCATTCGCTGAGAAAGAAGTCCTTGATGGCGAGAATCGACGCGCACATGCGCGGCAGCACCGGATAGCCGTTCTCCGCATAGCCGATCGCGTAGCTCAGCACGTCTTCCAGCGGCAGTTGCCCGTAGTCGCGCAGCATCGTCATCCATGCGCCGAACGCGCCCGGCACCACGGCGGGCAGCAGGCCGGTGCCCGGCACCACTTCGAGCCCGAGCGCGCGCATGCGCTCGATCGTCATGGTCGCGGGCGTCACGCCCTGGCCGCACAGCACGCGCACGCGGTCTTCTTTCGCGCTGTAGAACACGACCGGCAACTCGCCGCCGGGACCGTTGAGATGCGGCTCGACGATCTGCAGCACGAAGCCGGCTGCGGCGGCCGCGTCGAATGCGTTGCCGCCCTTCTCGAGCACCGCCATCGCCGACGCGCTGGCAAGCCAATGCGTGGACGCCACCATCCCGAAGGTCCCGATCAACTCGGGACGCGTTGTGAACGACATCTTTCACTCCCTGCGCAAACGGCACGATTGCTTGCCGAACCATTCACAATTGGTTCCAAAATACTTCACGACCAGCTTACGAAGGAAGATTTTTGGCCGCACCCGGTGTTAACCCTTAAATATCGTCCAATTCTTCGGAGTTTCGGCAATCCTGGAGCGCGCGCGCCTTGTGCGTCACAGGCCGGCTGCTAGAATCGAACCAATTTATATTGGTTCATATCGTGCCATGGAAAGATCCGCACTCGACAGCCTGCTTGCCTACATCGCACACCACCGGTTGAAAGACGGCGACACGTTGCCGCCAGAGCGCAAGCTCGCCCTGGACCTTGGCATCAGCCGCCGGGAACTGCGCGCGGCGCTTGCCTCGCTGGAGGCGTCGGGCCGAATCTGGCGCGGTGTGGGGCGTGGCACCTACCTGGGCGCGCGGCCGCTGAAGTTCGCGCCCACGCTGCGCGGCCTGCGCTCGCGCACAAGCCCGGCGGACATCGCGGAGATGCGCCTCATGTTCGAACCGGCATTAGCCGGTCTCGCCGCGGCCAAGGCCACGCCCGAGGATCTGAGCGAACTGGAGAAGTGCGCGAAAAGAAACGCGACGGCGAAAAACGATGAGGAGTGGCAACTATGGGACCAGCGCTTTCACCTGCTGATCGCACAGGCCTCGCGCAATCCCGCGATCATCGCCCTCATGGAAGTCATCAACGGCATGAGAGTCAAGCCGACCCAGCGCGAAAAGACCACGGACCAGGCTACGCGCCATCATTTCGCGCAGCAGCACCAGTCTATTGTCGATGCGATTCTCGCCCGCGACGGCGAAACCGCCGCGCGCTGCATGCGCGAGCATCTGCTCAACGTGCAGGGGTATGGCTCGCCGCATTGACTCCGGGTATGCCTGCGCGTCGAGCGCTCACTTCACCGTGGAGGCCGCGGCCTTGCATGCTACGGCATCCTGATCACCCGTACCGCCGCTGCACCCGATCGCGCCGATCACCTTGCCGTCCTCGACTAACGGAAAGCCGCCTGGCGAAGCCACGAGCCCCCGGTCGAGCGTAACAACGTAGGCATGCCCGCTCTCGAACTGGTTATAGAAAACGCGCGTCTCGCGCCGAAAACGCGCGGAAGTGCGCGCCTTGTTCTGCGAAATCTCGACGGAGGCGTATTGCGCGCCATCCATGCGTTCGAACGCGACGAGATCGCCATGCGGATCGACCACGGCGATATTCATTTTCCAGTCGTGCTTGCGCGCCTCGGCTTCGGCGAGCGCAAGCAGATGCTTCGCCGCATCGAGCCCAATAGGCGAACCGTAAGGAATATCGTAAGGCATGCGCTCCGGCACAGCAGCCGCCGGCGGCGTGGAAGCTGACGTTTGAGCCTGCACCGAGGTTACAAAGACGAGACAGGCCGCGCCTGCGATCTGAACAGAGTGATGCATTGCACCCTCCTTCATCGGCGGGCTCGAGACGCCAAGCGCGTGCAGCCCTCGGCAGACAACATACTCGCGCAATCCGCAGCATGCAAGGCCGATGAATCAGCCCTCCTTACCATCGGCACGCGGCGCGATCAGCCAGCCCGCGTAGCGGTAGCAATATGCCGCGAACGCAACGACCCAGCACGCACCGGAAGCCTCGATCCAGAACATGAGCCACTGCGGCGCAAGCCACGGTCCCACCACGCGAATCGACGCGGCGATCACGAGCAACCCATAGCTGGCGATATCGAAGCCCCCGGCCACCAGCTTGCGGCCCGTATGTCCGCGCGCGGTACGCGTGATCATCGCCATGATCGCGCAGCCGATGGCGCCCACCGTGAACGCGTGAATGGCGAGCGTATGCGCGATGAAACCCAACGCGGCGAGCGCGAGCAGCACGAAGCCCACCGGTATCCACGCATAGGCGACGTGCAGGATGGTCAGGATCGGCCGGTTGCCAATGCGCCACGAACGCCAGCCCCAGATCCGCGCGCCTTGCGCACACGCCGCCGCAAAGGCGGCAAGCGCGACGAGCGTGCCCGAGCCGAGCGCGGCATCGAGCACGAACGCCGCCGCGCTGAGCGGCAACACCGCGCGCTCGACCGCATTCCAGCGCCGGGCCGTGTAGCCAGGCACAGCGTTGGCCGTGAAAGACGGGATGATGCGCCCACCGATGATCGTGATGAACAGCACGAGCATGCCCACGGCGAGATACGCGCTGTGCAGCGCCCACTCCGCGCAGCCGGCGAGCATCGAAAGATGGAACGCCACGTTCAGTGCGGCGAGCATGCCGAGCGCGACCGGCAAAAAGATGTTGTGGCTATTCTTGGCGCCGACGAGCACGCGCAGCAATACGAGCGCGCACACGGGAAGAAAGAGGCTATCCACCACGGCGGCAATACCGGGCGTTGCGTAGGCAACGGTGATGCGCCCGGCGAGCCATAGCAACCAAAGCGCCGCCAGCGACTTGCCCTGCGCAGGCGTGACCGACGTCCACGCGCGCACGGCGGTCAGGAGAAACCCCGCCACGATCGCTGCGCCGAAACCGAAAATCATCTCGTGCACGTGCCAGAACATGCCCGGCAGGTACGAACTGAGACCCGGCAAAGGATGACCGGCGTACGCGGCCATCCAGGCCAGCAGCGCCGCGCCGCCAAAGAGCGCACCGCCAAGGTAGAACGGCCGGAAGCCGAGCGCCCATAGCGCGAAACCACCGCGTGCCGCGGGGCCAGGTTCTTCGATTCGAAAGACGGCCATGATCGCCCTCGTCAATACATATATTTTCAATGCATGTTATATGGATTGACGAGAAAATGCCGCTGCAAAGCTGAAAGCGCGATGTAATGCCGCAGGCGCGAATCGGGCCGCTCGCTGCCGGCGCACGACTCGGCGACAAAACGGACGCGGCTCGCGCCGCGTCTGTCGCTCAGAACATATGGCGCAGGCCCACCATCATGCCGAGCTGCGTCGTGGTCGCCGCCGCACTGACGCCAACGAAGCCTTGCAGTTGCGCCCCGACCAGGCCGCCGCGATACAACGAGTAGTCGGCTTCCGCATAGACGCTCGTCGCACGCGAGAGATCGTAGTCGGCCAACAGCTGGAACTGCGTGGCGTTGCCATCGCCGCTTTGCTTCTTGCCTTCCTGCAGCGTGCGCCACACGTTGGCCGAGAGATGCGTGTTGTCCCCGACCAGCTGCGAGACGCCCCCAAAGAACATCTCACGCGAGGAAAACGTATTGAACTTGAGCGCGGTGAGTTGCGCGGCCGTGAACGGGCCGTTCGGGAAATTGCCCATGAAGCCAGCGTCTTGCCGGTTCATCGCCCAGCCGAAATTGACGGTCGTTTCCGCGAACGTGTAGGCGGCGCCAGCGGTCCACGCCTTGAAGTGCGCAGAACTGTTGATGGCGTCGCGCGAGTCCAGATAGCCTGCGGCGAGACGCAACGGCCATTGCGGAATATAGGAGATCGAGGCGCCGATCTGGCTGCCCGCGCCGAATGCGCCCGCCTGTCCGCCGAACGCGTAGGAAAGCTCGAGCGTGACGTCCTGCCAGCGCGCAATGTATTTCGCCATGTTGCTGGCCCATACGCCCTGGGCCATCGAGACTTCCGGGCGGAACTGATAGACCGTCGGCAACCACTGTGCGCTCACGTAGGTTTTCAGCACGGCATCGGCAAGCGGGTTGGTCTGACGACCGAGCGTCAGCCGGCCGAGCGTGGAAGACTGCAAGCCCACATACGCCGTGTTGAAGAACGGATAACCGGGATCGCTCGCGCCGGAGTTCGGAAAGAACCTGTTCTCCAGCTGGAAAACAACACGATTGCCGCCGCCGAGATCCTCCGCGCCAAGCAGCCCCCAGTTGCTTTCGCTGAGACCGCCATTCGCGAGTTGCACCTTGTCGTCTCCGGCGGCGTTGGCGTGGGTCGTGTAGCGCACGGCGGTGTCGACGATACCGTAAAGCGTCACCGACGATTGCGCATGCGCCGCCGAACCAAACGCAGCCATCGCCACGGCAACGGCCAACCGCGCCGCCGCGCCGAGCTTGAACTGCATTGCATTGCTTGATTGCATCTAGTCTCCTGTCTTCGTTATAGGATTGTTATGTGCAGCTCATTAATCCGGACTGCTTGGCATCAGGCGGTCAGGCGGCGCGATCCGCTCGATCGACCGCTCTGGGTTGAGCACCACGAGTCCGCCCAACGCGAGCACCACGAGCAGCGCGCCAGTCAGCAGCAAGCCTTGCTCGAAGCCCACCGCGACGTTGTCGTGCGCGCCGCGAATCAGCCAGCCCACTACCGGCGGCGCGACGATGCCCGCAATCCACGCGACCGAATATTCGATGGCCAGCGCCGCGCCGCGTTGCCCGGCTGGCGCGATCTGCGCGACCATGGCGGGCCCGAGCGAATAGATGATCGGCGTCGTGGCAATTGCCAATGCGATCAACGCGATCTTGATGAAAGGGCCGAAATCGCAGACGGCGACCGCGACGAGCAGAACGCCGCCAACGGCGAGGCAGCCGCAAACAAACGCACCACGCGCAATACGCGACGGCACACCACGCGTCATGAGCCGCTGCGACCATGCCGAAAGCACGAGGCTCACCGGCGCGCTCGTGACCAGCACCGCGGCGAAGAGCTGACCGGCACGCTGCGGCGCAAAGCCGAGCCCTTGATTCAGGTAGGCGGGCAGCCAGGTCAGTGCGAGCGCCAGCGTGAGAAAGGCCGCAAAGTGCAACGCGATGATGCAGACCACGGTGCGGTCGGTCAGCAGCGCGCGATAGCGCACGCGCGGCGCGGGTTCATTCGTTTCCCGTCCTGCTGCCGCATTCGTTGCGCGTGCATCGAGTTGCCCTTCCCGTCCGACGATCAGCCACAAGACAGCCCATGCCAGACCCAGCGCCGCCAGCACGACGAAGTTGGTGCGCCATCCCCACCGCGCGTCGATCCAGGGCACGGCAATGCCGGCGACGACCATGCCGAACACGCCGCCTTGCTGGAACACCGAGACAGGCAAATTGCGCTTTTCATCGGGAAACCACTTGTAGCAAGCATGAATCGCAACGGGCTGGGCCGGTCCTTCGCCCGCGCCGAGCAGCACGCGGCAGGCGATCAAGGTGGCAAGCGACGCGCTGTACGCAATCGGAAGCTGCACCACAGCCCACAGCACGGCCATCGCGAGAAGCAGCCAGCGGGTGGGCCAGCGGTTCGAAAGAAAACCGCCCACCACGCCCGTTACCGCGAACAGGAAGAAGAAGCTTCCCGCGAGCAGTCCGTATTGCGCGGGCGAGAGGCCAAGCTCTTTCATGAGCGGCGCCGCAACGAGACCGAGTACGACCTTGTCGATGAAATTGATCGCGACGAGCAGGAACAGCATGAGCGCCATGAACCAGGCGCGCGCGGGTTGATAGGTGGGTTGCATGCTTGTGTTTTCTGGAGGTGAGACGGCTCGGCTCAAGCGCGTGCGCCGAAGTACCAGCGCAAGACCGCACGCTGGACCGCGCGGCCATAGGGCGGATGAAACAACTCGACCGGAAACCAGCGATGTTCGGCGAACACGGCCTTGGCATGCGAAAGTTCGCGAAAGCCCTCTTCGCCGTGGTAATTACCCATGCCCGACATGCCGGTGCCGCCGAAGGGTAGCGAGTGGTTCATCGCATGCCATCCCCAGTCGTTGAGCGTGACGCCCCCCGAGTGCGTTTCCTGCATCACGCGTTTGCGTTCGCCCGCATCGGAGCCGAACCAGTAAAGCGCAAGCGGACGCTCGCCGCGGCGCACGTAGTCGAGCGCATCGCCGAAGGTTTCGTAGGCGATCACCGGCAGCAGCGGCCCGAAAATTTCCTCGCGTGCAATGCGCATCTGCGGACGCACGCCAGTGATGATGTGCAGCGGAATCTGGCGCCCATCCGTCGCGCGCGAAGCGCACACCGTGACCTTCGCGCCGAGCGCGCGTGCGTCTTCGATCAGCTCCAGCATGCGGCTATGTGCACGCGCATCGATCATCGACGTATAGTTCGCGCCGTCGCCCACCCACCCTTCGAAGGCCTGCGCGGCCGCAGCAGCAAACGCTTCGACCGATTCGCGGGGCACCAGCGCGTAGTCGGGCGCAACACAGATCTGGCCCGCGTTCACCGTCTTGCCGTGAACGATGCGGCGCGCCGCGCGCGCGAGATCGGCCGAGCGCGAAACGAGCGCCGGTGACTTGCCGCCCAGCTCCAGCGTAACGGGCGTCAAGTTGTCGGCGGCGGCGCGCATCACCTCGCGGCCCACTGCGGGCGAGCCGGTGAACACCAGATGATCGAACGGCAGTGCGCAAAAGCGCTTCGCGCATTGCGCGTCGCCCTCGATCACATCGACTTCATCGGGGGCGCATACATCCGCAAGCAGTGCGCGCAACGCACGCGACGATGCGCTCGCGTATTCCGAGGTCTTGATCAGGCAGCGATTGCCCGCAGCGAGCGCTGTCGCCAGCGGCCCGAGCGCGAGATAGAACGGAAAATTCCAGGGCACCACGATGCCGACCACGCCCTTGGGCTGATACTGGACCGCGGCGCGATTCGTGCTGAACAACAGTTCGGGCGAGCGGCGCGAAGGCCGCATCCAGCGCTTCATATGCCGCAACAAGTGGTCGATATGCAGCAGCGAAGGCAACAAGTCGACGAGCATCGTTTCGCCAGCGGCGCGCACGCCGAAGTCCGTCGTTGCCGCTGCCGCGCAATCGGCGGCATGACGGCGCAACGCATGACGCAGGCGCTGCAACGTAGCGCGCCGTTGCGCGTAAGTCGGATACGGCGCGGCGGCGAAGGCCGCGCGCTGTGCTTCGAAACGCGCCGCCAGATGGGACGCGACAGGATCGTCCGCGTTGTGCGGCGTGCGCCATTGCTGATCGATCAGCTTCATTGAAAGGTCTCCCGGAATTATCAGTGGCGTGCGTTCAAACCGGCGCGTCACCGATGATCGTCGCGCGCAGCATGCGCCGGCGAGCCGGGAAGTAGTCCTGAATAGCGTAGTGCTGGGTCGAGCGGTTGTCCCAGAACGCAATCGTGTTGGGGCGCCACTTCAGCCGCACCTGATACTCGGGCACGGCGGCCTGGCGATACAGGTGTTGCAGCAGATCCATTTCCGCGAGGCGGAAGTCGAAGCCGAAGCGCACCTCGTTCTTTTCGATGAAATTCGCCAGGTGCGTCGTGAAGGCTTCGTTCACGTACAGCACCCGCTCGCCCGTTTCCGGATGCGTGCGCACGACCGGATGCATCACAGGCGGAAACGCGGCGCGGCGCGACTCGCGTTCCTCAGGCGTCATGCGCGTGCCGAATGCGGGCAGCAGATCGTGTACGGCGATGAGACCCTCCAGCGCGTTGCGCGTGGCCTCCGGCAGCCGCGCAAACGCTTCGGCCATGTTCACCCAGATCGTGTCGCCGCCCACCTTCGGGCACTCGATACAGCGCAGCATCGAGCCCATGGAAGGGAGCGCGCGCCAGCTCACATCCGAGTGATAGATGTTCTCGCGGCCAGGGATCTTGCTGTCGCCGCCGAGCATCACGAGCTCCGGATGATCGGGGTGATGTGGGAAAACCGGATGCACTTCCAGTTCGCCAAAGCGCTGCGCGAGTGCGACCTGCTGTGCGGCGCTGATGTCCTGATCGCGGAACACAAGCAACTTGTGCTTGAGCAGCGCGGCTCGCAATGCGGCGTACTGGTCGTCGTCGAGCGGCTGCGTGAGGTCGATGTTGCCGATCTCCGCGCCAATCACGGGCGACATCGGCTCGATGCTGAACGACGTCTTGAGGGCGCCCGGACTGACAATCGCAGGACTTTCGGGGGTGGCGTGCATGACTCTCTCCATGGTGATTTGACCCCGGCGGACAAAAGATACTCACGGGTATCGTTTTGAAAGATACTATTGGGTATCATTTGACGGGTCAACCGAGGGTTTTCCCATGTCACACCACGATGAAAAGCCGTTGTCCGAGTCTCTGGAAAGCGGGGACGGTTTCGTCGCGCCGCGCTACCGAAGCGGCCAGCGCTCCGCCGACGCCTTGCTGGAAGCGGGCCGGATCCTGCTTGCGGAGATCAGCTACGAGGCGCTGAGCATCAACGAACTGTGCAGTCAGGCAAACCTCACGAAGGGCGCGTTCTATCGCCGCTTCGAAAGCAAGGACGCCTTTTTTCTCGCGCTCCAGCGTCTCGCGCTGGACGACGCCGCGCGCGTGCAGGACGCGCTCACGGTGGAGCTGGATCGGCACGGCACCAGCCCGGCGACTGCCGCCGACTATTTGCGTCTCGTGGTCGACGGCGTGCGCGTGTGGCACCTGAGACATCGCGGCATGATTCGGGCGGCGCTGCAGCGGCGCGATCATACGGCCGACGGCTGGCAGCCCATCAAGGAGTTTGCACGGGGCTTCGTCGCAGAGATTGCGGCACGCCTCACCCGCTTACCGGAACTGCGCCGCAACAAGGAAACGGTGATGCGGGTGACAGTTGGCTTCCAGGCGGTTATCGCCACGATGGTCAACGCGGCGCTGAACGACCCGGGCCCCCTTCATCTCGACGATACGGCCATGACCGACGCGCTCAGCCGCATGCTCACGCTCTACGTGTTGATGCCCGAAACCGATACCCCGGTCTGAGGCGCGTGCGCGCGGACGATGCCTTGCCGGACTGAATTTCGCCGCGCAGCGCCGGATCGCGCGCGAGGCAGGCTCAAGAGGAGATTCTTTGGGCCGCACTCCCGGCGCGCCCGAGCTCCGTCACTGGGGGCTGCCGGTGAGCCGCGCGCCCCCGCACCCTATCGAACAATTCGCTGGCATAGGGTAGCCATACCGAGAAGACTGTGCCGCCGCCTTCGCGCGCCGCCAGGTCGACACGCCCGTGATGGGCCTCGACGATCGAGCGGACAATCGACAGGCCGAGTCCCATGCCGTGCGGTTTGGTCGTATAGAACGGCTCGAACAGGCGCTGCGCCGAAGCGGCGCCCCAGCCGCAGCCACGGTCGGCCACGGTGAATTCAACGCCGTCGGCAAGCCTGCGCGTATTCAGCGTGAGGATACGGCTCGCCTGGCCGGTGTCCTGCATGGCGTCCATGGCGTTGATCGCGAGATTGAGCACGACTTGCTGGATCTGCACCGGGTCGCCCATGATCTCGGCATTGCCGGCGGCGAAATTCTCCTCCACATCGATGTTGCGGCGTTTCGCTTCCGGCGCGATCAGCTTCAATGCGCATTGGAGCGTGGCGTCGAGCGGCAACGGACTGAATGCGACACTCTGCTTCTGCAGCAAGCTGCGCAGACGCTGCACGACGTCGTTGGCCCTCAAGGCGTCGCGCTTCACATCGGAGAGAATTTCTCGCAGCTCGTCGGTATCGAGGTGCGGAGCCTTGACGAGCAGTTCCGCGGCATCCGCATTGCTCAGGATCGCCCCGAGCGGCTGCCCGACCTCATGCGCAATCGAGGCGCTCAGCTCGCCCACCGTGGCAAAGCGAGCCGCGCGCGCGAGTTCGCCGCGCCGCGCGGTGACTTCGGCCTCGGCCAGCCGGCGGCTGCGGCGCTGCGCCAGCAATGCGACGATCGTAAGCGTCTGGGCCAGCAGCACCGCCAGCGCAATCAGCACCACGCCACGGTATTCGCGAAAGATCGACCTGGGATAATCGATCAACTGGCAATCGCCCGGCAGCGCCGACGACGAAAGGCCAAAGCGCTCCAGTTGCGTCACGTTCGCCGTGCACCGCGCGGGCAGCGCGGGAAACGCCGGCCCGTCGATGCGCTCCGGAGCGTGCAGGATCGACAACGCGGCTTGCGCGGTCAGGCGAGCGTTTTCCTCGAAATCGTACACGGCTCCCGCCGTCACCCCGCCATCGAGATAGGTCGAATACCACGCGTAGACGGGTGCACGCGAAGCCGCGACCAGGCTGGGCACGACTTGATACGGGAAAAAACGATGACCTTCACTGTCCCGATACATCGTCGTATAGACCACGGCCGTTTGATTGTCGAGGCTCGCGAGCCGCTGCTCGAGCTCGTGCAGTGGCAGCCCTCGCCAGGTTTCGACCGTGCTCCAGTGAGCGCTGTGAGCCGCCGCCAGCTGAGCCACGCGATCGATGAACGAGTAATCGGTGTCGGTCGTTCCCCCGATCACCACGAGCCGATGCGCATTAGGTTGAAGGTCCTCCGCGATCGCCAGCGTTTTCGTCATATCGATTCGAAACGGCACGCGATTGAAGCCCCGTGGCAGCGCGTGCCGCCCAAACCACTCCTCAGGTACGCTCGTTAGCAGCACGGGTGCGCCGGGCCATAGCTGGGCGTGATACTTCAATGCGAAATCGGCGGCATGGTTGCCCATTCCCACCACGAGATCGATGCGCTGACCGGCGTACTTCTTCTTCATGAGGGCCAGAAATTCGGGCCCGAGGTCGTCGGTGCCGAAGCGAAATCCGTCGAGTGCGTCGAGATACACTTCCGCACCGTGTGCAGCCGATGTCTCCAGTATGTTTCTGAGCGCCTTGATCTGCACCAGTACCGCCGGCTGTATCGGGTCTGCGCCGGCGAGGATCACCACGCGGGCGGGCTCCGCCGCGAGCGCGGCCGCCGCGCCAAGGAGCAGCCACGCAGCGGCCATTTTCCCGGCCACTTCGGCAAGCCTGTGCACCGCCGCCCGAGCCATGGCAACCACCGCGAACACGCCAGCCATCCGATGTCCGCAAACATGCATCGACAAGCTTCCATGAGCGGTGGGTGGCAAAGCGTTATTCTCCTGTTCAGGTCTGGCGTGAGATTATTCGCTGAAACGTGGCAGTGCTACGCCTCTAATTCCGGAAATTCGTGAACGCCGACTCATGCAATGCAGCAATTGGCAGACCGGAAATTCGTGCCATCCATTTAAAAGCGGGACAATGTTTTCCCACCGATTGCCGGTGGCGTGCAACGCCATTTAAGCCCGATTTATGGAATTAGGTTACCGGCAAGCGACTGGCGCGATTATTCCACCCTAAGTTCCACCCTAAGCGGCGAGCGACAGCCCATCTGCGCGCCTTAATAGCTCGGCCAGCGAATCGGCGCAGAATTTGCGCATGAGTTCTGCCCGACAGCTTTT
Organism: Paraburkholderia acidiphila; assembly: GCF_009789655.1. Classification (GTDB taxonomy): domain Bacteria; phylum Pseudomonadota; class Gammaproteobacteria; order Burkholderiales; family Burkholderiaceae; genus Paraburkholderia; species Paraburkholderia acidiphila. The sequence goes on from NZ_CP046912.1 coordinate 462,759, forward strand.
AATGGTGCGCTCGGAGAGCCCCAGTTCGGCTGCGATCTGTTTGTTGCGCCGGCCAGCGACGATGCCTCTCAACACCGTCCGCTCCCGCTCGCCAAGACTCACTTCCGGCGGCGCCGCGCGATGCGCAGGCGTTGCGTCCCTACCCGCATTGAGCGCGGCTTCCAGCGCGTCGAACAATGTTTGCCGATCGAACGGCTTGACGAGGAAATCCACCGCGCCGGCCTTCATTGCCTGCACGGTTCTCGGGACATCGCTATAGGCGCTCATGAACACGACTGGCAGGGCGCGCGGCTGACGCTGCAGCGCCTGCTGAAGGTCGAGGCCACTCGGGCCGCCCAGTTGCAGATCGACCAGCAGGCAACCGCCTCGCACGTCGGGTTCGCTCACGAGGAAATCACCGGCCGAAGCGTAGTCCCGAACCGAATAGCCCGCGCTGGTAAGCAGCCTTTTCAGCGCGCAACGCATGGATTCGTCGTCTTCGACGATATGAATCAAGCCGGCGGATGCGCAATTCACAATATCACTCCATTTTGGTTAAATGGATCCGTATTCAAATAGCAAGGGTTTTATGCTTACCCGCCGTTCCGGTTCCATCTGCCATGACGTATGCAATGCGTTATAGCAATTTCCCCGGCTTTCTGACTCCTGACTGTACAGAAAGGTCGATAACGAACGTTATCAGACACGTCACGCCGGGTATGGAGAATATCCGCAATGAATCAAAACGAATGGAATAGCAAATACGCATAAAAGGGCAAGCGTCGCGTGCCGGGGCGCCGCAGCGGGCGAAGCCCCTGAGGTGTCCTTGCCCTTGCGGGCAATCGCGTTGCCCCTTCTACCGATAGCGAAACCGTGTGGCCGCTCCGATACTGAACGCCGGTACGTCAACGCTCCGAGTGACCATGGCCCATCCCGCACCTGAAGCGACCAACGACACCTGCGACCGTGCCTCGCCAGCGGGATCGCCGGATATGGTCCGCATTGCGGGCGGCACGTTCCTGATGGGCTCGAATCATCACTACCCGGAAGAAGCGCCGGCGCACAAAGTGCGCGTTCGCGACTTCTGGATAGATCGCCATGCCGTGACGAACGACCAGTTCAGGCAATTCGTCGACGCGACCGGGTACATCACCTCAGCCGAGCGGCCAGCCAACCCCGACGATTATCCCGGTGCGTTACCCGAGATGCTGGAGCCCTCCTCGGTGACGTTCGCCAAGCCCCCGCGCCGCGTCGACCTGCGCAATCACTACAACTGGTGGGCCTACACGCGCGGCGCGAACTGGCGGCATCCGCACGGCCCGGCCAGTTCGCTGGAAGGGATTGGGGATCATCCCGTGGTGCACGTCTCCTATGAGGACGCCGCGGCATACGCGCACTGGGCAGGCAAGGACCTGCCCACCGAAGCCGAATGGGAATTCGCCGCGCGCGGCGGCCTGGATGGCGCGGAGTTCGTGTGGGGCGACGAGTTCACTCCCGAAGGCCGGCAGATGGCCAATACGTGGCAAGGCGAGTTTCCGTGGCAAAACCTGCTCGAGGACGGCTACGAATGGACCGCGCCGGTCGGCTCGTTTCCGCCCAACGGATACGGCCTTTACGACATGGCCGGCAACGTGTGGGAATGGACGAGCGACTGGTACCAGGACCACGGGAAGATCGTGAAGGCGTGCTGCACGCTCGACAATCCGCGCGGCGGAACCGTCGAGGCGAGCGTCGATCCCCGCGCGCCCCAGATCAAGATTCCGCGCAAGGTGATGAAGGGGGGCTCGTACCTGTGCGCACCGAATTACTGCAGGCGTTACCGGCCCGCCGCCAGAATGGCGCAGCCTGTCGATACCTCCACGTGCCATGTGGGCTTTCGTTGCGTGGTCCGCGATAGCGCTTGCGGTTGAATCCCACACCGCTACCGTCAACGGTAGCTCTACGACAAGGAGTGTTCCATGGCGGGCAAGAAGAAACCCAACTTCCTGATCCTCTGGGGCGACGACATCGGTCAGTCCAATCTCAGCATCTACACGAAGGGGCTGATGGGCTACCGCACACCCAATATCGACAGCATCGGCGAAGCCGGCGCAGTGTTCACCGACTACTACGGCGAACAAAGCTGCACGGCAGGCCGCGCGTCGTTCATCACGGGACAGTGCGGCTTGCGCACGGGACTGACCAAGGTCGGCATGCCTGGCGCCGCGCTCGGCATGCGCGCCGAGGATCCGAATATTCCCGAACTGCTCAAGGAGCTTGGCTACAGCACCGGCCAGTTCGGCAAGAACCATTTCGGCGACCGCGACGAGCATCTTCCGACGATGCACGGCTTCGACGAATTCTTCGGCAACCTCTATCACCTCAATGCCGAGGAAGAGCCGGAACTGCCGGACTACCCCGATCCGAAGGAGTTTCCCGACTTTCACAAGAAATACGGCCCGCGCGGCGTGCTGCACTGCTGGTCCGACGGCAAGGGCGGCCAGAAGATCGACAACACCGGCCCACTCACCAAAGAACGGATGAAAACGGTCGACACCGAATTTCTCGCGGCCGCGAAGGAGTTCATCCAGAAAGCGCACAAGGAAGACAAGCCGTTCTTCCTCTGGTTCAACACCTCGCACATGCACTTTCGCACACATATCGAGGACCGTATCCGCGGCCAGGCCGGTCGTTGGCAGTCCGAATATCATGATTGCATGATCGAGCACGACAAGCATATCGGCGAGATGCTCGCGCTACTCGAAGAGCTGGGCATTGTCGACGACACGATGGTCATGTACAGCACCGACAACGGTCCGCACATGAACTCCTGGCCCGACGCCGGCATGACGCCATTTCGCAACGAGAAGAACTCCAACTGGGAAGGTGCGTACCGCGTGCCCTGCCTCGTGCGCTGGCCTGGGGTGATCGAGCCGGGCACCGTATGCAACGAGATCGTGAGTCATCTGGATTGGCTGCCCACCATCGTCGAAGCAGCGGGCAATCCGAACATCAAGGAAGAGCTCAAGAAGGGCTTCAAGGCGAACGGCAAGGACTTCAAGGTGCATCTCGACGGCTTCAGTCTGTTGCCTTACTTCACCGGCAAGGCGAAGAAGCCGGAGCGCAAGGGCTTCTTCTATTTCACCGACGACGGCGACCTCGCGTGCATACGTTTCGACAACTGGAAGGTCGTCTTCATGGAGCAGCGCTCCACCGGCACGTTGAGAGTATGGGCTGAGCCGCTCGTCACCCTGCGGGTACCGAAGATATTCAACCTGCGGACCGATCCCTACGAGCGAGCCGACATCACTTCCAACACCTACTACGACTGGCTGCTCGATCACGCCTTCATCCTCGTGCCCGCGCAGGGCGGCGTGGCCGAATTCCTGCAGACGTTCAAGGAATTCCCGCCGCGTCAGAAAGCGGCCAGCTTCGGCGTGGACCAGGTGATCGAGAAGATGATGGACGCCGCTGGCGGCGGTCACCGCTAGCCGGCCTTTGCGGCGCGCGTTCGTGCGATTGCGCATGCGCGCGCCAGTGCATTAGTGCAGCCCTCGGGGGGCGTTCGTCCGCACGCCCCCCGAGGGCCCGCCGTGCCAGGATATCCATGGACGCCAAGACCCTGACTCTCCTCGCGCTCCAATGCGCGATTGCAGCAACGGTCTTCACCTACGGCTTGCAGGCAACGCGCGACGACCTCCTCTACATCGCACGCCGGCCCGGCCTGCTTCTGCGCTCGCTCATCGCCATGCTGGTCATCATGCCGCTCGTCGTGGTCGCGTGCGTGTATTACCTTCAGTTGCCGCAGCCAACCGCCGTCGTGCTGATCGCGCTCGCCATCTCGCCGGTGCCCCCGCTATTGCCCAAAAAGCACAAGAAAGCAGGCGGCGTCGCGCCCTACGGCCTCGGTTTGCTCGTCGTGCTTGCGCTGGTTTCCATCGTCACGGTGCCGCTCTCGGTAGCAGTCCTGAACTGGCTCTTTGCCGAGGCGATAGCGGTCGGGCCTGTCGCGATCATGAAGATCGTGCTGACGATGATCATCATCCCGCTCGCGGCGGGCCTCGTGGTCGCGAAGCTGGCACCGGGCGCCGCACAGCGCCTGCGCGCGCCCGTGCGCCTCGTGGCCACCGTCCTGCTGTTCGCGGGCATACTCGTCCTGCTGGCAGGCACCTGGCACGGCATCTGGTCCGCCACCGGCCACTGGACCGTAGTCGCCATCGTTGCCTTCGTGCTCGCGGGGCTTTTCGTCGGGCACTGGCTCGGCGGCCCGGAGCACGAGCATGCATCCGTGCTTGCGCTGTCCACCGCCTCGCGCCATCCCGCCATCGCGCTGTCCATTTCCGCGGTCAACTTTCCCGGCGAGCAGTTCGCGCCCACGCTGGCGCTCTATCTGATCCTCTGCACGATTCTGGCCATTCCTTACGTGAAATGGCAACGCAGCCGCTCGGCGCTTTCGTCCAGCACGCCTTGAAGGTCTCGCCATGCCCACTCCTCACGACCACAAAACTGCCGTCATACCCGACACGGATTTGTCGGCGCCCATCAAGCCCGACGAAGGTACATTGCAAACGCGAGCGCGCACCTCGCTCGCCATCGAGCGCACTTTTCTCGCCGCCGAACGCACGCTGATGGCGTGGCTGCGCACCGCGCTCTCGATGATCAGCTTCGGCTTCACGCTCGCGAAGTTCTTCGAATACGTGGAGAGCCAGAAGGGCGCACCGATTGTCGGCCACTTCGGTGCGACCTGGTCGCCGCGCGCGGTCGGCACCGCGATGGTCGTGATCGGGACCGTGGCCTTGCTGGTCGCGGTCGTTCAGCATAAGCGCCGCGTCAATGCATTGCGGCGCGAGGGCCTGTTGCCGCAATGGAATCTCGCTTACTGGGTGGGCATTGCGGTTGCCGCGCTCGGCGCGTTTGCGCTCGGTACGCTGGTGCTGGACTGATCTTCGGCGGGGCACGGCAACGCCACGCCCCGTCTCATCGCACTCAATCGCAGACCGTCGCCCCGATTCGACGAGCATCTACGGCATTCATTATTTAATACGGATGCCGAATAATTAAAAATATACTCGCGCTTTCTCTCCTTTCGCCAATGACACGCACCCTTGCGCGTCAAATCCCCACTCACGCAATTCGCATAAAACCCATTATTTGGGAGACCCGATCATCAGTGTTTACACGAATGGGTTAGAGTGCCGCTCTTTTCATAATATCAACGCACTAAAAGCGGCGGTACGAGACTACTCCACAGGAGGCACCGTGACGGGCATCCGACTGAGCGGCGTAACGAAGCGGTATGGCGAAACCGAGGTGATCACCGGCCTCGACCTCGACATTCAATCCGGTGAGTTTCTTGTCTTCCTCGGCCCCTCCGGCTGCGGGAAATCCACGTTGCTTCGCATGATCGCCGGGCTCGAAGCCGTGAGCGACGGCCAGATCAGCATTGGCGAGCAGCGCGTGAACGAACAACCGCCGGGCAAGCGCGGCGTGGCGATGGTGTTCCAGCACTACGCGCTCTACCCGCACATGACCGTGTACGACAACATGGCGTTCGGCCTGCGCAATACGGGCGTGAGCGCGGGCGAAGTCGACCAGCGCATCAACGAGGCGGCGCGCATGCTCGAACTCGGAGCGCTGCTGCAGCGCCGCCCCGCGCAGCTTTCGGGCGGCCAGCGCCAGCGCGTCGCAATCGGGCGCGCCGTTGTCAAGGAACCCGAAGCGTTCCTGTTCGACGAGCCGCTCTCCAACCTCGACGCCGCGCTGCGCACCCGCACGCGGCTCGAACTGGCGCGCATTCATCAGCGGCTGCACTCCACCATGGTGTTCGTCACGCACGACCAGGTGGAAGCCATGACGCTCGCCACCCGCATCGTGGTGATGAACCGTGGGCGCATCGAGCAGATCGGCGCGCCGCTCGAGATCTACAAACGGCCCGCCACGCGCTTCGTCGCGGGCTTCATCGGCACGCCGGCCATGAATTTCATCGATGTCGAGCGCGTGGGCGACAACCGCGGCCGGTTGATCGTCGGGCTGCCGTTCGACGGCGTGCAAGCACCCACGGCCATTGCGACAGCGAGCCTGCCAGCGGGCCAACTCACGCTGGGCGTGCGTGCCGAACACGTGCTGCCGGATCCGCAGGGGCCGCTCGTTGGCCGCGCCGAAGTGATCGAACGGCTTGGCGACCGCTCGCTCGCGCACGTGAGCATGCCCAACGGCCAATTGCTCGTGGCCGAGTTGCCGCGCGCGCGCGAGCTCGATATCGAGACTGGCGACACGATCCGCATGAGTCTCGACGCCGCGCACTTGCATGTGTTCGACGAGACAGGGAAGGCGTGGCATGGCCTCTAACCGCTCGCTCGCCGTCCCGCTGCCGAAAACGCGCGAAGGCCGGCGGCGCAACCTGCGCGCGCCATGGTCCAACGCGCTGTTCGTGCTGCCGTTCGTGATCGTCTACGTGCTGTTGCTGATCGTTCCGCTGTGCCTCGGCTGGTGGCTCAGCCTGCAACGCGTGGACCTGCTCGCCGGCACGAGCGAGTTCATCGGCATCCGCAACTATCTCGACCTCACGCTCGACCCGATTTTTCGCGGTGCACTGCGCAACACATTCTACTTCGTCATCCTGACTGTTCCGGTTTTCGTGCTGCTCGGCCTTGCGCTCGCGCTGGTGCTGAACCGCCCCGGCCGTTTCGGCGCCGCGCTGCGCGCGCTTTTTTTCGGGTCTTCCGTGTTATCGGTCACAATCGTCACGCTGATCTGGAAGCTCGTGATGATGCCCGGCAACGGCCTGCTCGCCGACATGAGCCACACGCTGCATTTGCCGGAATTCGTTCCGCTGATGCACGAGGCCACCGCCCTGCCCGCCATCGCCGTCGTCACGGTCTGGTGGATCATGGGCCTGCCGATGATGCTGTTCCTCGCCGCGCTCCAGCAGATTCCGCAGGAGCTTTACGAAGCCGCGGCGCTCGACAGCGCCTCGCGCTGGCGCACGTTCGCGAAGATCACGCTGCCTTCCATCTGGCGCACCGTCGCGCTCGTGGCAGTGATCGAAGCGGTGCTGCAGTTTCAGTTGTTCGGCCAGGCGCAGTTGCTCACCGATGGCGGCCCGAACAACTCCACGCGCCCGCTCGTGCAATTCATCTACGAAACCGGCTTCCGCCAATGGTCGTTCGGCTATTCCGCGGCAGCAGCGCAGGTGCTGTTCGCGCTGATGCTGATCGGCGTGGTCACGCAGGCCTGGCTGCTGCGCAAGAAGGAGAAGGCATGAGCACGCTCGCTTTCGAAACGCGCTCGCGCGGCTCGCTCACGGGCCGCATGGGCGACCGTCTGATGCTCGGCGCCGTGGTCGTGCTCGCGCTGCTTTGGATCACGCCGCTCGTCTGGGTGCTGTGCCTCTCGTTCAAACCGAATGCGTTTCTCGAGCAGCACACCGACGTGCTCTTCTCGCCGCCCTTTACGCTGCAGAACTACACGAACATCCTCAACACCTCGGCGGTGGGCGGGTGGCTCGTCAACAGCCTCATCGTTTCGATCGGGCAGACGCTGCTCACGCTCGTCATCGCCTCGCTCGCGGGGTATGGCTTCGCGCGCACCGAGTTTCCCGGCAAGCGCTATCTCTATGTGCTCTGCCTGTGCGGACTCGCGGTGCCCGAGCAGGCGCTCGTGATTCCGCTGCATCATATTTTCGCCACGCTCGACTGGCACAACACCTATGGCGCGCTGATTCTGCCGCGTCTCGCCTCGCCGTTCGGCGTGTATCTGATGACGCAGTACTTCAAGGCCGTACCCATCGAGATCGAAGAGGCCGCGCTGCTCGACAACGCTTCGCGTTTCAAGGTGTTCTGGCGCGTCGTCCTGCCGCTTTCGCTGCCAGCGCAGGCCACGCTCGCCATCTTCACGTTTCTCAGTGCGTGGAACGACTATCTCTGGCCGCTCGTGTCCGCGTCGAAGCCCGAGATGTACACGCTGACGATCGGGCTCGCCTCCACGCAGGGGAATTTCGCGCAGTCCGAGGGCATCGGCTACCTCATGGCCCAGGCCGTTTTCGCCGGCTTGCCCATCTTCGTGCTGTATCTGTTCTTCCAGAAGTACATTGTGGCGGCCGTGGCCGGCACTGCGGTTCGGTAGTAGGCGATCCCGAGTCACGCTTCGCTTTCGTCGCGCTTCGTTTTTAATTCATTCGCAGTACAAACAAAACGATCCACTGGCCGTACCGGAACAGCGCGCCAGCGGGGTCTTCCACAGGAGAGAGACATGAGAAGATCGTTGGTGCGCGGGGTACTCACGCTCGCCGCGCTCGGCCTCGCGGCGAGTTTGACCGCGCCGGCCCAGGCCAAAACGGAAATCACGCTGTCGCGCTTCTTCGGTGCTTGCGACGCCGAATACGGCAAGGTCAACGACGTGAGCCAGGCATCGGGCGAATGCGGCATCATCACGACGCTCGTGAACCAGTTCAACGCGACGAACAAGGAAGACATCGTCGTCAAGCCGCAGATCATCGAGTGGGCGCCCTACTATACGCAGCTCGACGCGCGCATTCTGAGCCGCGACGTGCCGACCATCTCGGTCATGCACGAGGCCGTGCTGGGCGACTACGTGAAGCGCAATCTGGTCGAACCGCTCGACGACGGCTTCAAGTCGGTCGGCGTGGACAAGAACGACTTCACGCCCCAGGCGCATCGCGCCGTGACGTTTGGCGACAAGACCTATGCGCTGCCGTTCGACACGCATTCGTGGCTCTGGCACATCAACGTGAACCTGTTCAAGAAGGCAGGACTCGTCGATGCCAGCGGCAAGCCCATCCTGCCGAAAAACCCCGACGAACTGCTTGCGCAGGCGAAGCAGTTCAAGGACAAGACAGGGCTGCCCTACTTCGCAGTACCGATCGCCAATGAATCGGCCGCGCAAACGCGCACGTTCGACACGTGGGTTTATCAGCAGAATGGCACGCTGTTCCCCAACGGCCCGACGAAGATCGACATGCACACGCCGGCCACCACCAACGCGCTCACGCTCTACGACAAGCTCATGAAGACGGGCGCGCTCACGCCGGGTCTCGACTACGGCGCGGCCAACCAGGCGTTCGAAAACGGCAAGGCAGGCGTGCTCATGTGCGGCACGTGGATGATCGAAGACTTCACGAATCTTGCGAAGAAGCCCGACTCTCCGCTTGCGAACGGCTACGACGTGGTGCCGTTCCCGGACCTGTACCAGAAGAAGGCCGTGTGGGCCGACGGCCACTCGTGGGTCATGCTCAAGGGCGGCGCGAAGGACGAAAAGACCCGCCACGCCGCGCTCGTGTTCCTCAAATTCCTTTACGACCACGACGGCGACTGGGCGCGTACCGGTCACCTGCCCGCGCGGCAGTCGATCATCACGAGCGCCACGTTCAACGCGCTGCCGCATCGCGCGGAGATCAAGGAGATCTCGACGATCGGTTACGCGCTGCCGAATACGGTGCCGCGCCAGTTCGCGATCCAGCAGATTGTGGGTGAAGAGATCAGCAACATGCTTTCGACCGGCAAGTCTGTCGCCGACGTGCAGAAGGAAGCCGAACAACGCACCAACGCCCTGCTCGCACGATAACGCCACCAGGCGGCGCGCGCCTGCACGGCGCGCACCGCCTCACTTCACATCGCTAAAGGATGGATAGAGGAACACCATGATCGCTTCCCGCCTTATCGTCGATCGCGACTTCGTCATTTCCGAACTCGACCGGCGCCTCTTCGGCGTCTTCGTCGAGCACATGGGCCGCTGCGTGTATACCGGCATTTTCGAGCCCGGCCATCCGGACGCCGACGAGCGCGGCTACCGCAAGGACGTGATGGCGCTCACGCGCGAACTCGGCCCGACGATCGTGCGCTATCCCGGTGGCAACTTTCTCTCGGGCTACAACTGGGAGGACGGCGTCGGCCCGCGCGAAAAGCGCCCGCGCCGGCTCGATCTTGCGTGGTACTCCACGGAAACCAATCAGTTCGGCACGAACGAATTCATCGAATGGTGCCGCGCGCTCGACATCGAACCGATGTACGGCGTGAACCTCGGCACGCGCGGCCCCGACGAGGCGCGCCGCTTCGTCGAATACTGCAATCATCCGGGCGGCACGGCGCTTTCCGACCTGCGCCGCGAGCACGGTTATGAAAAGCCCCACGACATCAAGTTCTGGTGTCTCGGCAATGAAATGGACGGCCCGTGGCAAATCTGCCGCAAGACCGCCGAAGAATACGGGCGCGCCGCGCTCGAAACGGCCAAGCTCATGCGCTCGGTCGACCCCACGATCCAGCTCGCCGCGTGCGGCTCCTCCACGCACGAAATGCCCACCTATGGCGCATGGGAGGACCGCGTGCTCGACCATTGCTTCGAGCAGGTCGATTTCATTTCGCTACATACTTACTTCGAGAACCGCCGCGATTCGACAGCCGAATTCTTCGGCAATATCGAGGTGATGGATCTGTTCATCAAGGAAATCGTTTCGGTGGCCGACAGCGTGGCCGCACGCAAGCATTCGTCCAAGCGCATCATGCTTTCATTCGACGAATGGAATGTCTGGTACAAGGCGCGCACCATCAACGACCTGCGCAAGCCGGGCTGGCCCGAGGCGCCGCGGCTCATCGAGGAGGTCTACAACCACGAGGACGCGCTGGTCGTGGGCGGCGCGCTCATCACCATGATGAACAATTCGGACCGAGTGAAAACCGCCTGTCTCGCTCAGCTCGTCAACGTGATCGGGCCGATCATGACGGAGCCGGGCGGCCGTGCGTGGCGGCAGACCATCTTCCATCCGTTCGCGCAGGCCTCGAAATTCGGCCATGGCCGCGTGCTCAAGCCGGTGGTCGATTCGCCCACCTATGAAGCGGAAACCTTTCCGGAGATCCCCTATCTTTGCGCGGCGGTCGTCGACGATCGCGCCACGGGTACGACAACGATCTTCGCGCTCAATCGTCACCTGAGCGACGAAATGGAACTGGATGTCGAGCTGCGCGGACTCGGCCGCGAACGCACGCTCGATCACGCGCTCGAGTTGTATCATGCCAACATGAAAGCGGTGAACACGGTGGAGGCGCCGACTACGGTCGCGCCGGCAGTCAACAACGCCGTGTCGGTCGACGGGGAACGCGTGCGCGCGAAGCTCAAGCCGGGCTCGTGGAACGTGATTGTGACGACCGCCCGATAACACAGCACGGACACGCTGTGCACGACGTCCATGAAGGGGAAGTGATGTTCGAGCGCGAACCGATCGTTGGCAATATAACAACGCAGATCGCCAAGATTATCGGCATGCGCGTGGTCTCGGGCGAATTCGCGCCCGGCGACGCGCTGCCGGTAGAAAGCGAACTGTGCAGTGCCTACGGCGTGAGCCGAACCACGCTGCGCGAAGCGATCAAACAGTTGGCGGGCAAACGGCTCATCGCCGTTTCGCCCAAGATCGGCACACGTGTCCTGCCCTTCTCCGACTGGAACCTGCTCGACCGCGACGTGCTCGCATGGCGCCTGAATGCGCAGTTCGATTCGAAGATCGTCGAAGACATCTTCGAAATGCGCATCTGCTTCGAGCCGCGCGCAAGCTTTCTCGCCGCGCGCCACGGCAACGAAGAGACCTTCCAGATCATCGAGCGCCGTTACCTGGAACTGGCCACTGCCTACGGTCATTCCGCCCAGCATGGCGCCTCCGACATTCGCGCGGCCGCCGATGCGAATCTCGAGTTTCATCTCGCCATCATCACGGCCTCGCAGAACGGCATGTTCATCACGATCGGCAACGCCATCAAGGCCGCATTGCGCGTGTCGTCGGAAATGATGCAGCGCCAGGCCGCGAAGCCGAGCGAAGATCTCGAATTGCACGACGCCGTGCGCCGGCATATCGTGGCGCGCGAAGCCGACGCGGCAGCGGCGGCCATGACACGCCTGCTCGAACAATCGCGCGACCGGATCCTGCGCTATACGATCGCACCGTGACGACTGTGGGCGCGCGTTCTCGCGCTGTGCCCGCGCTGTGCTGATCTCACCATCCACCTCTACGCATGGCTTGCGCGCGGCCGCTACCCGTGCGCACCCTGGTCCGCCCACTTGCGACCACTATGCCGAAATCGTCACGAGTCGAACCCTAATCGATCAAGACGTACCTATTTTCGCTACCTAGACTGCATTGCCGATCCCGCCACGCTTCTCGTGCAAGCGCGAAGCCACGAGGCGTATTCGCACAGCTAAAGACCGCACTGGCCGGCACTGAAGCATGCAATGTCCGGCATTGCTCACCATGCACCTGAGGGGAAGTGAAAAGTGAATTTGAAGGTAACGCACTCCGCACTTGCAGTCGCATTGGCATTTTCATGCGCCTCCGCTCACGCCGATGTCGTCAAGATTGGTTTTGCCGCGCCGCTCACGGGCGCGCAGTCGAACTATGGCACTGACATGCAAAAGGGCGTGCAACTGGCGATCAACGATTTCAACGCCACGCATCCCACCATCGGCGGCAAGCCCGTCTCGTTCGAACTCGACTCGCAGGACGACCAGGCCGACCCGCACACGGGCACCGTGGTGGCACAACGCCTGATCGACGATGGCGTGAGCGGCATCATTGGCCACTTCAACTCGGGCACGAGCATTCCTGCCTCCGATCTGTACAACCGCGCCGGCCTGCCGCAGATTTCGATGGCGACCTCGCCGGTGTATACGGCGCGCGGCTACAAGACGACGTTCCGCCTGTTGACGAGCGACGCGCAGGCTGGCCGCATTGTCGGCGCCTATGTCGTGAAGACGCTGCACTACAAGCGCATTGCGATCATCGACGACCGCACCGCCTACGGCCAGGGCATTGCCGACGAGTTCGCGAAGGCAGTAGAAGCCGCCGGCGGCACGGTGGTGAAGCGCGACTACACGAACGACAAGGCGCTGGACTTCTCTGCAATCCTGACCAATCTGAAGGGCATCAACCCGGACGCCGTGTTCTATGGCGGCGGCGACGCGCAATCGTCGCCAATGATCCGCAAGATGCGCCAGCTTGGCATCAAGGCGGCATTCGTGACCGGCGAAATGTCGCGCTCGCCCACTTTCCTGAAGATCGGCGGCAGCGCGGCCGAAGGCGCGATCGTCTACATGGGCGGTCTGCCGAAGGAAAAGATGCCCGGCTTCTCCAGCTACGCTACGCGCTACAAGGCGCGCTTTGGCGAAGACCCCATCACGTACTCGCCTTACTCTTACGACGGCACGATGGCGCTTCTCACTGCGATGAAGAACGCGAACTCGACCGATCCGAAGGTCTATGGACCATACCTCGACAAGCTGTCGATCAAGGGCGTATCGGCTTCGACGATTTCGTATGATGCGACCGGCGACCTCAAGGACGCGCCCGTGACCATCTACAAGGTGCAGCACGGCGATTTCAAGCCGGTCGACACGATCGCGGGCAGTTGATGTATTCGCGGGTCCCTGAGCGGGTCCCTGAGCGGGTCCCTGAGCGACCCGCTGAAATGACCTGTTGAATCCGCACTGTCTGGTCCCGGCCATCAGTGCGGATTCGTGCGTCTCCTGCGGCCCCCGCCCGATCGCCATCGGGTGACAGATCGTTGTGCACGATTGACCCGCGACGCGTCGCGCGTGCCGATACTCGGGCATGACTGTTGCGCCCCCTTCCCATGCGTGGCGATACCGCCGCATATCGAAAGCGAAGGGAGACAGTCATGAGGCAAACCGTATTGGGCGTCTACGACAGCTATGGGAGCGCACGTTCCGCGCAAAAGGCACTCGGCGACGCAGGCGTGGCGCAAGCCGATATTGCTATTTACTCGATGTCGGTCGAGAGCCCTTTGGAAAAAGGGCCGCGTGTGTATGCGCCTGGCGCGAGCGAGGCGGGGCAACACACCCCAGTATTCGATCAACTCGAACGCTTGTTCGCGCGGCTTTTCGCGCACGGCGCGTATCCGCCGGAGACCGAGGACTACCGGGAATTCATTCGCCGCGGCGGATCGGTCGTCAGCGCCGACGTTTCCGAAATGCAGGTGAATCTCGCGCGCGAAGTGATGCGCAGCGCGGGGGCCGCTGACATCGAGGAACGCAGCCGTGCCTGGCACACCGCTTCGTCGCACATCGCGCCCGCCGGGAGCACGACGCGGGCACCCGGCAATACGTACGAGACGCACGAGACATCGCCCGAGGCGGCGGCGCAAACACGGCACGCCGCGTATGCTTCGGCCGTGCCGCCCGTGGTCAGCGGCATGCAGCAGGTCACCACGCGCACCACAACCGAACCCGAAGCGGCCGCCTATGCAGCCGGAGCACAGCAGACATCGACACGAGGCCTGGTGGGTGATCCTGTCATGGGCACCCCGCTCGACGACGCTTCATACGAGACGGAAGTCCGCAAAGACTATGACGCCAACTACGCGAACTCCGGCATGTCCTATGAAGAATATTGGGCCGCTTACGAGCACGGCGCAACGCTCGGGCAAGACGAACGGTATCGCGGCAACGACTGGCAAGGGGTTGAGGCGAGTGCTCGCGAGGACTGGGAGTCTCGCTACCCGGAAAGCGGCTGGGAACGATTCAAGGCTGCGGTACGCCACGGCTGGGAGCGCATGAAAGGCGTTTGAGACCGCCTGCTTCCCACTCCTTTCACCTTCCCAGGCTGTTCACTTGAGCCGCCTGGGAACGCGCGCGCTCAATTCCCCCTCTTAGCCTTCGCATCCCAATACGGCACACGCAAATCGCGCCTGAGGATCGTATTGCGCCCCACCCCAGATCGTCGCGCCATCCACGGCCTCCCGCCGCGTTCCCGCCATTCAATCTTGCGCATTCGTATACCCCTGGAAGGACTCGTAAGCGATTGGCCAAACGCCACGCTGATTCTTGCATCATGCAAGCGCCCTGGAAGCGAAGATTTGCCTCGCCGCTCGCCGATTGCCCCCCGATCGGCGTAAGGCGGGGCGCGCTTCCCCCCTCTCGGCGCGCCCCTTCTTTTTGTTCCATTGCGCCAAGGAGGCCCATCATGACCAGCCCTATCGGTTCGAGCAGTATCGCGCACACGTCCTCGTTGACGTCGTCGGGCGAAACCCGCAGCACCAAGAACGCCACCACGGGCAACACCGCCGGCAACCCGTTTCCGCAACAGGAAACCCTGCATCCGGCCGCGCCGGTCGGTCCGCTCGGCCACAACATCAACACCTCGGCATGACCACTTCGCCGTCACGGGAAACGCCGACGCAGCGCTCGCCGATGTGCCTGACACCACGGTTGTCAACGCATCTGGTGCGAGCTGCGTCCGCCATTGCCCTCGCCTGCCTCGCCCTGCCGCTCGAAGGCTGTGCCGTGGTGGCCTTTCCATGCCGGGTCGCATCGGCCACGCTGAAGATCGTGCCGTTGGTCGGCCACCCGGCCGCCGTGCCGTTCGACGCTTGTGCGGCGGCGGTCGACTGATCGAGGTCCAGCCGATGAAACGGGCGCCACTGATCGCTTTCGTTTTGAGCGCGGCATACCTGGCCGCGCCGCTCTCCCCCGCGCATGCGGATACGCATTTCGAAGGGCGCGTGCAAGCGTATGTCGCGCCGAAGGCCGCTGCCCCGGCGCAAGCGGCGAGCGCGCCGAATGCCGCGAGCGTAGCCCCTGCAGCGAGCGCGGCAAAACCGTCGGCACCGCCCGCGAAAAAAAGGCGGCCAGCCCCCGTAGCATCGGCCACCCGGCCGCGCGTTCCCGCGCCGGACGACTCGCCGTTCGCGTTTCGCGGCATTGCGCTCGGCACGCCGCTGAGTGCGCTGCGGCAAACGGACATGGTGCGCGCGACGCCGCACGAGAGTGAGCTGGTTTGCGAAACTGACATCGCGGGCAGCGACATTGGCATGATCGCCAGGAACTACACGAGCCTCACCGTGGCTTGCCGGTGGGCGCACCACACGGCGCAAGGCTGGACGCCTTCGCGAGCCGTGGTGGACGGTGTGCCCGCGGTTGACCATATCCTGCGCTTTGCGCATGCCACGGCCGGCGATCCGCTGCGTCTGTATGAAATGTCGTTCGTCGTGGATTCGACAACGGCGTTCGATTTGCGCGACCTGCTCGCCACGCGCTACGGCGCGCCGCGCGTGCTCGGCGCACCTTCGCTGCCGCTGCTCGTGTGGGAGAACGCGTCGAGCACGATCACCATCTGCCTGCTGCCCGACAGCCAGCGCGCGACGCTCACGTATCTGCTCAAACCCGCCACGCCGCGCGGCAAAGGCGGCGAGAAGACGCTCAAGCTCAGCCAGTTCGACGAAGGCTGAGACGAAGCCCGTCGAGCGCCGCCCGGTCGAGCTCCGCCGATTTCGCTACATCCGATGAATCACTCTCGCACCCACTACTTCGCCATGCCATCCATTCAATCGGAATCCTTAATTTCAAGCGCATGCCGCACGACTGGCTCGAAAGGCGTGCCGTACGTGTTGGTGTGCGCGTCGCTCGCCGCCGCGCTCGCTGGCTGCGCGACGCCGGAGTCGATCGTCAATACGCCCATGACGCCACCGCTGGCGGAACCGCTGCTGAACGTCAATACAAGCGGCGCGATCTACCAGTCGGGCACCGCCATCTCGCTGTACGAAACACCGCGTGCGCAGCGAATCGGGGACGTGCTCACCATCCGGCTGTCTGAAACGTATAGCGGCAACGACGTCACGAGCGCCGCCGCCAAGCGCGAGAGCAACATCACGGCCACCGCCGCCGATCAGTCGACCGGCGCGGCGGCACGGCTCGCGCGCCTGTTCAATATCGGCTCGGCTTCGACTACGTTCAACGGAAGCGGCAATCATTCGCTTTCGAGCGACATGACCGGTACGCTGGCCGTCACGGTGATCAGCAAGACGCCTACGGGCAATCTGGTGGTCTCGGGGGAGAAAATCATTGCGATGAGCGGTGAGCATCAACGCCTGCGGCTTTCCGGAATCGTCAATCCGAACGACGTGGAAGCCGACAACTACGTTGAGTCGGGCAAGATCGCCAACGCGCGAATCGAGCAGGTGGGGCGCGGTTTGCTCAACGATGCGACTACCGTCGGGTGGTTGCAGCGCATGTTTCTTAGTGTGCTGACGTTCTGAGGTATTTTCGTGATGCGTGGCCGCTTTGGCCTTTCCCTGCCGTCAAGGAAAGGCCAAACCGGTCGCCTAACGATCAGTCTTCCTCACCATCCGGCATTTCGCCTTCGAACTCGTCGGCGTACTCGCCGCCCGCTTGATCCCCATGCTCGCGAGCCTGTTCGCCAAAGCGCTCGGCGAAACCCACTTCGCCATCCGGCACGAACACATACCCGTGCCCCCACACCGTCTGAAGATAGCGCGGCTCGGAAGGATCGGTTTCGATCAGCCGCCGCAAGCGCCAGATCGCCACATCCAGACTACGGTTGCGATACCGCCCCGCCTCTCCGTACACGATTTCGATAATCCGCTCGCGCGAAAGAATCGTCATCGAGTGATTGACGAACAGCTTGAGGAACGCGAATTCGCTAGAGCGCAGCGGCATGCGCACTTCGTCGCGATACAGCTCCCGCGAACGAAAATCGAGCTCGAACGGGCCGAAGCGAAACGATTCGCGGCTCTCCGGCGCGCCCGTGAGGTTCGAAATGCTGCGCCGGCGCATGACCGATCGAATGCGCGCCACCAGTTCGCCCGGATCGAACGGTTTGCCCACGTAGTCGTCGGCGCCAAATTCGAGACCCAGCACGCGATCGATCACTTCGTTGCGCGCGGTGAGCATGATGACCGGCAGATCGTCGCCGCTTTCGCGCAAGGCGCGCAGCGCGCTGATGCCATCCACCTCCGGCATCATGATATCGAGCACGACAACCTGCGGCCGTTCGGAGCGCAACCGCTCCTGCATCGCACGCACGGAAGGCAGCGTCGTGACGGTGAAGCCGCGCATCTGCAGATATTCGGCCGTGACGTCACGCACGACCGGATCGTCGTCGACGAGAAAGATATTATTTGCCATGCGTAAATCGTAAGGGACGAGAACGAGCCGGTACAGGCCCGCAGCCTTACCAATCCTTTCCCGCGCGCCGCGCGGGCGACCCGGTTTACTGGTCGCGTGAAGCGGACTGGAATGAATTGCCCAATTGCGTCTGGTCGACCACCATGCTGTCCAGCAGCCCCTTGAGCTTCACCGCCGCACTCGAGTAGCGGTCGGTACCGAGGCCGCGTACTTCGTAACGCCCCGTAACGGCAATATGGTTATGCATGAAGATCGTCAGATTGATCGTCGAAAGATAGGCGCGGCTTTCGTCGCTGAACGTCGGTTTGCCGAATTCGATCGACGCGTTATACACGAGACGTCCTTCGCAACTCACCGGCTCGGTTCCGGCGCCGTACACGTCCGACGTCACGCCGCGCTGCGAGAGCACGAGTTGCAGCGATGGCACGAAGTCTCCCGATGTGACCATGGGATTGTTCTCGATACAGATCGAGCTCAGATTGACTGGCCGCCCCGTCACGAATTTAGGCGAAGAGTAGTTCGATGCGACGGCGTAGCCTGCCTGAATCACGGAGCCAGTCGCATCGGCCGCGGTGATGAGCGTCCATGCGCAGCCGTTGAGCGCGAGTGCCGCGGCGCACGCGGCGCCGAGTTTCAGCGTGCGTGCGCTCGCACGGCTGACATATGACACGATTTCATGTGGCATGGGAGCGGAGACCCGATGCGTTGATGGGCTGCGCGGAACAAGACAGGCTCCCGGCAGGACTCAGCACGCATGATCGGCGCTAAGCGCTGCGCGCGATGGCCGGGACATCGGTCAATGTTGAATGCCACTTTCCACTTCTTCGAAATCCTCCCGCCCGGTAAGGACCTGAATGCCCGTATTGCACGCCATTTCAATGCGAAGGCGCGCGCTACAGGCACGCAGCGTCCCGCCGCGATGACTACGCGCAGCGGCACGTGTAATGGTTCGTAAGCGCTTCTGCATTCTCCCCGCTGAGTCAGACATTGCGCGCTCATCGCCGCGCTATCGTACTCACTGCAGTTCTCACTGCGGCGACGCGCGACTTTGCGACGCCGCACGAGCCACACGCTGCACCCGTCTTTCTCCTATTTCAACATCATCATGGCTGCCATGAACCGAGAACCGAAAATCCGTCGCGCCGCCTTCTTCAAGCGCGGCCTGAACGCTGCTGCGATCGCGCTGTTCGCGTCGCTCGCTGGCTCGCCGTTCGCACACGCTGCGAGTTTCCACTGCCCGCGCAACGCGTCGGCGTCCGAGCGCCTCGTGTGCAACGATCCGACGCTCTCCGCGCTCGACGACAAACTGGCCGCGCTCTATCGCAGCGCCCTCGACGCGACCACCGATACGACCGCACTCGAGGCCGACCGCGTGAGCCAATGGCAGTGGCGCCAGCACAACTGCAAAGACAAGGCGTGCGTGACGGACTGGTACGACCGCCGTATCGCCGAACTCGAAGGCGATCTCAAGCATGGCAAGCAGGCTGCTGTCCAGCGCGTGAAGGAAGGCGTCGTGGACCAGCGCCTCGCCCCTTCCGCACAGGACGCCGTGCTCGAAATGCACGGCATTGCGCCCGCGCCGAAGGACGATAACGCGGCGGCCGCCGACAACGCGAAAAGCGTGAAGAAAGCGGGCGAGAAGGTCGCGTCTGCCGACGCCAATGCGCCGCTTCATCTGCAAAAGATGCCAAGCGGTGTGGCCGCCGACGCACGCCAAACGAAGCTCGCGCAAGCGCACGCCCATCACCTGCCTTCCAAGGAGGCCGCACCAGCCGGCGACGTCTCGGCGGCGACCGCGAAAATGGCCGGCGCGAACTCGGCATTCGCGAAGGCAGCCGGCATGGCGTCCATGGACGCGCCGCCCGCTCAGCCCGCGAGCCCTGCGCTCGGCAACGCAGCCGCGAAGCCAGCAGACCCGACGAATGCGCTGAACTGCGCATCCGTTGCATCGACTGCGCCCGCGCACGCTACGCAAACCTCCATCGAGCCAGGCACCGTCGCCCTGAAGTAAGCGGCCATGTAAGCTGCGGCAAGAAATCTGCGGTCGCGCGCTGTTCTGCCGGTTGTCGATATCAAATAAAATACGGCGATGAGTCCACACGTTCTCATCGTCGACGACGATCCGGTCGTGCGCGAT
Organism: Paraburkholderia acidiphila; assembly: GCF_009789655.1. GTDB lineage: Bacteria > Pseudomonadota > Gammaproteobacteria > Burkholderiales > Burkholderiaceae > Paraburkholderia > Paraburkholderia acidiphila. Next base: position 482,794 of record NZ_CP046912.1, read on the forward strand.
CTCCTCTCCGGCTTTCTTCGAGCCAACGGTTTCGAAGCCTCGGTCCTTCACGACGGCACGCATCTCGGCGCGCGGCTGGAACGCGAGCGGCCATCGGTCGTCGTGCTCGACGTCATGATGCCGCGCACCGACGGCCTGCGCGCCCTCGCCGCCCTGCGCGCGCAAGGCGATGACATTCCGGTGATCTTCGCCTCCGCGCGCAGCGCGGTGGGCGACCGCATTGCCGGTCTTACGCTGGGCGCCGACGACTATATCGCGAAGCCTTTCGATCCCGAGGAACTGTTGCTGCGTATCCAGACCGTGCTGCGCAGGCGCGGCAACGGGCCCGCGGGCGCGCCCACGGCGCGCGAGCGTTACCGCTTCGGCGCTTTCGAACTCGATTTCATGGCGCGCACGCTCGAACGCGACGGCAAGCGTGTGCCGTTGCGCAGCAGTGAGTTCGTCCTCCTGACGATCTTCACGGAACATCCCTACCGTGTGCTTTCGCGTGTGCTGATTCACGATCTGCTGCATGCGGATGGCATGGAATTTAACGAGCGCAGTCTCGACGTGCCGGTCTGGCGCTTGCGCCGCGTGATCGAAGACAATCCTGCGCAGCCGCGCTACGTGCAGACCCTGCGCGGCAAGGGCTATGTGTTCGTCCCGCAAAGCGGGGGCGGCATCGAAGGCGATATCGAGGATCCGTCTGCGAATCCTGCCGCAGACAAGAGCGGCCACCGCACGAACGCGTAATGGCATGAACAATCCGTTGAATACGCTGTTCGGGCGCATGGCGCTGATGTCCGCGCTCCTGTTGTTCGCCATTCAGGCATGCTGGTTCATCGTGTTCGCGCCACAGCCGCGCCGCCACGAAGTGGAGGGCTTCGAGCGCGGCCTGCTGCTCATGCTGCACGCCGCGACAAGCGCGGTACCCGGTACGGCGACGGCCGCGGCAACGAGCGCGCCTCCCAACGAAATGGACCTCGCGCCCGCCCTGCGCGTGCATCTCGTGCCCACCTGGAACATGCCCGCGGACGTGCGGCTCGAAGTCCCGAAGCGCGAGCCGCTCGCCGACTTGCGCAAGCAACTGCTGCGTGACCTGCCGCCCGGCACTGAGATTCTCGCCGACCTGCGCCATCGCGAAGCCCTGTGGGTGCGCTTCGCGGGCCAGCCCACATGGATCGTCGCGCCCGTCGATCTGCCGCCGCCGCGCAATCTGCTGCCGCTGTTCGGTTCGATGCTCGCCATCTCGCTGCTCCTCGCACTGCTCGCCATGTGGCAGATGCAGCGGCCGCTTTCGCTCGTGGCGCAGGCCGCGCGCGCGTTCGGCACCGGCCATCGTCCCGCGCCGGTCAGGCAGCACGGGCCGCGCGAGTTGCGCGAACTGATCGGCTCGTTCAACGGCATGATGAAGCAGCTCAACGAAGCCGACGACGATCAGGCCGTCATGCTCGCGGGCGTCGCGCACGATCTCAAGTCGCCGCTCACGCGCCTGAAACTGCGTGCGAGCATGATGGGCTCGGAGCGCGAGCGCGAACAACTGATTCGCGAAGTCGATTCGCTCAACGATATCGTCCAGCAGTTTCTGGAATTCGCGCGACAGCGGCCCGAATCGGGACCCGAGGTGGAAGTCGACGCGCTGCTGCGCGAGCAGTTCTTTTCCGATGCCGGCGACGACGACGACGCGCTGTTCAGGCTCGATCTGCGCGCAGGCGCGGCGTTCCGGCTGCCGCGCACGCTGCTCGACCGGCTCGTGTCGAATCTCGTCGACAACGCGCTCGAACATGGCGTGCCGCCCGTGGAAATCGCCACGCGCCGCGAAGGCGCGCAGTGGATCGTCGAAGTGCGCGATCATGGCCCGGGCATTCCCCCCGAGCGCGTAGCCGCGGCGCTCAAACCGTTCGTACGCCTTGACGAAGCACGCGGCGGCGAAGGCCACTGCGGGCTCGGGCTCGCCATCGTGACGCGCCTCACGCGCAATCAAGGTGGCCGGTGCGAGTTGTCCAATCACCCCGAAGGCGGCCTGCGCGTGCGTATCGCGCTACCGGCCGATGCAAGAGCCGCCGCGTAAGCGCCTTACGACACTCCGCTTGCCCGCCGGCGCTACCCTGCGCCACGCCGCTCAAACCACGAGCCGCCCGCGCAGACGATCCACCGTTTCGGACGCGAGGCCCAGCCCAACGGTGAGATAGCGGTTGAGGTCCCCGTAGCTTCCCTGCACGGCGTCGAACGCGGCCTGCAGATAGCTGGCCTGCACGGGCGGCGCCACATTGACCGAATCCACGCCTGTCGAGCGCCACGCGTCGGTGAGCATGAAATCCTTCACGATGATTTCGAGCGGCACGTTTGCGATCAGCAGCAACAGCGCGCACGCCCAACCCGCCACGTCCACGCCCGTCCCACCCGTAATCAGCAGGGGCCCCGGCGCATCCGCGATATGTTCGAGCAGCGCGCCGTAGACCGAACCTTGCATGCGGCCTGTCACGAGCGTGCGCCAATGCGATTGCATCGCGGCATCGAGCTCGCCGGCCAGCATGCCCGCAAACGACGGCGGCTCGAGCGTCCCCAGCACGTTGAGCGCAACGTAAGCGGCCGTACTGGGCGTCATGTCGGGCGCCGCGTCGATTTCCGCGGGCGTGCGCAGATCGTAGACGTTGGAAAGCGCCATGCGCTCCAGCGTCGCGGCGCCGGCTGCATTCGGTGTGAGCGCGTCTGAGCGGTAAACGAAGGCGCGGCGCACATGCGCGCCGTCGCTCGTCGAATAACCGGGCGCAGCGCCGCCCAGGTCGCGGAAGTTCGCCACCGCACCGATCACGGGCGTCGGCGCATCCTGCGCGCCGTCGCCTCCCGTGTATTCGCCGCCACACGCACTCAGCAACGTGCTGGCGCAACCGCTCAGCGCCAGCAGGCTCACCGTGCCCTTGAGCAGCGCGCGGCGCGGCGGGTTGGCGAGCGTCGCGCCGCCATTGCGGTTGAAGTTGCCGGTCGCGTCCACAGGCAAACGCTTACGCGCCTGCGCGAACGAAGAGGTGTAGGCGGAGAAAGGCAAAGTCATCAGTTGGCAGCTTGTGTAGGGAACCCGCCGTTCGAGCGGGCCGCCGCAACGTCGCGCGTCGCATGCGTTCGGAAAGGGCGCAGTTTACCGGCAGATAAGCCTGAAAGGTTAAAAGCGCAAAACGCCGTAATAATTCTTCCCGATTCGCAGTGCATTGCGCACCGATATTTGCCGCCGGTTTTTATTTATATTCTTACCGGGCCTTTCCATTTACACACAACGGGTAATTCCGGTGGTAAAGCGCGGCCATTTCCCGTTTCAATCCATGCCTGAATATCGGCTGCGCCGCGCATTTTCTTTATAGATCCCGCAAATCCTTTCCAAATATTATTCTTGACGCTCTTTGTCGCGCTTTTATAATCGCCCGTAAATTCAGGCATTCGCCTGGCTATCGTGGCCGTCACCGGCTGCCCCTGGGAGTACCACGTCATGTACAAAGGCAGTGTGACCGAAGAAGCGCGCGAAGTCCTGCGTGCAATCGAGCTGATCCAGCTGGGCGCACGCATGCCTGTGCTCGAAAAAGAACTGACGCTGTCGCGCAATCGTTTGATCCGGCTTTATCGGGAACTCAAGAACGCCTCGCCGCCCAAGGGCATGCTGCCGTTTTCGGCGGACTGGTATTTCACGTGGCTGCCGAACATTCACGCGTCGCTGTTCTACAACATCTACCTGTTCCTTACCGACAGAGCGAAATGCAGCCGGCTCGATGCACTCACGCGTGCGTATCGCCTCTATCTCGAACACTGCGAGAGCGCCGAGACCGAACGCGTGCTGAGCTTTACGCGGGCGTGGACGCTGCTGCGCTTTTTCGATGGCGGCCTGCTCACGCTGTCGAGTTGCACCGTATGCTCCGGGCGTTTCGTGCGCCACGTGCGCGACGCACACAAGCCCACCGCCTGTTGCATTTGCGTGCCGCCCGCGCGCGCCGGCATGACGCGCGCCGCGCGCGCGAACCGCAATGCGCAAGCTGACGCCGCGCCTCCCGCGTCCTCCACGCGAGGCCGTGCCGCAGCGGCACTGGGCGGGCTCTCGGGCACCATGCGCGAAACCGTGCGCGACACGCTCGCCGAAGTCACGCGCGCCCTCGACCCGAAGCGTTCCGCGAACCGCTTGCGCCTCGTCGCTTCAGCGCCCGTCTAGGCGACTCACGTGACATCTTCATCGCGCTCTGCGTCCACCTGCAGAGCGCGAATATCGCCCGCACAGATTCGGCAGATTGCTTTGTAATCCTGATGGTCGTGACGATGCTGAAGACGTTCGCATTGTTGCGCTGCCAGCTCGATCGCGTGCGCGTGCGCGGCCTGCCAGATCTCCCAGGCGATCTGCGCGCCGCTTTGCACGTAATCGTCGTTTTGATCGCGCTCCAGCGCATCGGGCAGCCGCGTTTGAACCTGCAGATAATGCGTGCGATAAAGCGCCTCGAAAACCTCGCGGCGTGACGGGCGCTTCAAGCTCGCCTCTTCGCGAACGTTACGGGACTGGTGAGGCGCAAAGACTTCATCCACATGCGGCGTCGAGGCGTACTTCTTCTTGCGGGTGGCGGGGTCCCGCGGCCGTCGCGCGCGAATACGCGCACGACGTTACGGATACCGATATTGTCGCAGGCGGCGCAAAGGAGTTGGCCGCGGAATATCGCGAATTTTTCTGCGTTATTCGTGGAGCGTTTCAGCTCGCGGACCTGCGATTATTGCGGGCATAAGAAAGTCGAAAGGAGTCGACCATGCAAATCGGGGCGGCGACACAGTTCGCCAACAGTAGCGCCAACACGAACACACTGCGTGCGGGCGCGGCTTCAGACCAGGCAGAACAGGACGGTGCGCAGTCGAGCGACGGTTCGACGAACGCGGTATCGTCCCCAACGCAGGACGACGCCGTGCAGATTTCGCCGCAAGGTTATGCGGCTGCGTCGACCGACGAGATCGCGGATGGCGACGATGCCGCAAGCAATGCGAGCGATACAACCGACACCAGCGATACCAGCGATACCAGCGACACAACCGACGCCAGCGATACCAGCGACACAACCGACGCCAGCGACACCAGCGACGCGGCTGACGCGGGGTCTACACCGGCCAACGCGCAGCCCATGAAATCGCTCGTCTATGGCGCGCTAGGGCTCGAGCGTCCGGACGTACCCGCCGACCCGAACCACACCTATACGTTAGGACGCTGGATCGCAGCGGGCATTACGCTGGGCGGCATCATTTCGCTGTTCATCTGAGCGCGCTGCGTGTCAACCTGGCGCGCATAATGTTTCGGATAACAGAGGACACGGGTGGCTAGTCGGCTATCATCACCGCCGGCAAAACAATCAACCCGTCACGTACACGAGGTCCGCCCGTGGCTCTCAGCGTCTCAGCCGTTCCGATCGCCGCCATCGTCGCCGCCGCATTTGCGCTCCTCAAGGGCGGCCCGAGGCAGCCCGCGCCGCTCGCATCGATCAACGCGCCGTTCAAGGAAGTCGACTTCTCGGACCTTCCCGCCTTGCGCCGTTACACCGCGCGCGACGGGGCGTCGCTTGCCTGGCGCGCGTATCTGCCTTCCGCTGGCGTGCCGCAAGCCTGCGTCGTGCTCATCCACGGATCGTCGGCGAGCAGCGCGAGCCTCCATCCGCTCGCCCGCCAGCTCGCCGCCGCCGGCTACGCGGCCTGCGTGCCCGATGTCCGCGGCCACGGCGAATCGGGCCGCAAGGGCACGATCGACTACATCGGCCAGCTCGAAGACGACCTGGAAGATCTGCTCGCGGCGTTGCCGGGCGAGCTGGCTGCGCTGCCGAAAACGCTGATCGGCTTCTCGGCGGGCGGCGGCTTTGCGCTGCGCTTTGCGGGCAGCACGCGTCAACATCGGTTCGATCGTTACGTGCTGCTCGCACCCTTCCTGCATCACAAGGCGCGCACCACGCGCAACGAGGTCGGCGGCTGGGTGTCGGTTGGCATGCCGCGCGTCGTCGTGCTCGGCATGCTGAACGGCCTGCGCATTCGCGCCTTCAATCATCTGCCGACGATCGCCTATGCGCTGGCGCCCGAGGTCCGCGACCAGCTCACACCGCAGTATTCGTTCAATTTGATGCAGAACTTTCGCCCGCACGCCGACTATCGCGCGGACATACGCGGCGTGCGGCAACCCCTGCATGTGCTGGCCGGCGCCGAAGACGAAGTCTTTCTCGCCCGCGAATACGCGGCGGCGTTCGAGGAAGCCGGCGCACACGTGCCGGTCACGCTCGTGCCCGGTGCGGGGCACATCGGCTTGACGCTGGACGCCGCGGCTATCGCCACGATCGTCGGCTGCGTGAAGCCATAAGGCAGTCGCGGCTCGCCGCAGCCGCGACCGTCCGTATCCGCCAAACTGGCGGAATCCGCCGATTGATCTTCGCCGCGAAGTGGCCCATATTCAAACTGGTGCATAAATCGGGCACCGATTTTGCGGCAATTCGTCAATCGAAGCGAAAGCGCGCTCCTCCCATGTTCAACGCCCCTGGTCACGACGATCCTGGTCCGTCGGAGTGCCCCTACTGCGGGACAAGGTTCAATGCGCCGCTCGCGCTGTGCCCCCAATGCGGAGCGAATCAGCTGGCCGCCGCCGCCCGCATCGCAGCCGCCAGCGAAGGCGCGCCGGACGAACGCGAGCATGGGGTTGCACAGCGTCTGCGCGCAAACCTGGGCTCGCTCCAGGGCGGCCTCGGCGGCAATCGCGGCTACGACGGCGAATATCCATCGATCGACGAGGAACGGATTGCCGAACGCTCGCGGCTGCCGCGCTTTGCATGGGCAGGGCTCGGCGCGCTTGCGATTGCGTTCACCGGCTATGCGTTCCTGCATCGCAGCGAATGGGAGCCGAAACTCGGCGCACAGGTGGTCATGGGGTCTGTGAGTGGCTCGAAAAACGCACCGGGCACGCTCGCCGCGCTGACGAACCGGCCGCCGGGCGCACTATCGCGTGCGAAGGCGGCTCAGCACACCGTTGCCCAGCAGAATGCCCCTGCCGTCGAACGCGCGCCCGCCGCGCCACGCTATGCGAGCGCGCACCCCGAAGTCGCGAACGATCTGGCCAGCGCGCGCGCAAGCCTCGACAAGAACAACCTTTGGCCCGCGCGCAGGGCGCTCGCCAATGCGCTCGCCATAGAGCCCGGCAATCCCGACGCGCAGCAGATGCAAGCCGACCTTGTCGCGCGCGAGCAGCAGCGCGACGCGTTGATCGGCCAGGCGCGGCAATGCGCGCACGCGCGCCAATGGGCTTGCGTGCGGCAAGACGCGGGACACGCCGTGAATGTCGACGCGTCGAGCCGCGAAGCGAGGCGCCTGCTCGTGCTTGCCAGCGCCGAGCGCCGGCCGAACGCCGGAAAGCGCAACGGCTGGATCTGGCCTTGGGAAAGCCAGTATGCGCAGGCAGGCGACACGCATTCCCGTCAGGAGTCCCTCTTCTGGCATCACTGATTCTTTGCGGCAGGCCTTCCTGCAACGCGCCTGGGCGTGTCCGCTGAAAACAGTGCGATCGAACACGGCGCGCTTCGCGCTCTCGCCGTCGCGCAGCCAATCCACGCTGTAATCGGTGTCTTTCATTGCGCGCGTGAGGCGCTCACTCGCCACTAACTTTACGCGCTCACCATGCGTCTCCTCGACAGCCCGCGATGGAGCAAGGTGACGCCATGAATCACGATACGAAAATGAGAGCGACAGGGACGTACCGGCCCTATGTCGATTGCCTGCTCGATGAATTCGAATCACGAGCCGACCGGCCGGTTATCCGCTACGAAGGGACGAACGTGACGGGCCGGGCGCTAAGCGGCGCCGTTTCCCGCTACGCGCGTGCGCTCGAGGCGCTCGGCATCGACCGAGGCTCGCTCGTCGCGCTCTTCGCGCCCAACCGGCCCGACGCGATCGCCATCCGCTACGCCGCCAACCTGATCGGCGCCGCGGCGATCTATCTGCCCGCCGTGCCGGATGCCGGCCGCCGCGCGGCGCTGCTTGCGCGAATCGAGCCGGCGCTGCTGGTGGTCTTCCCGGAGACTGCCCGCCTTGTACCCGAGACATCCGGCGCCCCTGGCACAACGCCGCTTCGCGTGATGCAGGTCGGCTTCGGCAGTGCGTCGACACGGCTCGACGTGCTCGCCCACGCGCAGCCCGACACGCCGCTGCCGGGACGCAGCGCGCCAGACGAACTCGCGGTGATCGCCTCCTCGGGCGGGACGACGGGCGTGCCCAAATGCAGTTGCCGCTCTTTCGCGGCCTATTCGGCGCTCGTGAATGCGCCACGCGACGAACAACGGCGTCAGCTCGTCAACGGTCCGCTCGCCTACCTGTCCCAGGTGCTCGTCGATACCACGCTGACCGCGGGCGGCACGGTCGTCCTCGAGCGTCGCTACAACCCTGCCGCCACCCTTGCCGCAATCGAGGTCGAACGCGTTACCGATCTTCTGCTTGTCGAACCTCAGTTGTTCGAAACGATGGATCATCGCGACGCCCCCTGGCGCGACCTGTCTTCGCTGCGCTCGATCGCCCATGTGAGCGGATCGGCGCCGGCCGTGCTGCGCCGCCGCGCGATCGCGCGGTTCGGTCCCGTGCTCACGCATCTGTACGGCGCGAGCGAGGCGGGGATCGTCAGCATGCTGGCACCTCACGAACCGGCATCGAAGCCGGCGCTGCTCGACTGCGCGGGCCGCGTTCGCGACGGCGTCGACGTGCAATTTCGGCGTACTGACGGCACGCTCGCGGCGCCTGGGAAGCCGGGAAAGATCGAGGTGCGCTCCGCGGCGGTTGCGCAAGGCTACTGGAATCAGCCTCAAGAAACGGCGCTGAAATTCCGCAACGGATGGTGCCTCACGGGCGACATGGGTTTCATCGACAAAGAAGGCTACCTCCACGTGCTCGGCCGAGCGAGTGACATCAGGCGTATCGCCGGCCGCACGATCGCTCCCGTCGATATCGAGGAGGTCCTCTGCCGCTTGCCCGACGTGCGCTATGCGACCGCGTTTGCCAGCGGTGGCGGATTCAGCGACGACCTGTGGCATGCCGTCGTCGAACCATGGGCCGGACGTCGAGTGGACGTGGTGCGATGCCTGCGCGCGCTCGATGCGGCATTCGGTGAAACGGTCGCAAGCCAGGTCCGACTCACGCAAAGCCGCTCCATTGCGCTGACCGAACAGGGGAAGGTGGATCGCAACGCGATCATGCGGGCGGCGCCGTTGCGCGGTCCGGCTGACGCCATCACTCTGGGCTAACTTTCGGCCCGTACGATGACCATCATCGACGCACCCGCAAGGATACGTTGCCTACATTCCTCAACTTTGGAGAGTTGCCATGAAAAACCTTATCGCCACCGCAACGCTCAGTGCCGCCCTTGTTGCCGGTCTCTGCGTTTCCCCGCTCGCGCTCGCGGAAACCGCCAGGCCCGTCACCGCCGTTTCGCCCGCAACGATGACCTGCTCCGACTTCCTCGCCGTAGACGACGCCTACAAGCCGGCGCTCGTCTACTGGGTCTCGGGCGTCGACAAGCTCGGTGTGAGCGAGACCGTGACAACGGTCGTGGATGTCGCAACGCCGGTGGCCGCCGTGGTCGGCGAATGCCAGAAGGCGCCGCACGCCTCGCTTGCGAACAAGGTGCACGAGCTCTACAAGGGCGGCCGCCTCGCGCTGTTCCAGCATAGCTAAGCGTCTGCCGTACACCCGTTATCGCAGGAGCCGTCATGAAGCTCAACCCCAACCAGAAAAGCGCGCTGATCCAGGCCTCGAAGCTGGGTATCGAGTGTATCGACGCGACGATTCTCCAGCTGAAGGCCGAGTGTCCCGACGCCTTCCATTCACAGAGAACGTTGCGCAAGCGCCAATTCCATCACCGGCCGGCCTCGGACACGCCGCATTTCAGCTTCGTGGTGAACCGCCAATCGTAACCGCGTAATGCGATTCCGGCGTTTTCCTGCGCTGGCAGGATCGGTGCGAGAATTGTGCGGCCGTGAACGATTCGAAACATTCAGCTAAACGAAGTATTTCGAACGCGGTCACTCGCGCGCCTCGGACCCATCTGCCGGGGGCGCGCCCGGTTGCTCCTCGCGGGCAGCCAGGTCGATGGTCCAACCGAAACCCCGAATATTGCGTATCACGTCGTGCCCGAACTTCTTGCGCACGCCGTGAATGAGCACCGCCACAGCATTGCTCTCGACTTCTTCGCCCCAGCCATACAGCCGGTCCTCCAGCTGGGCGCGCGAGAGGATCACGCCGGGGCGCTCGAGCAGCGCCGCCATGAGCGCAAACTCGCGCGCGGACAGTATGTCGCGCTGCCCTCTGAAGCAGAGTTCATGCTTGTCGAGGTTGAGACTCAGCGTTTCGTCGCCGAGGACGGAAACCGCTGCGCCGGCGTGCCGGCGTATCACGGCGCGAATGCGCGCCAGCAGTTCGGAAGTGTTGAAGGGCTTGAGCAGGTAATCGTCGGCGCCGATGTCAAGACCGCGAACGCGGGTCTCGATGTCGTCGCGCGCCGTCACGATGAGCACGGGCGTCGTGCAACCGCGTCCTCGCGCGGCGGCAAGCACGTCGATGCCGTCGGAGCCCGGCAGACCCAGGTCCAGCAGGACGATCGAATAGGCGTTGCTCACCACGGCCTGCCTCGCCTGCGTGCCGACCCGGATCCAGTCCACGCTGTAGCCGGCGTCCTTCAATGCACGCATCAAGCTTTGGCCGATATCGAGGTCGTCTTCGACGATGAGAATTCGCATGATCAATCATCCACATGAATGGACCGCGCCAAGGCGGACGTTCGCCCGTGCACGCGCGATTGTGATCCGGCAAAGCGGGCAAAAGCAAGCGCCCGATGGCACCAGCAGCGGCACCCAACGGCGCGCTGCGCGGCGGCGTATCGTCCCCATAATCTGATATCGTTGGCGCACGAGCCGGCATTGCCGGCGCGGCAGCGGCCCGCAATGCGCCGCTGGCCAACGCGGGGCGAACCATCATGCTCATGAAAGCCAGATCTCTCAGCACCCAGCTGATCGTCTCGCTGGGCCTGCTGCTCTCCATCTTCGGAATCGTGCAAGGCGTGAGCTCCTACCGGCTCGCCCTCGTCGGTGTGAATGCCCTGCTGGACGACCGGCTCTCGAACGTCGCGTCTCGCATACGCGACGTGTACGAGGCCGCCATTCCGCGCCGCTCCCCGGGGTCCGGCAATGCCGACGACATTGTCGTCGTCGTTTGGACTGCTGAACACAAATCGTCGCCCACCCGCACCACCGACAGCGCCGTCGAGTTCGACCGCAATTCGCCCACGGGCTTCTCGCAGCAATTCGCCGCCAACGAGGCGTGGCGCGTCTATACGCTCGTCACCTACAACGAGGTGATTCAGGTCGGCCAACGCATGTCGGTGCGCGTGCGCATGGCACAGGACAGCGCCGCGCGCGCACTAACGCCGGTCTACGTGCTGATTCCGGCCGTGTGGATCGCGGTGTACCTTTGCGTGCGCCGTGCATTCCGGGTGCTCGACCGGCTCGGGCGCCGCGTGCGGGCTATCGATTCGACGAGTCTCGAAGCCCTGCCGGACGAAGGGCTCCCCATCGAACTGCGTCCGTTCGTCAGCTCGATCAACCGCATGATCGAACGGCTCGACGGATCGATGCGGTTCGAACGCGACTTCATTTCCGATGCCGCACACGAATTGCGCACCCCGCTCACCGCGCTGAAATTGCAAGCCGACAATCTGCAGGGCGACATTGTTCCGCAAAACCGCGAGCGCTTCCAGGCACTGCGGCGGGGAATCGAACGCACGAGCACGCTCGTCGCGCAGCTGTTGCAGCTGGCGCGTGCGGACGCGCAGATGACGACCGCGCCGACCGCCGCGATCGACGTGACGCAAGTCGTGGCTTCCGTCGTCTCCGAGCTGCTGCCCATCGCCAACCAGAAGCGTATCGATATCGGCGCGAGCGAATTGACGCCGGTACGCATCTGCGCGACCGAGCCGGACCTGCGCGCCGTGGTCAAGAACCTGATCGGCAACGCGCTGCGCTATACGCCCGAGGGCGGGTGTGTCGATCTGCGCGTCCTCGACGCCGACGGACACGCACGCATCGACATTGAGGACACGGGACCCGGCATTCCCGAAGCGGCGCTGCCCCGTGTATTCGACCGCTTCTTTCGCGTGAATCATGGCGTCGAGGGCAGCGGTCTCGGGCTCGCGATCGTACTCGCGATCGTCACGCGCTACGGCGGTCGCGTGACCCTTGAAAATCGCCACGACGGCGTGACGGGGCTGCGCGCCATCGTGGAAATTCCACTGCTCGCCGACGATGGCGTGAGCCGCGCCGAGGCACACTGACGCCCTGACGCCTGGAGCGTGCGCCGCGGGCCGATCGGCCGGGCCGCTCGCAATGCGGGCCTGCTAACTCACGACTCATTCTGCTTCGCGATGATGTTTCTCATCGACGGCTCTCTGTCGCCGTTCAAGGAGAAACATCATGTTCGCCAAACTCGTCAGCAAGCTCGAAGCACACTTCGCGGCCGTGGAAGCCCAACGACGCGATGCCTACCTCGCCTCGTCGGCCGATCTTGCCGATCTCGAGCGCCGAAGCCGGTATTTCGACGTGAACCACAATCCGTTCGCGCCTTACTACCTCGATGAGCCCATCGACTGGCGGCATTAACGCGCGACGGGCGATAACTCGCGCCTAACTATCCTGCCTCAGGATGCTCTCCATGCACTGACTGGACACTCCCATCATGAAACCCTCACAAACCGCCTGCCTTGTCATATCCGCCTGCATCGTCGCCCTCGGCCTGGGCGGGTGCGCCATCATTCCGCCAACGGGCCCAACCGTGGTCGCCTTGCCGCCGAAGGGCAAGCCGCTAGGCGAGTTCCAGCAGGAGGACTATGCATGCCGGAATTACGCCTTCCGCACGGACGGCGCGGCCCAGCCTTCGGCGAGCCATGGCGCGCTGGGCAGTACGGCCATCGGCACCGCAGGCGGCGCGGCAGCCGGCGCGCTTCTAGGCGCTGCTGCGGGCAACGCCGGTGTTGGCGCGGCGATCGGCGCCGGCGCGGGTTTGCTGCTTGGGAGCGCCGTCGGCGCCAATAGCGCGCAGGCGAATTCCGCGAGTTTGCAGGCCAGTTACGACGCGGCTTACTCGCAATGCATGGCGTCCAAGGGCAACAGCATCTCGCAGCCGGCCGTCTATGCGACCGCGCCCGCGTACGCCCCGCCCCCCATGCTGGTACCGGCGCCGGTTGTCTACGGCTATCCGCACGCCTTCACCTACTGGGCGTACTGAGGGCCCTCGACATGTCCAGGACCATCGTTGTTGCAATCAGCCAGAATTCGACCGACGCATTCCTCGCGTCGGCACTCGATACCGCCAGACGTTGCGACGCGCATATTCTCGCCGTGCATATCGTCGACTTGACGCCGTGCTTGACGGGCATGGGCGAGCACCTGGACTACGGGATGATCGCGGGCGCTATGGAAGAAAGCGGCCGCGAGACGCTGGCCCGCGCGATGCGGATACTGGAAGGCAATCAACGCGGCGCTCAGGCGCGCATGTTGACGTCACCGCTGTCCGGGTCGACTATTGGCCGCCAGATCGCTGCGGTTTGTGACGCAGCAGGTGCCGAGCGTGTTCTTCTGGGAGTACGCAAACCGGGTTGGTGGCGCTTCATGAATGAAGATGTCGCCGCGACCGTTCAGCGCCAAACGAGCACATCCGTACAAATCGTCGTCAATACGCGCTGCGCGCCGGGGCTTCATCGCGCGCTCCAGAGCCATCGGCACCAACGCTCAGGATGGGTTCGCTGACCCAGGTTGCAGGCGCGGATTGGTTTAGCGACACTACGCCTGCAGCCGGTTCACGCCATTGCACATGAACCGGCCTCAACGAACGCAGCGCCGAAATCACGGAAAATGGCCTCATGAAGCTACTGATCGCAACCTACGGCACCGAGGGCGATGCGCGCCCGTTCGCCGCGCTGTGCCGTGGCTTGATGGACGCCGGGCACGAAGCGCACCTGCTGGCGGATGCCGCCACGCTGGGCAGCGCCCGCGCACTCGGCGTGCCGGCCACGGCGCTCGCCGGCGACATTCGCGGCATGCTGCGCCCGGACCATGCCATCGCCGGCGTCGTCGGGAAAGGCGGCGGCTTCAATGAGACCGCACGCGCGCTCGCGAAGATCGCCAACGAAAACGCGCCGTCGTGGATGCGCACCATCGTCGAGACGGGCGACGGTTGCGATGCCATTCTGGTTGCCGGGCTGGCCGCGTTCGTGGGGCTTTCCGCGGCGGAATATCTGGGCGCGAAAGGCATCGGCTCGGGCATGATCCCGCTCACGCCCACGGCGGCCTTCCCCTCTGCGTTCCTGCCGTCCGCCTGGGTGCCGCGCGTGCTCAACCGCGCGAGCCACGGCCTTGTGAACGCCATGCTCTGGAAGGCATTCCGCGACAAGACCAACGCCGCGCGCGCGACGTTCGGCCTGCCGCCGCGCAAGGCGGTATGGAAGGACCACCCGATGGTGTATGGCATCTCGCCAAGCCTGCTGGCCGTGCCCGCCGACTGGCCCGCGAACGCGCATCTTTGCGGACAGTGGCTCGCGCCGAGCCCGGCCTGGACCCCGCCGCCCGCATTGGCGCACTTCCTCGCCGCTGGCGAAGCGCCCGTCTACATCGGCTTTGGCAGCATGACGGGCTTCGACAATGCGCGCCTGCTGGCCGCCCTGATCGAAGCCATGCGGGGCCGGCGCGCACTCTTCTACCCGGGCTGGAGCGGCATCGATCCAAAGACGCTTCCCGAAAACTTCTTCGTTGTCGGCGACACGCCGCACGACTGGCTGCTCCCGCGCACCGCCGCCGTCATTCATCACGGCGGCTCCGGTACTTCGCACTCCGCAACACGCGCCGGCGTGCCTTCCATCGTGACGCCGTTCGCGGGCGACCAGTTCTTCTGGGCGCAGCGCCTGCGCGCGGCGGGCGTCGCACCGGCGGCCGTCGATGGACGCAAGCCGAGCGCCAAAGCGTTCGCGAGCGCGCTCGACTTTACCGCCAGCGAAGCGGTGCGAAGCCGCGCCCGCGCATTAGGCAAAACGTTGCGTGCGGAAAACGGCGTGGAGAACGCGGTGGCCGTCCTCGAGCGCATCGTCGCGGTCGACGTGCGCGAGGGCGCCTGAAGCTAGCCGGTTAGCGAAGCCGCAATCGCCTTCCTGAACGGCATCAGCCGGGAAGCGGCGCGCAGCATGAGGTCGCGCGCCAGTTTCGCGGGTGCGCTGTTGTTCGTATAGACGTCGGTGATGAAGCGCGTCGCGAGATAAAGCGGCCGGGTCGCGCGGCGATGCTGGGTTTCGTAGCGCTGCAAAACCTGCCGGGCGCCGATGTCGAAGCCGCTTTTTTTTGCCTCAATAATTCGGTTACCTAAGGTTTCCACCCCGAGCAAACCGAAATTGAAGCCATGCGCGGTTACCGGATGCATGCCGACCGCGGCGTCGCCCACAACCGCGAAGCGTTTGCCGACAAAGCGCTCCGGATAAACGGCAACGAGCGGATAGACATGCCGCGTGCTTGCCAGCTTCATCGCGCCCAGCCTGTGCATGAAACGGTGTTCGATATGTCTCGCGAATGCGTCGGGTTCGAGCGCCGCGATCTCGTTGACCTGGCCCACCGGCAGCGTGAGCACGACCGACGACTGGTGCGCGTTCGTCGAGCGCTCCGCGTTCATGGGAAGCAGCGCGAGCGTTTGATCGTACCCGAACCATTCCCACGCAGCCTGGTCATGCGGCGCTTCATGCGTCATGCGGCAAACCAGCATGGCCTTGCCGAAATCGTGCATGTTGGCGGCAATGCCCATCATCTTGCGCGTGGACGAGAAGCGGCTGTCCGCCGCGACGATCAATCTGGCCGTTAGCGTCTCGCCGTTTTCCAATGTCACGCTCGCCTGATCCTCGCCGGCTTTCACGCCGCTGACCTTTTGCGCGGCGAGCAGCGTCACGTCGCCGTGCCCTGCCGTGCTTTCCCGCAGCGCCTCATAGGCCGCGCTGCGAATCAGATGATTGGAGACGAGCCAGCCCAGTTCCGTATGGCCGCTCAGGTCGTGCCCAATCTCGAGCGCCCCCGGCGAGGTACCGTTGAACACCCTGGCGCTGCACAGCGGCGCACGCGCGTGCGGGTCGATACGATCCCAAAGCCCGAACTTGCGCATCAAGCGCACCGACTGTTGCGTCAGCGCGATCTCGCGGCCATCGAACTGCGGCTCGCTGATGTCGGCGAGGCACTGCTGCTCGACCATGACGATCTTGAGGCCAACACCACTGAGCGAGCGCGCGAGACAGAGCCCCACCGGCCCGGCGCCCACAATGACGATATCTGCTTGCATGAATCGAACGATTTGAAGGTGACTCAAACGACCTGATCGACCTGATCGACCTGATCGACCTGATCGACCTGATCGACCTGATCGACCTGATCGGCCTTCGCGATGCCGCGTTCGCGCAGGCCTTCGACCATGAGCGCGTCCATCGACTTCACGTGCCACGCGAACCATTCGCGCAACTCGCGCACCAGTTGCCGCCCGGTTTCGAAGCGCCCTTCGTCGGCCACTTGCCTGCGCACTTCGCCGGCCACGTTCAGCACGTGCCGGTGCTGGCCTGCATGGCAATGGCGCGGACCGAAGTTCAGCTCTTCCATCCACGCTTCTTCCTGCGCGAAATGCTGCTTCGTGTGCGCGGCCCACGCGTCGAACGCGCCGATCCATGTTTCATCGCTCGCGAGCGCGAGCGCATCGAGCAGCGCGACGAACCCGGCATGCATCGTATCGGTCATGGGTTCGCCCAGTTGCAGATCGGGCGCAAGCGTTGGCGAAGGGCGCGGCGCGCGTGAGGTCATGAAGGAAAGTGGCGGCATTCGGCAGCGCTCTGAAATGCCCTCGCGGGCAAATTTTCACGATACCAGCGCGCGGAGGATTGCGAGATGACTTTTGGCAAACGTCGCACGATCGGTCACTGAGACCGATGGACGCGGTATGCCCGCATCGGCGCGATCAAACGAAAGGAAACGTCGAATCCGGCTCAGCGCGGGTGGCGCGGGCCGCAAGCATGGAAGGGTGCGAGGGGAAGTGCCGCAGACGCAAAAACACGAAGCCGCGCGGCGCGCGGCTCAAACCAGTTCGGCGAGATTGACGAGGGCGCGGTCGCCGTCGGATTGTGCTTCGTTTTCGGCGCGGAACGGCTTCTCGCTGTACGCGATGACCTTGAACCCCCCGCCTGCCGAACGCTCGATGGTGATACCCCAGTGCCAGCCGCCTTCCTGTTCGAATACGTGCAGCCTCGGACTCGATGGTTGGCTCGGCGATTGAAAAATATTCATGTGAAGCCTCCCGTGGTGGGAATATCGTCTCGGACGATTGCCTGGATAGGAATCAGTTTAAAAACCTCCTTGCTGCGACGCAATACGGAATTACGTGGACGTGAGAACCCTGAGGCGTTACGCATGATTCGAGAATTACCCTGTTTATGATTCGGCGCGTGGCAATCGCGAATGAACCGCGAATGCCGCCATCCCAAACTCCGAGACAGCAATGACTACCGTAACGAACGCCGCGTTCCCGTACCCGCTCGATCTTTCGCGGCATGCTCGCCGCGCATTGCTGGAAGGACCCACGCCGATCCAGTTATTGCCGCGACTAAGCCGCGAACTTGGGGGCGTGAATGTGTATGTCAAGCGCGACGATCTGACTGGCCTGGGCGGCGGCGGCAACAAGCTGCGCAAGCTCGAGTTTCTAATGGGCGAAGCACTGGCGGCGGGCGCGAACACCATCGTCACCGTGGGCGCGCGCCAGTCGAACCACGCGCGCTTGACGGCGGCGGCCGCCGCGCAAGCGGGCCTGCAGTGCGAACTGGTGCTCACGCGGGCCGTGCCGCGCGACGACTTCGAGTATCGGGAGAACGGCAACATCCTGCTCGACGACCTGCTCGGCGCTCGCGTGCACGATTTGCCCGGCACGGCCAATGCGCTGGCGTTCGCGCAGGCGCGCGCCGAAGAACTGCGCGCCCAGGGCCGCTCGGTCTACGTGTGCCCGCTGGGCGGGTCGAGCCCGGTGGGCTGTCTCGGCTATGCGGCGTGCGCGGCCGAAATCCTGACCCAGGCACAGGCGCAGGGACTGCGCTTCGCGCGCATTGTCATCCCTAACGGCAGCGGCGGCATGCACGCGGGGCTGGCTGCCGGTTTTGCGGCGCTCGGCATCGACCCGAGCCTCGTGCTTGCGTACACGGTGCTCGCGAAGACAGAGCAGGCCTATGCCACCACGTTCGAGAAAGCCGGCAAGACGCTCGAACTGATCGATCCGGCGCGGCGCATCGAGGGCGCGTCGATCGTGATCGAGGGCGCACAGCTCGGCGACGGATACGGCATGCCGACCGACGCCATGCGCGAGGCCGTACGGCTCGTGGCTTCGAAAGAAGGCCTGCTGCTCGACCCCGTGTACAGCGGCAAGGCATTCGCCGGTCTCACACAGGCCGTACGCTCGGGACGCTTTACAAGCGGCGAGAACGTCCTCTTCATCATGACTGGCGGCTTGCCGGGTCTGTTCGCTTATCGCAGCGCGTTCTGAGGCCCTGCGCAATCGGGATTGCGTCGAACTGAACGACATGGGAGATCACAATGACCGACGACGAACGCGCCATTCGCGAGCTGGTGCAAACATGGATAGAAGCCAGCCGCGCCGGCGACACGGCCAAAGTGCTAAGCCTGATGACCGACGACGTGGTGTTCACGGTGCCCGGCCAGGAGCCGTTTGGCAAAGCGGAGTTCGCCGCGGCTTCCCAGGCGCAGCAAGACATGCGCATCGAGGGCTCGGCCGAGATCGTGGAACTTCAGGTGCTGGGGGACTGGGCGTTTCTGCGCAATCGCATCGATATTTCCATCACGCCGCCGGGCGCGGCCCAGCCGATGCGGCGGGCGGGCTACACGCTCACGCTCGTGCGCAAGGATGCAAGCGGGCGCTGGCTGCTCGCGCGCGACGCCAATCTTGTCGCGCCGACGCCATAAACCCGCCTGCGCACGTCAGGCCGCCATGCGTGGGCACGCACGTTTGCTTTCATCGATGAAAGACAACAACCCCGCCCGGCAAGGCTCACCGCGTTGCGCCCCCTTTTCCAATCAGAAAACCTTATCGATTCCTTCAGTTTATTGAGTTTCCCTTAATTATGCGCTTGCGGCAAAGTGACGCTCATACGCTTGGAGCCACTCCTTGAACCAACGCATCGATCCCTCCCTACTTGCTGCGCCCGACCTGTCGTACGCCACATTGCACTCGGGCATTGCCCTGCCGTTCCTCGAGCGCGGCGAAGGCGAGCCGCTGCTGTTCGTCCACGGATCGCTCTGCGATTACCGCTACTGGATGCCGCAACTCAACGGCCTTTCGGAGCATTTCCGCTGCATCGCGCCGAGCCTGAGCCATTACTGGCCCGCGGCGGATGCCTGCATTCAGGGAGATTTCGGCTGGGAGAGCCACGTCACCGAGCTGGCCGATTTCATCGATGCGCTCGGCCTCGAATCGGTGCACCTCGTGGGTCACTCGCGCGGCGGCAGCGTGGCGTGGCATCTCGCGCGCCGCTATCCGCGCCTCGTGCGCACGCTGGTGCTGGCCGACCCCGGCGGCCCGCTCTCGCGCGTTGACGACGACGAAGCCGCGCTGCCGCCCGCCACCAACGCGCTGCGCACGCGTGCGGCCGACCTCATCCATGCCGGCGAAGTCGAAGCGGGGCTCGAGTTGTTCGTCGACTCCGTGAGCGTGCCGGGCGCGTGGAAGAAAGGCTCGGCGGCGTTTCGCCAGATGGCCATCGCCAACGCCACGACGCTGCCCAAGCAGTTGCAGGACCCGCTCTCGCCCTACGCACCGCGCGCCGCCGGCGAGATCAAGTGCCGCACGCTGCTCATCGACGGCCAGCGCAGCCCGCTCATGTTCCGCAACAACGTCGAAGCGCTCGAAGAGTGGATCGCGTTCGCGCGCCGCGTCACGATCAAGGGCGCCACGCACGGCATGAACGGCACGCACCCCGACCTCTTCAACACGCACGTGCATACCTTCATTACGCAGGGTTGAGACGTCAGTCGCGACCCGGTTGATACCTCGATCAGGTTCGCGGTCACTGAACCGTCGGCCGGCATTCCAGCCGCACCGGCATGCGGTTCGGCACCATCGCGAACGCCGTGATTTCCTCGATCGTCGCAGGATCGACGGCAAGCCTCACCTTGAAGCGGTTCATCAACGTGGAGAGCACGAGGCGCATTTCCATGGCGGCGAGATGCCGCCCCGGACACACACGCGGCCCCGCGCCGAACTGTACCCATGCGCGCGGATCGTGCACGCGCGCATCGGCATCTGCATGGCCGCGCAGCCATCGGTCAGGATCGAAGCGCTCGGGCTGTGCGTAGTGGCGCGAGTCAAGCATCGGCGGCCGGGTGAGAAAGAACATCTTCGAACCGGCGGGCAGCGCAACGCCACC
Source organism: Paraburkholderia acidiphila (assembly GCF_009789655.1). Lineage (GTDB taxonomy): Bacteria > Pseudomonadota > Gammaproteobacteria > Burkholderiales > Burkholderiaceae > Paraburkholderia > Paraburkholderia acidiphila. The sequence continues at coordinate 503,285 of NZ_CP046912.1, forward strand.
CACCTCCACATTCTCGACAGGCTCGAACGCCATGATCGCGGCCACGGGGCGAAAGCGCAGCGTTTCGCTGCAGACGGCTTCGAACAGGTCGAGGTCCTTCACGAGGCCGTAGTCCGGACACACATCGTGTTCACCCAGCACCGCCCGCGCTTCGTTGGCGAGGCGCTGCTGCAGCGGTTCGTCGGCGGCCAGATAGAAGAGCGACCACGCCAGCGCGTTGGCCGTGGTGTCCTCGCCCGCGAGCAAGAGCGTGAGCACGTTGGCGGCAATGATGTCGTCGGTCACTTCGGAGCCTGGCGCCGAGCCTGGAGCATCTCGCAGTGCCAGCATCGCTTCGAGCAGATGGCGCGGCGCGCGGACGATTGAGGACGGCGCGTCGCGCATGCGCTCGCGCGAGCGCGCCATCATGCCGCGTATCGTGCGATGCACTTCGGCCAGCGCCCGGTCCGTGCGGCGGTCGCGCGGCAAACGCACGTAGCGCCAGTATGGAAACGGCGCGTTCACGCGATGCATGAGCGTCGGGAAAATCTGTGCGAGATGTTCCTGAATCACACCGCGCTCCTGTTCGAGCGTGCGCGGGTCTTCGCCGAAGGCGAGCGCGCTTGTCACGTCCACCGTGTAGCGTTTGAGGTCGTCAGTCATCTCGACCACGTCGCCGCGCTCGGCCGCGCGCTGCCAGCGGTCGTGCAGCCGCGCCGTGATGGCTTGCAGCGTCGGATAGAAGCCGCGGATGTGCGGGATGGAAAGCGCCTGCATGACGAGCCGGCGCTGCGGCTGCCACGCGGCGCCCTCGGCCGAGAACACGCCGTTGCAGCCGATCTCGGCAAGGACAGGTTCGAGCGACGCGTAACGCCGGTAGCGGTGCGGACGCTCGCGCATCACGCTCTGGCTCAGTTCCGCGTCGCTCCATACCGTGACGGGCATGCCGCAGATCTGGAAGCGATACGGCGTGCCGAGTTCCTGCGCCCAGTGTTCGAGCACGCGGTGCAGCCTCGGCGCATTCAGCTGATGGAGATTGCCGATGAGCGGCAAGCCGCGCGGGCACGGCAGGTCGCGCACCTGGCGCAGGCGCTGGGCGGAGGATGCTGCGGCGTCCATTGCGCGGCGCGGGGATGGCGCTCAGTCGAGCGACATCCCCAGTTCGGCGGCCATGCGTGCGACGAGCGTTTGCAGGCGCGCGACTTCGTCGGCGAGACGCTGCTGCTCGGCGCGCACCGCCTCGAAGTCCGCGAGCGAGACGCTCTCACCGGCTTCCTCGCGAGCGCCGGACGCGCTGGTCCCCGCAGCGGCAAAACTCGCCATGTTCACTTCACCGCACAGCAAATGCATCCAGCGGCTTTCGCGCTCGCCCGGCGCGCGCGGCAGTTTCACTACGAGCGGCGGCTCGCGCTCGGCCAGTTCTTCCAGGAAGCCTTCGACCGACGAGACATCGGCGAAACCGTGCAGGCGTGCCGAATTCAGGCGCAATTCCGCCGCCGTCTGCGCGCCGCGCAGCAGCAGAACGGTCAGGAGCGCCACGGCCTGGCTCGGCACGCCGAGGACGCGGTTCAGGTTGTGCTCGAAGCGCGGCACGCGGCTGCTGCTGCCTTCGAACACGAGGCTCAGCAGCTTGAGGTCTTCGATGGCGGCCAGCACGTCGGCTTCGCTCACGTTCATGACCGGCGTGCGCGCGGTCTTCTGGTTGCAGCCGAGCGTGAGCGCGTTGAGCGAAAGCGGATAGGTGTCGGGCACCGTGTGCTGCTTTTCGACCAGCACGCCGACGATACGCGCCTCGATTGGCGAGAGCGCGCGCAAGGCGCGCGGCGAGGAAGCATCGGCAGGAGAATTCATGGGCAGATCGACCACGCTGTGGTTCATGTTGGCATCAGGCGTTCGATCATACGCGCGCGGCGCTTCTTGCAGAAGTCAGGTGTCACGCGCCCGAGTTCAACCCGCGATCAGCTTCAGCCCCGCCGGCAGCGCCTCGCCGAACACGCGGCCCGTGTCCGCCGTATCGAGCGCGACGACTTCGCGCACCATCGTCACCCACGCAGGCGGTGCGTTCGCCGACTCCAAGCGGCGCACCACCGTCTCGCGCAGTTCGGGCGGCAAATCGCGCGAGCGGTCGCCCGTCATGCGCGCGATCTGCGCGGCGGCGAACATCGCCGGCTCGATCTTTTTCCAGTCGAGCGCGAGGATCGCATCGAGCCAACGCGCGGCGGTTTCCGGCGGCACCACGCCGTGCGCGCTGCCGTAGAACGGCTGGCGCGCGCCGATACGGCCCACGGCCCACCACGTCTGATGATTCTCGGAAGGCTTTTGCAGCCGCTGCAACAGCCGCTCGCCGATCTCGATCTTGCGCTCGGCCGCAATCTGCTCGAGCGATGCATAGAGCCGGATCATGTCCGCATGGGCGAGCTTCGCGGGGTCGAAAGGCAGCTTGTGGCGCTTCGAGCCGGCCGCTTCTTCGAGGTACGTCATCGCCTCCAGCACCTCGTGCTGCTGCGCCTCGTTCAGGCCGCCCGCCGCGCGCCGCCAGAGCGTCCACCACTCCGACCAGACCTGGCCTTCGCCCACGAACTGGATGCCGTCGTCGAAGAGTGTCCAAAGCTGTTCGACGCGCCATTCGTCGAGCGGATAGCCGAAGCCCGGCCGCAGGCTGAAGCCGGCGAGGTTCAACCACACGCGTTCATGATCGGCGGAGCGGCGGCGCTTGCCCGCGCGCTCCCAGAGCGCGCCGAACAGCTCGCGCAGCAGCGGGCCGTCCCAGTTCTGGCGCGGACCGAGCCGCTCTTCGAGATGCGCGCGCAGACGCTTCACTTCTTTCGCGTCGATCTTGGCGGAGCGCGCGCCGAACACGCGTTCGATCGCTTCGATGGCGTCGTCGAGTCCCGCGTGGCGTGACTCGCCGTGCGTCCCGCTCGCACCACTCTCGTGCTCCGCGCGGCGCAGCGCGAATTCGAGCAGCCAGCGCTGCGAGGCGTCGTCAGTGGCGATGCAGTGCATCTCCAGCGTGCCGACTTCGGTCAGCGCGGTCGTGAGTTTGACGGGGCGCTCGCGCGCGGCTTTCGCATCGCCGCTTGCGGGCACCACCGTCGCGAGCGGCGGCAGGCGCACGAAGTCGCCCGCAGCCAGATCGGTCAACTCGCCGGGCTGCCACGCCGTGTCGGCCACTGTCGATGCGAGGTGGAACTGCACCGGCTGACCAAGTTGCAACGCGAACGTGCGGTCGTCCAGATGCAACTCGTGGCCTTCCTCCGTGCCGCGCGGAAGGACGCACACGCCGCGCGGTGCGGCATCGGCGCCCGCGCCTTCGTCGAGCACGAGAAAGTAGCTGCGCGGCGAGCCGCCGCCAATACGCGGCGCGTGGCCCGCGCGCGCGAGCGCATACGCGACCGCGCCACGCGCGACAGCCACGTCGGGCTGATCGTTGCGCAGCACATTGAGCGGCTCGCCACGCCACGCGCCGAGCGTGTCGGCCAGACGCTGCGCGAGCGCGCGTGCGCGGAACACGCCGCCGTTAAGCAGCAGTGCGTCGGGCATCGGCAGCGCGGCGCTTTCTCCACCTGTTGCGCCCAACGCCTCGCGCGACTGCGCAGCGAAGCGCTGCAAAAACGCCGCGATATGGCGCGTGATGGCCGGATCGGCGGCATAGGGCAAACCGAACTCGACGATCGCCGCGCGCGAGCGGCGCGGCAGATCGCCGGCCGCGCCCATCGGGAAGAAACCGTCCACCACGATCTGAGCGACTTCCTCGCGGCCAAGCTGCGTGCTGCGCGCGCCGCCCACGAGACGCGCGCCAGCGCCGAGCAGCGTGATCGGCAGCGATTCGGGCGCGCTCGCGTCGAGCAGTTGCTCCTTCGCGACACGGCAGCGCTCGACGAGCTGCGAGAGGCTCGCCGCGCTCAAGCGCGTTTGCGCGTTGGCGAGGCGGCTCTCGGCCAGATGGGCGAGCGCGAGGTCCATGTTGTCGCCGCCCAGCATAAGATGATTGCCCACGCCTATACGCGTGAGCTGCGGCTCGCCGTTCTCGAACTGCACCTTGATGAGCGTGAGGTCGGTCGTGCCGCCGCCCACGTCGCAGACCAGCACGAGACGCGACGCGCCGAGCTGGGCGTCGAGCGTAGCGCGATGGTGATACAGCCAGTCGTAAAACGCGGCTTGCGGTTCTTCTAGCAGACGCAGCGCGGGCAGCTTCGCGAGCCGCGCCGCTTCGAGCGTGAGCGCGCGCGCGCCGTCGTCGAACGAGGCGGGCACGGTCAGCACGACGTCCTGATCTTCGAGCGGCGCATGCGGGAAGCGATGATTCCACGCGGCGCGCACATGCGCGAGATAACTCGCGCTCGCGGCAACCGGCGAAACCTTGGCGACGTCTTCGGGTGCGCCCCACGGCAGGATCGGCGCGAGGCGGTCCACGGCCGCGTGCGAGAGCCAGCTCTTCGCGCTCGCCACGAGCCGCCCCGGCACCTGCGCGCCGAGCGTGCGCGCGAGGCGGCCGATGACCGCGTCATCGCCTTGCGCAGGCGCGCTCCACGGCAAACGCAAGTCGCCGGCCGCAAGCTCGCCCGCCGCCGGGTGATAGCGCGCGGAAGGCAGCATCTTTTCCGCGCCCACTTCGCCGAGGCCGGTTAGCTGCTCGACGTCGAACACGCGGATCGCGTCGCCGCCGGCCTCCACGTACGCCACGACGGTATTGCTCGTCCCCAGGTCGATGCCGACGACGTATGGCTTCATCGGGCTCAGTCGCCTGCTCCGCCACGCACGTCGAACTCGACCTTCCAGCGCTCGTTCGTGCCGCTCGGCATCGCTTCGAGCTCGAGCGTGCCCGCTTCCGTCACGCGCGCGTGCAGCTTCACGGGCACGACTTCGCCGGGCGTGCGGCCTTCGGTGGGCAGCGTGGCCTGGATCTCCTCCAGTTCCTGCAATTCTTCAGGCGACCAGTAGTCGAGCATCGTGCCGACCTGATCCAGACGCCGCACCGAAGAACCGAAGAAACGGAAGTGCACCGGCTCGCCCACCACGAGGCCGAACTCCTGCGGCGGCAGCGCCGCCTCGGTACCCTCTTCCATGCCGAACGGCGCGACGCAGAGCGCCGACACCGGCGGCTCGAGCCCCGGCACGGCCGGCATGGCCGATTCGACCGCCACGTAGTACGCGCGCGCCGTGCCGCCGCGAATGCGCACGCCCCGTCCGCGTTTCACGTAGCCGTAATAGGCCGCGCCGCGCGCCACCGCGAGGTCGAGATCCGCCCCGCCGAGCAAACGCGCCGGTGCAGCGCCCTCGGCCGCGAGCCAGCCGCCCAGGATATCGAGCACGCGTTGCGAGAGCAACGGCGACTTGAATACGCCGCCGTTGAAGAGCACAGCGGTGGGATGCAGGAAGGTCGCGCCTGCGGGCGGCGCGCCGAAACCTTCGAGTTCCGCGAGCGCCTGGACCTGGCGGCCGAGGAAGGCCGCGAGATGGCGCGTGACGCCCGCATCCTGCGCATAGGGCAGGCCAAGCTGCGTGAGGCCCACGCGCGTGCGCACGGCGGGGCGCGCTGCGGCGTCCACCTGCGGGAAGAAGCCCTCGAGAATGATCTGCGTGAGTTCGGCGCGCGTGAGCTCCGTGCGGATCGACCCGCCGATGAGCTTCGAGCCGCGGCTCGGCACGACGATCGGCACCGTTTCGACGGAGGCGTCGGAGAGCAGCGTTTCCTTCGCCGAGCGGCACGCGTAGGTCAGCGCGCGCAACTGCCACGGGTCCGCTTGCGTGCCCTGCGCCGCGAGCTTGCGCGCGACCACGTGCGCGAGTGCGAGGTCCATGTTGTCGCCGCCGAGCAGAATGTGCTCGCCCACGGCCACGCGGTGCAGTTCGAGATTGCCTTCGCGCTCGACCACGGCGATCAGCGAAAGGTCGGTCGTACCGCCGCCCACATCCACCACGAGGATGATGTCGCCGACCTTCACGTCCTTGCGCCACGCGCCGCCGCTCTTTTGAATCCAGCTATAGAGCGCAGCTTGCGGCTCTTCCAGCAGCGTCATGTTCGCGTAGCCCGCCGCCTGCGCGGCTTCCGCCGTCAGCTCGCGCGCGGCGGGGTCGAACGAGGCCGGAATCGTGACGGTGACTTCCTGCTCACCGAACGGCGCCTCGGGATGCGCGTGGTCCCAGGCCTCGCGCAGGTGCGTGAGATAACGCACCGAGCTTTCGAGCGGCGACACGCGCGCGACTTCAGGCGGGGCGTCGTTCGGCAGAATGGCCGCGCGGCGGTCCACGCCGGGGTGGCACAGCCAGCTCTTCGCGCTCGAAACGAGGCGGATCGGCGTGCCCGCGCCACGGCTGCGCGCAAGCTCGCCCACGGCGTACTCGCGCGTGGTGGTCCACGGCAGCGTGAGGTCGCCCGGCGTCAGCTCGCCCGCATGCGGCAAATAGAGAAATGAGGGCAGCAGGTCGGGCGATTCCAGCGTGCCCGGCGCCGTGAGCTGGGTCACGTTCAACACGCCCTGCTGGGTCTTTTCGCCATCGCTGGCGGTGAGGTCGACGTAGGACAGCGCGCAATGCGTCGTGCCCAGGTCAACGCCGATCGAATAACGCGGATCGCTCACAGCTCCACCTCCGCCGGCGCGATGATGCGCGCGTCATGCGTCTTGACGAGTTGCGGCAGCTTGACCTCCTCGACGCGCCAGCCGCGATGCGTGAGGCTGCCGCTGAACGGCGCCTCGCCGACCACGTTGCCGGTGAGGCGCACGGCCGCGGCGTCGAAGCCGGCCGGCAGCGTCACGCGCACGCCTTCGGACTCGCTGCGCACCGGGCGGATCGAGAAGTGGTCGCGCAGCGTGGCGCGGCAGCCTTCGTGGACGATGCGGGCGGCGGCGCCGATATCCGCATCGGCATAACCGGCAATGTCTTCCTCGACGAAATCGACGAAGCGCGCGTTGCGCTGGAGCAGGCCGAGCAGCTGCAGCGCGGCGTCGGCCGTGGCTTCCTTGATGACGGTGGGTGCGGGCGCGGGTGCGGGTGCCGGCTTCGCGACCGGAGCCGCGGCGGGTGCGGGCGCGGCGGGGGCGAGCCCGCCTTCACGCAGACGGCGCACATTGGCGGCAAGCTCGCCGTCGCCGAGGATCGCGAAGAACGATCCCAGCGCGACCGAAAGGCGGCCGAAGAAAGACAGATTCGATTCGGGCATGTAGACGACTCCAATATCGCTTGAGGGCTCGCAGGCAAGGCGAGCCGACCTGCCGGGCTCGCAACGAGGCCCGATCGATGCCTGGAAGGAGGCGGCCGGCAGGGGAAACTCGAGCCCGGCGCGGGCTCAAAACCCGTATTTTGCCTTGTCGCGGGCGCAAGCCGGTCAAAATGCGGGATTTGGCGGGGGAATGGCGTGCCCGGCGCGGCGCGCGCGGTGTGAATGGCGGGCTAGAGGCGAGCTAAAGGCGGGCTAAAGGCGCGGGCAGCGCGGCGCACTCCCGGCTGCCGTAGATTGAGCGTTGCGGCCCTCAAATGGAATGCCAGCGCTGAGAAATGGGGCGCGATTTTTGGCTTGCGCACACGCTCAGGCCCGCACCGCAGCGGCGCCACGCACGACAGTCCGGCGCATTCAGGGAAAGATCGGCGACGTCGCTTCCGCGCCTTCCACATCGGCGCGCGGCACATGCTGGGCGATGCTCTCCTCGATCTCCGCTTCGCGCGAGCCGGGCACATCGGCCATGACCAGCAACTGGCCGTGTTCGATCGGACCGTTGAAGCGCGTAAGCGTCGTGTTCGGCTCGTCCACGCCGATCATGCCGGCCGCCCACGCGCCGAAGATCGCGCCGGCCAGGGTCAACGCGACGACCACCCCGCCCGTGATATCGAAGTCCGAGAGCGGAAACATCAGCGCCACGAGCCCGACAATCGCGCCGGTCGCAGCACCGAACATCACGCCGCGCTCCAGCGCGTGCACGAGGTCGCTGCGCTGCAGCAGCGAAGCCTCGGGCAAGCGTTCGAGCCCCACGCTGTGATTGGCGAGCACATGGATGTGGCGCCACGTGATGCGCGCGCGCAGCAGATCGTCGACGATCGCCTGCGCCGTGGTGGTGTCGGGGGCGAGGAAATAAAGGCGTCTCATGATGCCCTCCTTCGACCATGCGGCGACGCGCCTGCGACCGGCTCGCCGCCGCATGACTACGATGCGATTCCGATAATCCTACGCCTGAGTTCTTGTCAACGCGACAGCCTGACGCGGATTTGCATTGGGTTTGTTTGAGCCATCGGCGTTTTGATTTCTTTGCATTTCGCTGAGCGCCTGCACGCGGCGATCCGCCTCCCGACAAGCGCGGGGCCGCGAGAACTTGTCACACGTCAACCGAATCGGTTGCATTCGCCGCGCAAGTCGCACCCGTGGACATTCGGAGCTGACTTTCCGAACGCAAAAAGTCCCACAAAAACAGGGAGTTTTCCCGACATAGGGGTCGTGGCCCGGCGACGCGATCTCGAAAACACGGCGCATCTGTTCCCCCTACCATCGCTCACCTCATATCGAGAGGAACAGCCCATGTCCACCGAACAGGATCCGCGCCGTCAATTCCTGCGGCGCATGCTCGCCATCGTGCCGACCGCATCGCTTGCAACGGGAGTTGCGCTCTCGCAGTCCGCCTGCAAGCCGTCTTCCGCGCCGTCGGCCGCCGCGGCGCCGCCCTACCAGCCCGACTATTTCACGGCAGACGAATGGCGCTTTCTGCAGGCTGCCGTCGACCGCCTGATTCCGTCGGACCACCTGGGCCCAGGCGCGCTCGAAGCGGGCGTGCCGGAATTCATCGACCGTCAGATGGAAACGCCCTGGGGCCACGGCAAGCTCTGGTACATGCAGGGGCCGTTTCATGTGAGTGAAGCGCCGGAACTCGGCTACCAGTTGAATCTCGCGCCGCGCGACGTGTACCGGCATGGCATCAAGGCTTGCGACGAGTGGTGCCGCCAGCACTACAGCGGCAAATCATTCGCATTCCTGAGCAATGCCGAACAGGAAGCCGTGCTGCAGGCCATGGAGCACGGCAAAGCCCACTTCGACCCGGTTGCGGCCAGCACGTTCTTCGGCTTCCTCCTCGCGAACGCGAAAGAGGGTTTTTTCGCCGACCCCATCTATGGCGGCAACAAGCAAATGGCGGGCTGGAAAACGATCGGCTTTCCCGGCGCACGCGCCGATTTTGCCGACTGGATCGACCAACCGGGTGTGAAGTACCCCTATGGCCCGGTTTCTATCGACGGAAGCAGAGGCTGACCGATGACCATCAAAATGAACAAGGTGGATTGCGTGATCGTCGGGTTCGGCTGGACCGGCGCGATTCTCGCCCACGAACTCACGCAAGCCGGACTGAACGTCGTGGCGCTCGAACGCGGCGCGATGCGCGACACGCCCACCGACGCGAAGTATCCGCAAATCGCCGACGAACTCAAATACGCCGTGCGCGGCAAGCTGTTTCAGGACCTCTCGCGCGAGACAGTCACGATTCGCCACGGCGTGAACGATCTCGCGGTGCCCTACCGCCAGCATGGCTCCTTTCTGCTGGGCAACGGCGTGGGCGGCGCGGGCTTCCACTGGAACGGCATGCACTACCGCGTCCTGCCCGAAGAATTGCAGCTGCGTTCGACCTACGAGGCGCGCTACGGCAAGCGCTTCATCCCGGAAGGCATGCAGGTGCAGGACTTCGGCGTGACGTACGACGAACTCGAACCGCATTTCGATTTCGCCGAGAAGGTGTTCGGTACCTCGGGCAAGGCCGGCAATCTCCAGGGGCAGATCCAGCTCGGCGGCAATCCGCTCGAAGGCGCGCGCAGCAGCGAGTACCCAACGCCGCCGCTCAAGAACACCTTGGGCGCGCAACTGTTTGAAATGGCCGCGCGTGAAGCAGGCTTCAACCCGTATGCCGCGCCCGCCGCAAACGCTTCGCAGGCCTACACGAATCCGTACGGCGTACGGCTCGGCCCATGCAATTTCTGCGGCTTCTGCGAGGACTTCGGTTGCTTCATGTACTCGAAGGCCTCGCCGCAGACCACCATTCTCCCGGCTTTGCTCAAGAAGCCGAACTTCGAGCTGCGCACGAATTCCTATGTGACGAAGGTGCTGCTCGACGGCAGCCGCAAGCAAGCCGTGGGCGTGAGTTACGTCGACGCGCAGGGCCGCGAGGTCGAACAGCCGGCCGACCTCGTGATCGTTGCAGCGTTCCAGATGCACAACGTGCGCCTGCTGCTGCTCTCGGGCATCGGCAAGCCGTACGACGCGAAGACGGGTGAAGGCGTGGTGGGCCGCAACTACGCGTACCAGATGAACGGCGCCATCAACGTGCTGCTGCCTAAGGAAACCCTGCTGAATCCGTTCGTCGGCTCGGGCGCGGGCGCCGTGGCAATGGACGACCTCAATGGCGACCAGTTCGACCACGGGCATCTGGGCTTTCTCGGCGGCGCGAGCGTACGCCACGCGCGCACGGGCGGCCGCCCGATCGGCCAGGCGTCCACCGCGCCCGGCACGCCCGCCTGGGGCAGCCAATGGAAGGCGGGCGTGGTCGATGCGTATCAGCGCTTCCTGAGCATCGGCATTTCCGGCTCGGTGATGCCGTACCGCGACGCGTACCTCGACCTCGATCCGACCTACCGCGACGCCCATGGAGTGCCGCTCCTGCGCATGACATTCGACTGGCACGACAACGAGTACCGCATGCTCGACTACGTGGGCACGCGCGTGGAGGAGGTCGCGAAGGTCATGAAGCACGACGCGTACTACCGCGCGATCCGCAAGCCGGGCGACCACTACGACACCCGCCTCTACCAGTCCACTCACACAACCGGCGGCGCCGTCATGGGCGACTCGCCGCAAACGAGCGTGGTCAACAAGTACCTGCAGAGCTGGGACGTGCACAACGTGTTCGTGATGGGCGCTTCGGCGTTTCCGCAGAACATGGGCTACAACCCGACCGGACTCGTGGCGGCGCTGGCCTATCACGCGGCGAAAGCGATCCGCGAGCAGTACCTGAAGCACCCCGCACCGCTCGTTCATGCGTAAGGAGGAATGCATTTCATGAGGATGACGAAATACTCGCGTGCCGTGCTGGCCTCTTCCGCACTGGCGCTGTCCGGCTGGTTCTCGCACGCACTCGCGGACGAGCGCGCGGCCACCCAGCAGCCCGGCGCCAACGCCGCGCTCCCCGCGCTCATTGAAAAGGGCCGCTACCTCGCCACCGTGGCCGACTGCACGGCCTGCCACACGGCGACGGGTGGCAAACCGTTCGCGGGCGGCGTTGGCATCGGCTCGCCCATCGGCACGATCTACTCGACCAATATCACGCCCGACAAGCGCACCGGCATCGGCGACTACACGCTGCGCGACTTCGATCGCGCGGTGCGCCGCGGCATTGCGAAAGATGGCTCCACGCTCTACCCCGCCATGCCCTATGTGTCGTACGCAAAGACGACGCCCGAGGATATCGAGGCCCTCTACGCGTACTTCATGCATGCGGTCGCGCCGGTCGAGCAGGCCAATCGCGCGGAAGGCATTGCCTGGCCGCTGTCGATGCGCTGGCCGTTGCGCTTCTGGCGCATGATGTTCGCGCCCGCGCCACTCGCCGCCAACGTGCCGGCAAGCACAGACCCCGTGACGCGCGGAAGCTATCTGGTCGAGGGATTCGCGCACTGCGGCTCGTGCCACACACCGCGCGGGTTTGGCCTCCAGGAGCAGGCGCTGAGCGACAACAAGAAGGTCTATCTTTCGGGCGGCGTAGTGGACGGCTATCTCGCGAAAAACCTGCGTGGAGACGCTAAAAACGGCCTCGGCACGTGGAGCGAAAGCGACATTGTGGCGTTTCTGAAGCAAGGACGATCCGACGATGCGGCGGCGTTCGGCGGCATGGTCGACGTGGTCCAGCACAGCACGCAATACATGAGCGACGCCGACCTCGGCGCGATTGCGGCGTACCTCAAGACGCTCGCCCCCGCCGATCCCAACGGCGATGCGCTCGTCCCCGACCCGACCGCGGCAGACGCCTTGCGCGCCGGCACGGACCGCAGCAACGGGGCGCTCACGTTCGTGGACAACTGCGCTGCCTGCCATCGCACGACGGGCGCAGGCTACGACGCCACATTCCCGAAGCTCGCCAGAAGCTCGGTGGTCAACAGCGACAACCCCGCCTCGCTGATCCGCCTCGTGCTCAAGGGCGGCCAGATGCCCTGGACGACCTCCGCGCCCACGCACTACGCCATGCCAGGCTTTGCGCAGCGCCTCACCGACCGCGATATCGCCGACGTGCTGAGCTTCGTGCGCTCGAGCTGGGGCAATCGCGCGCCGGCCGTTACGGCGTCCGACGTGGCGAAGACGCGTAAGGCCGCGCAGGCAGCGCCGCAACCCACGCGCGCCGAAAACCCGTAAGCGCGAGCGCGCGTCGAGTACGCCTAGATCTCGACGCGCGCGCCGACCTCGATCACGCGATTGGCCGGCAGCTTGAAAAACGCCGCGATATTCCCGACGTTGTGCAGCATCACTGCGAAAAGACGCTCACGCCAGATCGCCATGCCATGGCCGCGCGTGGGCACCACCACTGCGCGGCTCAGGAACCATGACGTTTCGTCGAGATCGAAGGTCAGCTCCGCGGATTGGTACGCGGCAAGTGTGCATGGCAAATCCACCTCGTCCTTGAATCCATAATTGACGACGACGTAATAGCAGCCCGGGCAGAGCAGCTCGACCTTCACGCGCTCGCTTTCGGCCACCCATGGCACGTCTTTTGTCATCACGCTCAGGAATACGACGCGTTCGTGCAGCACCCGGTTGTGCCGCAAATTGTTGACGAGCGCATGCGGGACGGCGTTCGCATTCGGCGTGAGGAAGATCGCGGTGCCGCCCACGCGCACGGGGTTGCTTTCGAGCAGCGCCGTGAGATAGGGCTTGAGTGGCTTCTTGCCGGCGCGTACGCGCGCCTCGGTCATCATCATTTCCCAGCCCTTTCCCCAGGTCGCCATGACCGTGAACATCAGTGCGCCGATCACGAGCGGGAACCAGCCGCCGTCCACGATCTTGAGCAGATTGGCCGAGAAGAACATGGCGTCGATCACGAAGAAGAACGCCGTGGCGAACAGGCACAGCGCCCAGTTGTAGTGCCATGCGTAGCGCACGACGAAGAACGTGAGGAACGTCGTGATAAGCATCGTGCCGGTCACGGCAATACCGTAGGCCGAGCCGAGCGCTGTGGACGAACGGAACCCCACCACCGCCGCCACCACGGCGACGAGCAGGATCCAGTTGATGCCGGGCACGTAGATCTGCCCGATCTCGCGCTCCGACGTATGCACGATGCTCATGCGCGGCAGGAACGAGAGCTGCATGGCTTGCATCGCCATTGAATAGGTACCCGAAATAACGGCCTGCGACGCGATGACGGTGGCGACGGTCGCGAGCACGATCATCGGCACGATGGACCATTGCGGGAAGAGCCGGTAAAACGGGCTTTGCACGGCGCCCGGGTTCGCCAGCAGCAGCGCGCCCTGCCCGAGATAATTGAGCGCGAGCGCGGGAAACACAATGCCGAACCACGTGAGGCGGATCGGCTGCTTGCCGAAGTGGCCCATGTCGGCATAGAGCGCCTCGGCGCCCGTGAGCGAGAGCACGACGGCGCCGAGCGCGACGAAGGCGAGCCAGCGGTGATGCAGGCAGAACGCGAGACCCTCTCGCGGATCGAGCGCGAACAGCACGGCCGGCGCGGAGGCAATGTTGGCCACGCCCGCCACGCCGATCACGATGAACCAGAGCACCATCACCGGACCGAATACGGCGCCGATTCCCCCCGTGCCGTGCTTTTGCGTGAGGAACAGCACGATGAGCGCCGCAAGCGTCACCGGAATCACATAGGTCTTGAGCGCGGGCTCGGCCACTTCGAGGCCTTCCACGGCGCTCAGCACCGAGATGGCCGGCGTGATCACGCTGTCGCCGAAGAAGAGCGCCGCGCCCATCACGCCGATCACGAGCAGCATGTTACGCAGATGCGGCCGCGACGCGACCGAGGAAGCCGCGAGCGCGAGCAGCGCCATGATGCCGCCCTCGCCGTGATTGTTCGCACGCAGGATGAGCGCGACGTACTTGAGCGAGACGACGACCATGAGCGACCAGAAGATCAGCGAGACGATGCCTACGATATTGAAAGCATTGACCGCGAGGCCGTTGGCGGGATCGAACACGGTGGCGAGCGTGTACAGCGGGCTCGTGCCGATGTCGCCGTAGACCACGCCGAGCGCGGCCAGTGCGAGCGCGGGAAGCGCCGGGCGATGCGGGCCGGAGTCGCCAAGGCGCTCGTGCGCGTGCGCCGCGGATGCGGAATGTCCCATGTCTCCCTCCTCGTGGCAGCGGGGCCGGGGGGCCGCGCGGCCTTGTCGCTTCGTTTGTTGCTTCGTATTGGCGAGGCTGCCCCTGTTGGGCGCGCTAGTCGAAGTATAGGAATTTCGGACAAAAATGCGCTTCGCGTGGCGCACACCCGCAACGGTGCCGCGTGTGGCGCCGTGCTTTCGCAAAACTGTCATAGTCGAGCGTATTTTCCTGACCATTTAGCCGGTCGATCGTGCCACCCAGTACGCGTACAACCCAAGGACTTGCACAATGCGAACCCGCCTCACGTTGCTCTGCGCCGCGCTGTCGCTCGCTGCGTGCGCGTCGCAGCCCCTTTCGACACAATCAAGCGCCGGTACGCTTTCTGCGCAACCCTCGGCCTTTGCGCAGGCCGGCGCCGCCGCGCACGGCCGGGCCGTGAAAGTCATGATCGTGACGATGTTCGCACCCGAAGCGAAGACGTGGCTCGACCGGCTCGGTCCCTGGGAGTCCGTGACGATTGCGGGCCTCTCGCCCGACTACCCCACGGTGCAATGCAATGCCGACGACGTTTGCGTGATGACGACCGGCATGGGCCATGCAAACGCCGCCGCCTCGACCATGGCCCTCGTCTTCGCGCCTCAGTTCGACCTGCGCAAGACCTACTTCCTCATCGCGGGCATTGCGGGTGTGAACCCCGAGCGCGGCACGATCGGCTCGGCGGCGTGGTCGGACTGGCTCGTCGATTTCGGCCTGCAGTGGGAGATCGACGGCGAGGGCCGTCCGCGCGGCTGGCGCACCGGGTATCTGGGCATCAATACGAAAAGTCCCGACGCAACACCGGCGCTCGACTATCGCACCGAGGTGTTCCGCCTGAACCCGAGGCTGACCGAAGCCGCCTGGGCGATCTCGCACGACGTCACCCTCGCCGATAACGCGCAGGCCCAGGCCGCGCGCGCGAAATATGCTTATGCTCCCGCCAACCGGCAGCCCACGGTGATCCGTTGCGATTCGGTCGCCGACGACACCTGGTGGTCGGGTAAGGCGCTCGGCGCGAGGGCGAGCGAGTTCACGCGCCAGTTGACCGGCGGACAAGGCGTGTACTGCATGACGCAGCAAGAGGACAACGCCACGTTCGAAGCACTCAGCCGAGCGGCGCGTGCGCAACGCGTGGATCTCGACCGCGTGGCCGTGCTGCGTGCGGGCTCGGATTTCGATCGTCCGTATGCGGGCGAATCGAATGCGGCCAATCTGCTGAACTATGCCAGCCAGGGGGGCTTCGCCCCTGCGTTAGAGAACCTCTATCGCGCGGGTCATCCGCTCGTGCAGACCATCGTCGGGCATTGGAGCGAGTGGCAGAATGGCGTGCCTTCAGGTCCTTCGCGAGGCACGCCTCGTTAGCATCGTCGCGCCCTGTCCCCGCTTTGCGGCCACACATCGAGCCATCCTTGTGAGGAATACAGACGATCGATGCATCGCGCTACCCGGCACTCATCGTCAATTCGCGAAGCAATTACAGCGCACGATCGTTCATACGCATTGCGCATGGGAATACGGGATTTTCGCTACTGAAATCCTCCTTTGACCGGATAGCTTTATCGCTGCATCTATGCCAGATTAGGTCTCACTCATTTCGAGCGCAGCGCAGGGGTCGCGAAGCGATGCGCCATGATTCACGGGGGACAGCATGTACGTGTACTTCCCTCCCCTTCATGCCGCCATGCCCGTCATGTTCGCTTGTGTGCCCGCGTGTGGCCATTCGCGAGCGAGCGCGTCATGAATGCCGCCAGCATCGTCGTGCTCGGCGCGGGGCCCGCGGGCGCAGCCGTGGCGCGCGCGCTCGCGGGGCTCGGCTATCACGTCCAGGTGGTGAGCGACTGGCGCCGCTTCGACGCTGCAGAAACTTTGTCGGCACGCGTGATAGAAGCGCTGCGCCGCGCCGGCCTGCATCGCGCGGCCAGTTGCGGCGAGGGACCTTGCGTGCGTACGACACTCTGGAACGGCGCGCTGCGAACGCTCGACGCTGAATTCCTCGTCGATCGGCGTGTGTTCGATACAGCCTTGCGCGAGGACGTGTGCGGTGCCGGCGTGAACCTGATCGAGGCGAATGTGCGCTCGCTGCAGTCCACTTCCGCGGGTCACGATCTCATGATCGAAACCGCCGACGGACCGCTCACATTGCGCGCGGACTTTCTTGTCGAAGCGCGCGGCCGCCTCGCACCGCTATTGCGCGACGCCACGCGCGGCCCGCAAACCGTGAGCCTGCTGAACGTATGGAAAGGCAGCGCGGGCGCGCCGGCCACTGCGGTGGAAAGCCTGCCGGCCGGCTGGGCATGGATGGCGCGGCTAGGCGATGGCCGTTGCTACTGGCAATTGACGCTGGACGTGACGAACCCCGAGCTGCCGCAGCGCGGTGAACTGCTCGCGTTCTGCGAGCGCATGCGTCACTCGCCGCTTGCCAGCGACTTCTTCGCAGGCGACGCCGCGAACGACGTGCGCCTCTACGCGCGCAGCAGCACCGCGACGCTGTGCGGCCGCACCGGCGGCCACAACTGGCTGCGCGTGGGCGACGCCGCCATGGCCGTCGATCCGCTCGCCGGCAATGGCGTGTTCCAGTCGCTCACCTCCGCGTTGCAGGCGCCCGCGGTGATCCATACGCTGCTTGCGCGGCCCGAGCGCGCGCCGCTCGCGCTGCGCTTTCACCAGCAGCGCATCGAGCAGTTGTTCATGCGCTTCGCGCGTACCGGGCGCGATGTGTATGCGCTCGAACAGCGCTGGACCACGCAGCCGTTCTGGCAAACGCGTGGCGCGTGGCCCGATGACCGGCCGGCTCACGTGAGCGCCGATTTCAACGAGTTGAATGTGGGACGCGCGCCCGTGATCGATGGCGGCATGATTGCTGAAGCGGACGTGGTCGCGAGCCCGGACCAGCCGCTCGGCATCTGGCATCTCTGCGACGCCGCGCTCGCGCCGGTGGTCGAGGCGCTGCGGCGTGAGCCTGCCGAGCAGGTGCTCAAGTCGCTCGATGCGGATCAGGCAAGGATGATTCGGCACTGGCTTGCCATGCAGGATTTTCCGTGACTGATGGCTGGCTGATTGGACTGGCGCTTTGGTGTTTTCCTTTGGCGTTTCCTTGTTTTCGTGTCGGTATGCCAAGCGTTGACTCTGTGCGGGGCGGCACCTACTTTTCTTTGCAGCGGTGTATGGACCGGAGACATGGGTAATGCTCTGGGCGAGTGAATCGTCTGGAGCCGCTCTTGCCCTGGAACCCGGGAGACACCACGAACCTGCGTCTGGAATTTATCCATCTGGTCGTGCATGAACGCGCCAACCGGCGGGAGCTGTGCCGGCGCTTCAGCATCAGTCACGATCCCCGCTTCGCGCAAGTGTGAATCATGCGCTCGCTCGCGGTATCGAACCGGCCCGGTCCGCAGCGCGCACCAACGAGGCCGCCTTCGATAATGCCAACGTGTGCCGTTACCTTGTGACGGTTCACGCCACTGCGTTCCGCGAGGCTGACCGCCGTTCCCTTCGTGCGCGTAAGCGCGTTCGCAATGATCGCGCTATGTAGCGCTTCAATCGCCGCATGTCCCGCGAGCAACGACACAACGCGCACGAACAGCACGCGTGGCACAGGTGCGAGGCGTTCGAACTGGCGACGAATGCGCGCGGCCTGCGCGTTTGCCTGTATACATCGATGCGGAAGGCACGCCTTGATTAAGCATACCCAAGTAAAAAAACGAAGCGCTCGACGTCATGGCGTAGCGCGCAATAAATGGCCGACGCGCTGCTGAGTTGCGCCTATCCCCACGTCGGCAGGGATCGGGCGCAGCATTTCTTATATCGGATTCGGTCTGGATCGATCATGAAAACCAAGACGCAATACATAGCCCCAATGTCCGTTTGGAGTCTCTTGCACGAATCCAGACGAGCATCCTGCGCATCTTATGCATTAGCTTAGTCGCCATTGCCCCGCTTCGGCGGGCCTTTTGATTCGAGAGCCAAGCGCACCTGTTCGCTCGTGGACGCGGACGTTGTCCCCTTCGACACCGACGGCGTCCTATGCGCCATCACCACGCGCCACCAGAGCGACGTCTCAACGGTGTTCGTGCTCTGGGTCGTGTGCTCGGCGAGCGCATGCACGGCTTCTCGCGAGAGGCTCGACTCGATGTCCCCCCAGTGCCCGCGTTCTACGCAAAGCCCACGAGCCAGCAGGAAATGCGATCACTAGATAAGCCGCGCGCCCGACCCGCCCGGGCTCGATACAGAACGCATAGCACCGTGGCGCGACGTGTGAGCCGGCCGCAGACACGCCGCCGACGCCGTATGGACAATCCGGGAACGTGCGTCGCACTATTAAGTTTCGGCGTAAAATGCGCCGTTCGCCGCGATGTACCGGCGTAGAAGCCTCACGCCAGCGATGCACGTCGATCTACTTACCATCTACTTTCTCCTGATCGGGACCCTGTTAGCCAGCTCCCTGATCACGCTCTGGGAACATCGAACGCATCCCGCACGCAGCAAGGCCTTACGGATTCTTGCCGCCGGATACGCCACCCTCGCCACCGGGTGCGCAGCGGTGCTCGTGCGCGCCGATCTGCCGGGCGTATGGGGCGCGGCACTAAGCAACCTGATCATCATGGCCGGCTATCTGCTGGTTCTGCACGGCGTCGCGACGCTGAACGGCCGGCAATACCGGGCAGCCTCGATCGCCCTGCTCGCCTTGATCGCGCTGACATGGGCGACATGGGGCGCACGGCATCCCGCCGACATGTGGTACTACGCGAGCGCGTTTCCCATCGCCCTCGTGAGCGGCATGACCTCGCGCGAGCTGTTACGCGGCGACGGCATGAAAGGGGTGCAGTCGCGCCACGTCGCGACGTTCGTCACTGGCTTCCATGCCCTTTTTTACGTGTTCAGGACGTTCGTGCTCCCCTTGCTGGGCAGCCGCTATGGGGATGGCTTCGTCGCACTCGTCAGCAAGATCACGATGTATGAAGGCGTGCTGTATTCGATCGTTCTGCCCATGTCCCTGCTCAGGCTGCTTCGCGAGGAAACGCACGGGCAGCTTTTGCGCGAATCCCAAACGGACTACCTGACCCGACTTGGCAACCGCCGCTGGTTCTTCGAAGAAGGCGAACGCGTGATGCGCGAGCTTGGGACTAGCCAGCCGGTTTCGCTCCTCGCCTTCGATCTCGACCACTTCAAGACCATCAACGACCGCTACGGCCACAAGACCGGCGACGATGTCCTCAAGACGTTCGCGGACATCGCCCGCAGCGCCGTGGGACCCGATGCAATCCTCGCGCGTATCGGCGGTGAAGAGTTCGCCGCCCTGCTGCCGGGCCATGACCGCTTGCGCGCCAAAGCGGTGGGCGAAGCGATCGCGAGGCGTTTCGCTCAAACCGCCACGCACAAGATCGAAGGCGTCGACCTACGCGCCACCGTGAGCATCGGCCTCGCGCAACATGGGCACGAGGCGTCCACGCTCTCGGACCTGCTGGCCGCGGCCGACGCCGCGCTCTACAGCGCGAAATCGCTGGGCGGCAACCGGCTCGAAATGCTGGTGCTCTAGCAGCGCAAGCCTCGTCAGCCATTTGTAGGCTGCGCGCATCCTTTTTGCTGGCCCACTTACGCTCGCCCTATCCGGTCGCGGGCGCAACCGCGGCACGCGGTAAGGGGGCACAATGGCAACGATCGATACACGGATTCGGGTGGCATTTTCTGCCGGACTCATTGTCCTGCTCGTGGCTTGCGGCGGCGGTGGCGGCAGCAGCGCAGGCGGCGGCTCGAGCACCGGCACGAGCACGCCGGCAGGCGGCGTCAAGCTGCAGATCGTCTCGTTCGGCGACAGTCTTTCCGATGTCGGCACCTACGCGCCGATTGCGAGCGCCGTGGGCGGCGGGCGGTTCACGACCAACCCCGGCCAGGTCTGGTCCCAGGATGTCGCGCAATATTATGGTGACAGCCTGAGCGCCGCCTACACGGTCAGCATCGATCACAAGCTGAGCGCGCAAGGCGGCTTCGGCTACGCCGAGGGCGGCTCGACGGTCGCCACGCCGGCCGACCAGTACGACTTCCTCTCGGACGTGATCGGCAACATCGAAATGCCGGTCAATCAGCAGGTTTCGAGCTATATCTCCGCGCACGGCAGCTTCAACTCCGGCCAGCTCGTGCTGGTCTGGGCAGGCGCGAACGACGTGCTGCGCGCGGGCAATCCGCCCACCGCCAATACCGTCGTGCAGACTGCCGCCACGACGCTCGCGCAAATCGTCGGACAGATCGTGCAGGCCGGCGCCACGCATGTCGTGGTCATCAACGTGCCGAACATCGGGCTCGCGCCCAAGGGCATTGCCTCTGCCGACGGCGGCGCGAATCTGACCCAGCTATCGCAGCTCTTCAACTCCACGCTGAATGGCGCGTTGCAGGCCGACGGTTTGCAAGGCAAGGTCGTCCAGGTCGATTCATACACGTGGATCACGCAGCTCGTCGCGAACTTCCAGGCAAACGGATTTAGCATGTCCAACACGGCCCAGGCGTGCGACCCTTCGAAAACGCCGGACGACACCTCGCTGCTCTGCTCGCCGGCCACCTACGTCACGGCCAATGCCGACCAGACCTATATGTTCGCCGACGACCTGCACCCGACCACGCACACGCATTCGCTCTTCGCGGCGTACGTCGAGCAGCAGATCGCGGCGAGCGGTCTGGGCCATTGAGCGCTGGATTCATGCGGCCGCCGCGCGTAGCCAGCACACACTTACCGGTGGATGTGACCTACACTCAGTGCGTGACGCAATTCGCAATCCGCTCGAACGTGACCGCCCTATGCAGCGAGGAGACCATCGCCTGCCATAGATGCGCATCGCTGGCAGTGCGAGCCGTTGTTCGTTGTGAACGCCGATTCTGGCGCCTTGGCGCCGTGTGCCCCCGCCGGCGAGCCTGCCGGAATCGTGCGACGAATGCGACGGATGTAGACTCGTCGCGTCACGCTGAAGGAGCGACCATGCGTGCACTCGACATCACGACCGGGTCCGTTGTCACCGCCATGCCGGAGATGACGATCCGCGACGTGGCGACCTTGTTCGTCGACAACGACATCGGCGGCTTGCCGGTCATCGACGCGACGGGAAAGGTCGTCCGCATCGTCAGCCACAGCGATCTCCTGCTGCGAATAGAGAACGGCGCGGGCCGCGCCAGGCGTGCGTGGTGGCGCGAAATCATGGCGTCGTCGCCACGCGAACAAGCCGCACCCGCAGCGCCTCACATGGTCGCCGGCGAAGCGCACGACGACGACCCGATCGTCCATGAATCGCTTCCGGGCGTGGCGCCCACGCTCTAGCACGACGTTCAAACATCGACTGCATACGTCTGTCACATCTGGAGAATGACGGCGGCGTCCTTCCGTCAATACTCCTGATGATTTCCGGCGCCTGCGGGACCGATATAGTTGGCCCGCGGCCGCAGCAGCGTGCCGCTCGTCATCTGCTCGATGGCGTGCGCCATCCAGCCCACGCTGCGGCCGATGGCGAAGATGGCGAACACCGCGTCTTCCGGCAAACGGCTATAGCTGGCAAGCGCGGTGAGCGCGATGTCGATCGTCGGCGCGAGACCGCGCGATACGTGAACGTAGTCGATCAGCGCGTGCACGTCGTCCGGTACGTCGAACGCCGCGAGCAGGTCTGCCGCGCGCGGATCGCCTTGCGGATAAAGCTCGTGGCCGAAACCCGGCAGCGGCCCGTTCGACTTGAGCCACCGCTCGGCCGCCACAGCGACGCCCATCTCGCGCACATGGCCGAGCAGCGCCTGCACGCGCAATGCGGCGTCGCCGTGCAAGGGCCCGGCAAACGCGGCCAGGCCCGCCAGCATGCACGAGCCGAGCGACGCCCCCGTCGACGCGGCCACGCGCGCCGCGAACGCCGATGTCGTCAGCTCCTGGTCCGCCAGCAACGCGAGTGCACGCCGCAGCAAGTCCGCCTGCGCTTCGCATCGCCACGCACGCGCGAGACGCGCATGCAGCGCACCGCTTTCACCGAATGCGCCGATATTGTCCGGACCGACGAAGGCGCTCGCAAAGCGGCCCACGAGGCGCGCCGCTTCGTCGTTCAGCCGTGCAGCAACCACCGCACCGCCCGAAGGCGGTTGCGCCGCGGCGAGCGCGATCGACGCATACACCCGCGCGCGCGGCGGCGCGCCAACGGGCACGCTCACGTCGTCGTGGGAGGTGGGGAAGACCGGCGCAGCATCTGTTTCCCATAGACACTGCGCCACTTCTTCGAGCGTCGCCCGGTTCGCGAGTTCGACCGCATCGTGCCCGCGGTAGTAAAGTCTGCCCCGCGCGATCGTGGAAATGCGCGTGTTGATGATGGGCTCGCCCCATGCCATCGTGCTGGCCGCGATGTTCTTGTGGGCGCGCCCCAGATCGCGCTTCTTCCTGAGCGCCGCGATATCCGATCCGCTATACAGCTTGCGGCTTGGGTGCTCCGGGTCCCAGCGGACCTCGATGCGCCCGCGGCTCACATACGCGTACAACGTCTGCTTGCGCACGCCCAGCGCATGACAGGCCTCCTCCTGTGTCATCCAGTTTTCCACTCGCTTTCCCTGGGTTCGGCTGGTTGATTCACTTAATCAAGATTGACGCGTTCTGGCGGGGTGCGTCAAATACAGTCAATCCGACCCGCACATGCAGATGTCGCTTACGGGTACGGATCGACAATGATAACCGCGCCTTAGAGCCCGACACTGGAGACACCGATGTCCACGCAGAGGTCCGTCAGCTACGCCGCCACTGAAGTCACAAGCGCCGCGCGCGCCACTCGCACGCGATACACGATTCTGGCCGCCATCCTGCTGCTCGCGACGGTCGCCTACGCAGACCGCGCGATCCTCTCGATCGCCGGGCCCGGCATCGCAAAAGAATTCGGGCTCAACCCTATCCAGCTCGGCTACGTGCTCTCGGCGTTCAGCTGGGCCTATGTGGTCGGGCAGATTCCCGGCGGCCTGCTGCTCGACCGCGTCGGCACGAAAGTCATGTACGCCGCCACGCTGATCCTGTGGTCGCTCGCAACGATCCTCGTGGGCTTCGTCGGCCACGTCACGACCGATATGTCGGTGGCGCTGGGCCTGCTGTTCGCCTTGCGCTTCGCGCTCGGGCTCATCGAGGCGCCGAGCTTCCCCGCCAACAGCCGCGTGACGGTCATGTGGTTCCCGAAGGAAGAGCGCGGCTTCGCCACGTCGTTGTTTGCGTCCGCATCGTATTTCGCGGTGGCGATCTTCTCGCCGTTCGCAGGCTGGCTTACCAGTCAATTCGGCTGGCCGGCGCCGTTCTTCGCGCTCGGCCTGATCGGCATTGCCAGCGCCGGCGTCTGGGTGCGCGTGATGCACGAGCCGCGCAAGCACCCGCGCGTGTCTCCCGCCGAACTCGACCGTCTCGTCGCGGGCGGCGCGATGATCGACATCGACTCGAAGCTCGAGCGTCTGTCGCGCCCCGCGGTGTCCGGCAAGGCGCTGCGCATGCTGCTGGGCAACCGCATGCTCTGGTGCTCGTATATCGGCCAATATTGCGTGATCGCGCTGAGCTATTTCTTCATCACGTGGTTTCCGATCTACCTCGTGCAGGCGCGCGGCATGAACGTCATGCAAGCCGGCCTCGCGACGATGCTGCCGGCGATCGCGGGCTTTCTCGGCGGCATTGCGGGCGGTGCGATTTCGGACGCGCTGATCCGGCATGGCTGGAGCGTTTCGTGGGCGCGCAAGACGCCCTATATCGTCGGCATGGCGGTGGGCTGCTGCATCGTGTTCTCGGCATTCACCGAAAGCAACACCGTGATCATCCTGCTCATGACGCTCGCTTTCTTCGGCAAGGGCGCAGCGGCCGGCGCGGGCACCTGGGCCATTGTCTGCGATACCGCGCCGCGCGAAGCCGTTGGCCTCGCCGGTGCGATTTTCAACTGCATCGGCAATATTGGCGGTATCGTCACGCCTATCGTGTTCGGCTATATCGTGCAGGCAACGGGCGGCTACACGGCGGGTCTTTATTTTGTCGCGGCACACTGTGTAGTCGCGGCGCTGGTTTATCTCGTGTTCATGGGCCGCATCGAGCGCGTGAGAGTCAGCTGAGCGCGGGCCCACGCATTAACCGAAGCAAGGATTCATCGATTCAACATGGCAAAACCCATCATTCTCAACGCTGCCGAATTGCCGGAACGCACCGAGGCGGAACTCGCGTCGCTCTTCACGATGCTCGATCTGCCGAAGGCGCCGGAAGAAGCCGCTGCGTTTCTCGCGCAGCACGGCGCGTCCATTCGCGGCATCGCACTGCGCAAAACGAAGATCGACGCGGCGTTTCTCGACGCCCTGCCCGCGCTGGAGATCATTGCGAGCTATAGCGCCGGCCTCGACAACCTTGACGTAAGAAGCGCGCAGGCGCGCGGCATCCGCATCGAAAACGCCTCGCACGTGCTGGCCGAAGATGTCGCGAACACCGCGATGGGCCTGGCGCTCGCGCTCACGCGCGACATCGTGCAGGCCGACGGCTACGTTCGCTCCGGAAAATGGCCCGAGCACGGCGCACTGCCGCTGGGCCGCTCGATTTCGCGCATGAACGTCGGCATTGTCGGGCTCGGCATGATCGGCGCGGCAATCGCGAAGCGCTTGAAGGCGTTCGGCTCGCAAGTCGCGTACTACGGGCCGAACCGCAAGAATGTCGATCTGCCTTACTACGACGACGTCGCGCGTCTTGCGGCCGATAGCGACATGCTGATCCTCACCTGCCCGCTCACGCCGCAAACGCATCATCTGGTGAACGCGGCCGTGATCGACGCGCTCGGCCCGCAAGGCTTCCTCATCAACATTGCACGCGGCCCGGTGGTCGATGAAAAAGCGCTGATTGCGGCACTCGATGAGAAACGGATTGCCGGCGCGGCGCTCGACGTGTTCGAGCACGAACCCTATGTGCCGCAGGCGCTGATCGACAACCCGCGCGTGGTGCTCACGCCGCATATTGGTTCGGCAACCGAAGAAACGCGCACGGGCATGGCCGATAACGTGGTCGATATGCTGGCGAGCCACTTTGGCATTGCCAGTCCGCGCAGTACGCCCGCGCTGGCACAGGAAGTCGTGAAGACCGCAGCAGCAGCCTGACCGCTGCGGGCCAGACTCAAGCCGACTCGCGCGCCACGATCGTGAACCCCACGTCGAGCGCGCGAGGCCCGGTCACGTTGGTTTCGCCGCTCAGGCGGTCCAGCAAAAAGCGCGCGGCGTTCACGCCAATGCGCGTGCCCTCCACGCGCACCGTCGTTAGCTGGGGCGTGGTTTCGGTGGCGAACTCCAGATCGCCGAAGCCGCAAATCGCCAACTGCGAGGGCACTTGCACGCCCATCTGGCGCGCGGCGCCGAGCGCGCCAATAGCCAGCAGATCCGAGCCGCAGAACACGGCGTCGATATCCCGAGCGCGCGCGAGCAGTTGCGGCAGCGCGCGCTTGCCGTGCGCGACCGAACTCGGTGGCGCGACCTGCTCTTCAGGCACGTCCTCGATGCCTGCCTGCGCGAGCCGATCGCGGAAGCCCGCGCGCCGCGCGAGCGCGCGCGCGTCGTTGGCGGAGATGAGCGCGGGACGGCGCGCGCCGCGCGCGAGAAAGTGATCCGCCACCGCCGCGCCGATCTGGTAGTGCGAAAAGCCCACCAGCATGTCGATGGGCGTATCGGTCATGTCCCACGTTTCGACCACGGGAATGCCGACGTTCTTCAAACGCCCGCGCAACGATTCGGTATGCGCCACGCCCGTGAGCAGCACGCCTTCGGGGCGGCGGCTCAATACCGTATCGAGCAGGCTCTCCTCGTTCGACGCGCTATAGCCGCTCAACGCGAGCAGCACCTCGTAGCCCGCGCGCGACATCGTCTCGCTGAACACCTGGATGGTTTCCGCAAACAGCGAGTGCGAAACCGTCGGCACGATGGCCGCGACGAGCCGCGAGCGCGCCGACGACAAACCACCGGCGAGCCGGTTGGGCACATAGCCCAGTTTCTGCACGACCTGACGCACGCGCTCGAGCGTCTCCGGCGCGACCGACTCCGGGTTGTTGAACACGCGCGAAACCGTGATGGGCGAAACGCCCGCCTGCGCGGCGACGTCGGTGATGCGCAGGCCCTTCGGGCCGCCGCGCGTGCGCTTTGTGCGCACGGTGGCGTCCCCGTGTTCGATGCTCGGAGCGGGTTTGATGGTCGACATGAACGTGAACGGGTGTGGGCGGTGCGCGGCTATTGTAGCGAATGCGCCTCGCGGCCTAGCGTGCGTTGTTCGGCAGGGGCGCGCCGTCGACGGCTTGCGGCGTACGATTGCCACGCCGCAGGATCATGGCGGTGACGATTGCAAAGATCACCATGCATGCGGCGGGCACGAGCATGGGCATGCGCGTGCTGCCCGTTGCCTGTTTCACGAAGGGCACGAGATTCTGCGCAATGAAACCGCCGATATTGCCGAGCGAATTGATCGCGGCAATGCCCGCCGCGGCGCGCGCGCCGTAAAGGAATTTGGGCGGCAGCGTCCAGAAGCAGGGAATCAGCAGATACATGCACGGCGCGCCAAGACACAGCGCGGCGAAGCGCAGCGCGTGGCCCGGCAGGAACACCGACGAAACGAAGAACACCATGCCGAGCAGCGAGGACACGAGCATCGCGACCGTCGCATGATTGCTCGCGCGCAGCCGCGAAGGCAGCGTGGCGAGCACGATCGTCGCCAGCAGCCAGGGAATGATATTGAGCAGCCCGTTGGTGGTGTTGCTCACGCCGAATCCCTTGACGAGCGTAGGCAGCCAGTAGCTCACGCCATACACGGAAATCGACAGCATCATGTAGTAGAACGCCATACCGAGCACGCGCGGCTCCGTGAGCACGCTGAGCACCGGGCCGTGGCGCTCCCTGCCCCGCGCGGCCGCGCTCTCGGTCGAGAGCGTGTGCGTGAGCCAGCGCTTCTCGCCCTCGGAGAGGAACTTCGCGTGCTGCGGCGCCTTCGGCAGCAGATACAGCACGACGATCGTCAGCAGTACCGATGGAATGCCGGTGACCACGAACACGAGTTGCCAGCCTTGCAGACCGAACAGCCCGCCTTTGTCGAGCAGCCAGCCGCAAATCGGCGCGCCGATCATGTTGCCGAGGCTGCTGCCCACGGTGAAGTAACCGAGCATGCGCACGCGGTGGCGCTGCGGAAACCACAGCGTGAGGTAATAAATCACGCCGGGATAGAGCCCGGCTTCCGAAGCGCCCAGCAAAAAGCGCAGGATATAGAACATCGTGGCGTTGCGCGTGAAAGCGAGCAGAATCGTCACCACGCCCCACGTGAACATGATGCGCGCCATCCAGCGCGGCGCGCCGTACTTGTGAAGCAGAATATTGCTCGGCACCTCGAACAGCAGATAGCCGATGAAGAACAGCGACGCGCCAAGTCCGTATGCGACTTCGGAAAGTCCGAGGCTACCGAGCATCTGCAGCTTCGCGAAGGCGATGTTGGAGCGGTCGATATACGCAACCAGGTAGAGCACGCCGAGCAGCGGCATCAGCCGCCAGCCCATGCGGTTGATCAGACGCGGCTCGTCGATCGCTGCGGTGGCATCGTTCACGTTGTCTCCTGAGCCCGCTTTGCGCGCGGGCCTCTGTTTATAGGTAGCGTTGGACGCGTTATTTTGCCTGCTGCTCGCACCATGCACGATACGCCGCCAGCGTTTCCTCGTTCGGCGGATACGTGCCGCGCAGCGCGAGACCCGACTCGATGCGCTCGGTGATGAACGTTTCGAGCCGCTCCTGCTCGGTGGCGTCGCGCGCCACTTCCTCGGCCATTTCGTGCGGCACGATCACGACGCCATCGGCATCGCCCACGACGATGTCGCCCGGATAGACCGCCACGCCCCCGCACGCGATCGGCACGTTCATGTCCACGGCGTGATGTTTCGCGAGATTGAGCGGCGCGCTCGCGCCCGCGCACCACAGGGGCAAGCCCAGCGCGGCGATCGTGCCGCTGTCGCGCACGGGGCCGTCCGAGACCATGCCCGCCACACCGCGCTTCGCAAGACGCAACGCGAGAATCGAGCCCACCGATGCCACCGTGCGGTCTCCACGGCAGTCCTGCACGAGCACGCTACCCGCGGGCGCCGTTTCCACGGCCTTGCGCTGCGGATGCTCCGGATTCTGGAACACGCCCACATGGTCGAGGTCTTCGCGCGCGGGGATATTGCGCAGCGTGAAGGCCGGGCCGACGAGATTCGGTGCACCCGGCTCGGGCTTCACGAGCGGCGCCACGCCCTGCAGAAACACATTGCGCAGGCCGCGCTTGAAGAGTTGGGTCGTGAGCGTGGCGGTGCTCACGTGGCGCAGTTGTTCGAGCGCGGCTTCGCTGACTGGGTTCGGTGCGGTCATGATCGATGATGGCTTCGATGGTGGGGGTTAGTGAATTTCAGGCTCGGCGCCGTGGGCTTCGCACGGCGTAGCGGCGGGCGTTTCGAGGAAATCGAAATCGCAGCCCTTGTTCGCCTGCGTCACGTGCAACTGATGCATCACGCCGAAGCCGCGCTCGAACGGCCGCTTCGGCGGCGTCCATGCCGCTTTGCGCGCGGCCAGTTCCGCGTCGCTCACATGCAGATGCAGGCGGCGCGCCTCGACATCGAGCTCGATGACGTCGCCGTCTTTCACGAGCGCGAGCGGGCCGCCCACGAACGATTCGGGCGCCACGTGCAGCACGCACGCGCCGTAGCTCGTGCCGCTCATGCGCGCGTCGGAAATGCGCAGCATGTCGCGCACGCCTTGTTTGAGCAGCTTCTGCGGAATCGGCAGCTGGCCCCATTCGGGCATGCCGGGCGCACCGACGGGGCCGGCGTGCTGCAGCACGATCACGGAGTCGGCGGTGACGTCGAGATCGTCGCTGTCGATGCGCGCCGCCATGTCGTTGTAATCGCGGAACACGACCGCGGGACCGCGATGCCTGAGCAGATGCGCCTCCATCGCCGCGGGCTTGATGACCGCGCCATCCGGCGCGAGATTACCCGTGAGCATGGCGAGGCCATCGCGCGCGACGAGGGGATTGCCGCGCGTGCGGATCACGTCGTTGTTGAAGATCTCCGCACCCGCGATGTTTTCGCCGAGCGTCTTGCCGTTCACGGTCATCTGCGTGCCGTCGATCAGGTCGCCGAGTTCCACGAGCAGCGCGCGCAGGCCGCCCGCGTAATAGAAGTCCTCCATCAGATACTGACCGGCCGGGCGGATATTGCCGAGCACGGGCGTCACGCGCGCGAGTTCGTCGAAGCGCGCCGTGGTCAGATCGATGCCCGCGCGGCGCGCCACGGCCACGAGGTGCACGATCGCGTTGGTCGAACCCGACATCGCGAGCACGGTGGTCACGGCATTGTCGAAGGCCTTCGCGGTGAGGATGTCCGAGGGCTTCTGATCGGTCCACACCATCTCGACGATGCGTTGCCCCGTAAGCGACGCGTACTGCGCGTGACGCGAGTCCGCCGCGGGAATCGACGAGAAGCCGGGCAGCGTGAGGCCGAGCGCTTCGGTCGCGCTCGTCATCGTCGAGGCCGTGCCCATCGTCATGCAGTGGCCCGGCGAACGCGCGATGCCGCTCTCGATGCCCTTCCACTCGTCTTCGGTGATCTTGCCCGCGCGCAGCTCCGCCCAGTACTTCCACGTGTCCGAGCCGCTGCCGAGCGTGCGGCCATTCCAGTTGCCGCGCAGCATCGGCCCGGCGGGCAAATAGATCGCAGGCAGGTTCATGCTAATTGCGCCCATCAGGAGGCCCGGCGTGGTCTTGTCGCAGCCGCCCATCAGCACGCAGCCATCGAACGGGTAGGACTTGAGCAGCTCCTCCGTCTCCATGGCGAGGAAGTTGCGGTAAAGCATGGTGGTGGGCTTCTGGAACGGCTCCGCCAGCGTCATCACGGGCATCTCGACCGGAAAGCCGCCCGCCTGCCAGATGCCGCGCTTCACTTCCTCCACGCGTTGCTTGAAGTGGGTATGGCACGAGTTGATCTCGCTCCAGGTGTTCACCACGGCAATCACGGGCTTGCCCATGTAATCGGACGAGTGATAGCCCATCTGCGCGGTGCGCGAACGGTGGCCGAACGAGCGGAGGTCGTTGACGCCGTACCAGCGATAGCTGCGCAGGTCTTCGGGCTTCTTGCGGACTGGGGACAAGGTGTTCTCCATGATAACGCTACCATTTCGGCGGACAAAAAAGCCGCCGAAGGGGGCGGGCTCGGTATGACTGCCGATTGGGAAGTGCTGCCAATGGTAGCGTTATCATCGGCGGCGTGATCCTGGGGGAAGTACGGATGTGGTGCTTGACCATGCGCTCTTCGATGTGTATGTTTTCGTTAACGTTTTTTGTAAAGGAGACGTTCATGTCTATTCGTGCCCAGGACGTCGTCCCGATTAGCGAAGCGCGCGCGCGGCTCACCGAACTGGCGGACGACGTAGTCGCCGGCGCCGAAAAAGTCCTGACGAAGAACGGCGCGGCCTTTGTCGCACTCGTCGATGCGAAAAAGCTCGACTTCTATCACGCGCTCGAAGCCGAGTACGGCCGGCTGATCATGATCGACGACGCCGAGAAGGGACTAAAAGACGCGCTCGCCGGGCGCACAAAATCCCTGGAGGACGTTCGGGAATCGATGCGGCGTCGCGCTGAGTCACGCAAATGATCCGGGTCGATTTTGCCGAAACATTTGTAGAGCGCCTCGAAGCCATCAGCAAATTTATACTGGAGCAGCAGGACGCGTTATCCGCGCCGCAGCGAATGGACGACCTTTGGGAGCAGATTTTTCGCTTCCGCGATCTTGTGATGATTCATCCACAACTCGGCCGTCCGGCCGAGTTCCTTGCTACCCAGTCCATTGAGGGGCAGACGCGGCTCGACAAGCTGAAACGTCTGGCTAGTGAAGCTGGCGTTCCCGATTTCCGCGAATATGTGCTTCGCTCGCACGTGATCCTGTATGCCCACTCGGAGACGCGCGCGATAGTCATCTCGATTCGACACCAGCGCGAGCTTGGCTATGCCCCGCCGGGTGATTGATTGATGGCGCCCTGGGCATTGCCGCGATTGTCGTCTCCAGATGAACGCAGCATCGCGTTCCAGCCACTTTATCGATGCGCGCACCGCCCGCATACTTGATTGCGTAGCCTCCACCATCCCGTCAACGCCATGCTAAACAGAGACGCCATTCGCTCCGGTGCGTTTCTCGAGAGTTTCAGCCATCTTCCGCCGGAAATTCTCTGGACGCAGACCCAGATCGACCAGTCGCTCGCCGAAACGATGGCGAAGCGCCCCGCTGGCAAAGACATCTGGGTATTCGGCTACGGTTCGCTCATGTGGAATCCGCTCTCGCGCTTCGACCGGCGCGCGAGCGCCACGCTGCACGGCTGGCGCCGGAGCTTTTGCATTCGCCTGTTCGGCGGCCGCGGCACGCCGCAGCGCCCGGGCCGCATGCTCGCACTCGAGCCGGGCGGCGTAACGCAAGGCGTCGCGCTGCGGCTCGATGCCGCGACGCTCGAGGAAGAGCTGCACATTCTCTGGACCCGCGAGATGCTCACAGGCGCCTACACGCCGGCCTGGACCAGCGTGACACTTGCCACCGGCGAAACGCGCCACGCGCTCGCCTTCGTGGCCAATCATTGCCCGCAGCAATACGAGGCCGATTCGAGCCCCGCGACGGTGGCGCGCCTGATTGCGCAGGCACAGGGCCCGCTCGGCTCCAACGCGGAATACGTGTTCCAGCTCAGGCAAGCGCTCGCCGATTGTGCATTGACCGATGCCTACGTCGAGGAAGTGGCACAGGCGCTCGAACGGATCGAAACGGCGCCTTGACTACGCGCTAGGCAAGCCGCGCGAGTCCCGTGACCAATTGAACGATGCCAAACGCGGCAATCGCCACGGCGGAAAAAATAGAGATGCCGCGCGTGAATGCCAGCGGCAACTTCGTTCGTAGCGCGGAGGTCACGCCGCTCAGGAACAACCACCATACAGCCGAACCGGCGAACACACCCGTCACCATCGGCGCCACCGAAAGCCATCCCGGCATGCCATGTTCCCCAGGCATGGCCGGCAAAGGCCCAAGCGCCGCAAAAGCGGCGATGAATGAAAAAATCGTCAGGGGGTTCGAGAGCGTCAGCGCAAACGTCGTGATGAAGTCACGCGAGACAGGCGTGCGCGAGGCCTCCTGCACGGCGGCTGGCGCGCGAGGTACCTCACGCGCGATCGTCCACGCCATCCACACCAGAAACGCCCCACCCGCCGCCTTCAAAACCACCGTCAGCATCGGCAGCGCCGCGACGATCCCCGCCACCCCGAGCGCGCCGAGCAGGCCGTAAAACGCATCCGCGCACGCGGCGCCCATGCCCGTGGCAAAGCCGGAGCGGAAACCTCGGCTCAGGCTACGCTGGATACATAGCATGCCGATGGCCCCGACCGGTGCCGCGATGCAAAACCCCAGCGCCACCGCTTTGACGAACAGCATGCCCCTCTCCCCTCAATCGATGTTCTATGGGGGACTATCGTAGACCTTGAGGATTATCCGCAGAAGACGAGATTTAAGGGAGAATTGGCATTTCACCTTAAACATTTCGCCATGATGGACGATCTGGACTGGAAACTACTGGCGCTGCTGCAGGAAAGCGGCCGCATGACGTATACAGAGCTTGCTCGCCGCGTGCATCTCTCGGTGCCGGCGGTCACGGAACGCGTGCGACGTCTCGAAGATGCCGGTGTGATCGAAGGCTATACGGCGCGCGTGAATCCAGCCGCCGCCGGCTATCCCCTCTGCGCCCTGATCGGCATTACGGTGCCGCAGTCCGCGAAGGCGAAGTTTCTCAAGCTGCTCGGCACGATTACCGAAGTGCTCGAATGCCACCACGTCACGGGCGCGGACTCCTATGTCATTCGCCTCGTGGCAACGAGCGTGGCCGATCTGGAGCGCCTGATCCAACGGATCAACCTCTACGGCGAGACGCGCACGTCCATCGTCATGTCCACGCCGCTCGCCGCACGTGCGCTCACGCCGCCTCAAAGCGGGTCGCGCGGCAAGGTCTAGCCGCGACGACCCAGGGACTCAAAGCGAACGCGCGATCGCCTGCCCCAGCAGCTCCACGCCGAGATCGATCTCCTGCTCGCTCACGGTCAGCGGCGGCGCGATGCGGAACACGCCGCCCATGCCCGGCAGCTGCACGATATTCATGCTGAGCCCAAGCTTCATGCATTCGCGCGTGATCTTCGCGCCGAGGCCATCGGCGGGCTCCTTGGTGCGGCGGTCCTTGACGATCTCCAGACCCAGCAGCAGGCCGCGCCCCCGAATATCGCCGATGCATTCGAAGCGCTCCATCAAGTCGAGCAGTCCGCGCCGCAACCGGTCGCCCATGATGTTTGCGCGCGCAACGAGTCCGTCGCGCGCCACCACGTCCAGCACCCGCAGGCCGACCGCCGCGGGAAGCGGATCGGACACATGGGTCGTGTAGAACAGGAAGCCCCGTTCGTGCGCCGCTTCCTCGATCTGCGCGGACGTCACCACGGCTGCCAGCGGCAAGCCCGCGCCCAGCGTCTTGGAGAGCGTGAGAATGTCGGGCGTCACCCCGTCGTGCTCGCACGCGAACATCATGCCGGTGCGGCCAACGCCGGTTTGCGCTTCGTCCAGGATCAGCAGCATGCCGCGCTCTTCGCACTTGCGCTTGAGCGCCGCCATATAGCCCGGCGGCAGTTCGATGATGCCGCCCGAGCTCAGGATCGGCTCCGCAATGAAGGCCGCGAGATTGCCGCTCGACTGGCGGTCGATGAGATCGAACGCGTAGTCGAGTTCCGCGAGGTAATCGTATTGCCCGTTGCGCTCGAAGCGCGGCCGGTACGCGAACGGTGCGGGAATCGCGTACGAGCCCACCGCCGCGGGACCCACGCCCTTGCGCCCTGCGCTATAGGTGGCCGAAGCCGCGCCGCCGGTCATGCCGTGCCACGACTGCGCAAAGCCCACGATTTCGAATTTGCCCGTGACGAGCTTCGCCATGCGGATGGCGGCCTCGTTCGACTCCGCGCCCGTGCTCAGCAGCAACGCCCGGTCGAGCCCGGCGGGCGTGACATCGGCTAAGCGCGTCGCCAGTTCGACCACGGGCCGCGAGAGCATGCCGCTGAACAGGTGGTCCAGCTTGCCCGCGTATTCGTTGATGACCGAGACGATTTCGGGGTGGCTGTGGCCCAGCACGGCACTCATCTGCCCCGAGGTGAAATCGAGAATCGGGCGGTCGTCCGCGTCGTAGACGAAGCTACCCTGGGCGCGCTCGATGATCATCGGCTCGAACGTGCCGCCATAGCGGATCAGGTGCTGCCGCGCGTTGCGCCAAAACTGTTCGTCGTCGTTCCTGGACACGGGCTTCTCCTTGTCGGGTGGCAGGTTTTTCTTGCAGTCTAGTCGGCACTCTGGTTTTATAGAATCGAATAGTTCTTATGCAAGCTAGAAGAGAGGCTAATATCGTGAGCCGTCCGCTGGAAATCGATCTGCTGCGTTCGTTCGCGGTCATTGCCGAGGTGCGTTCGCTGAGCCGCGCGGCCGAACGCGTTGGCCGCACCCAGTCGGCGCTGAGCCAGCAGATCAAGCGGCTCGAGGAGATCGTCGATCAGCCGCTGTTTCAGCGCACCGGGCGCGGGGTCGCGCTCACGAGCCCCGGCGAGCGCCTGCTGGTCCACGCCCAGCGCATCTTGCGCCTGCACGACGAGGCGATGGCCGACCTGTGCGGCACGGGCCTCTCGGGAACCATCCGCTTCGGTTGCCCGGACGACTATGCCGCCGTGTTCCTCCCCTCTTTGCTGCGGCAGTTCTCGAGCCAGCATCCCCATGCGCTCGTGGAAGTCGTGTGCGTGCCCACGCCGCGCCTTCTCGAACAACTCGACAAGCGAGCGGTCGACCTCGCCATGGTGTCGCTGCCTTTGGCCGCCAGCGGCACGGACGACGAGATCATCCGCCGCGAGCAACTGGTCTGGATCGGTTCGCCCGAACTCGACGCCGCCCACTTCGATCCGCTGCCGCTCGCGCTCTCCGATCCCGATACGCTCGACCACATCGCGGCCTGCGAGGCGTTGGAGCGCGCGGGCAGAGCCTACCGCGTTGCGTATGCGAGCAGCAGCCTGGCGGGGCTCACCGCGCTCGTGCGTTCGGGCCAAGCCTTCGCCGTCATGACGCAAACGGCCGTTCCGCCGGATCTGGCCATTCTCAATGGCGACCCCGCGCTGCCGCCTTTGCCGGCCGTTGGGATCACGATAAGGTTCGCTCGCAAGCGGCCCACGCTCCTCACGGCGGCGTTTGCGGAGCACCTTCGGCTCGCGTTGCCGCTGTTGTGAACGCGCAGCCGCAGCCTCAAAGCGTGTGCGACGCGCCTTCGCTCTCGCGCGCACCCGCAGCGAGCGCCATGTCGTAGGGGTCGCGCACGCTGCGCGCGTACTGCTTGGGCGCCATGCCCGCCCAGCGCCGGAACGCGCGAATGAACGCCTTCTCGGAAGCGTAGCCCACGCTCATGGCTATCTCGATGAGCCGGCGCCGCGAATCGCGCAGCGCGCCGCTCGCGATATACATGCGATAAGACGTGAGATGCCCAATCGGCGTTTCCTCGACGAGCTCGACGAAACGCGCGCTGAACCGCGAGCGCGACATCCCGGCAATCGCCGCCAGCGACTCGACGGTCCAGTCCTGCTCGGGGTGCCGGTGCAGTTGCGCGATGGCGCGGCCGATCTGCGGGTCCATGAGTCCGCGCAGCCAGCCCGTGTGACTCACGGCCGAGGCCAGATGCGCGCGCAGCAGTTGGACGAACAGCACGTCGGCGAGGCGCGCGGCCGCAACGGCCCAGCCTGGCTGGCAGGCCATCGATTCGCGGATAAACGCCATGAGCGTGTCCGCGAGCCACGGTCCAACCGCCGGGTCGTTGGCACGCACATGAATGAGCGGCGGCAGCACCGAGAAGAGCGGATTGCGCACGGCCTCGCGGTAGAACACGATGCCGGTGTAGAGATCGCACACCGCGCCGCCACGGCCCGACTCGAGGCGCAAAGGCGTGTCGAAGCTCGGGCGGATGCCGGCGCGCGCAGCGAGATCGTCGAAGGGAACCGCCGGGACATCGGGCGCGGAAGCGAGTATGTGTTCGTGCCCGTGCGGCAGCAGCACGAAATCGCCCGGCTCGACGCAAAGCGGCTCCATGCCCTGCACGATGACGTAAAACGGGGCGCCCCGGCCCGTGCGAAACATCACGCCCTCGATCGCCGGCTTGCGGAACGCCCATGCGCCCGCGAGCGAGAAGTGCCCCGTTACCACGGCGTCGGCGCGCAAATCCGCCAGTGCGGCGCTCAACAGGTCCGTCGCCATTGTCCCCTCCGAATGTATCCCGCTGCGCGGCGCGCGCCGTGTCAGAAGCGTTGCTGAATGCCCACCATCGCGCCGAACTGGTTCGCGCCCGTCTGCACCGTGCCGGCTGCGGCTACCGCGTTGGCGGCGAGCGCACTGTTCAGCATGTAGCCAAGCGATGCGTAAAGCGTCGTGCGCTTCGAAACGAAATAGTTCGCGCGGCCGACGAACATCGTCGAATTCGATTGTTCGCGCAGAATATAGCGCAGCCCCTGGAAGTCCAGTGAAAACACCGGTGTCACGTAGTAGTCTGCGCCGAGAAAAAAGATATCGGACTGCATATGTTCCGCCGCCGCCGTGTTGCGGCGAATCCAGCCGCCACCCAGCTTGGCCGAACCGAATTTCACGTAGCCATCGACGATCACGCGCTTGTCGGTATCGGCGCTGCTCACGAGCGGCGCCGAGGCACCGGGGCCGCCGTACATCACGTCGTACGACGCGGCGGCGCCGCCCCATGCGTTGTCGTAGGCGAGCATCATCGTGTACTGGCGGCACGCCACGGCGTCGCCGGGCAGCTGGCCGCCGCAATTGGTCGCCGATGGGCCCGCGGGACCCGCTGCGTCGCGGCCGAAGCTGTAGGTCCCGCCGATCGTCACGCCGTGGAATTTGCCGAGATAGCCGACCGCGTTGTCGCTGCGCGCGTTCGGCAGATAGCTGTCGAAGCTGGCCATCGAATGGATCGACGGGCCGATCACGTCGGCGTTGAAGAGCACATACATCGACATGTTCATCTGGCGGCCCAGCGTGAGCGTACCGTAGTCGCTGCTCACGCCCACGTTCGCCTGGCGGCCGAACAGGCGGCCACCGTAATTGAGCGCGCCGCTATTGGGCGCAAAGCCGCTTTCGAGCACGAAGAAGGCCTGGTAGCCGCCGCCCAGGTCCTCCTGGCCGCGCAGGCCGAAGCGAGATGGCACCTCGCCAGTGAGCGAGGGCATGCCGGCAAACGAGCCGCCCTTCGCGGTATTGTTGTAGTACTCGATGCCGGTATCCACGATGCCGTAGAGCGTCACGCTGCTCTGCCCCCACGCGAGCGCCGAGGCGAATGCGAAGGATGCTGCCACGATGGTCTTCTTCATCACGATCTCCAACCCATTATTTCGTCATACTTATTTATTTGAATTGACTCCGGAGCGTTCCACGCGATCCGGCTCCTGCTTCAGTTGCGCGCGACCCGCATGGTTATTCGCTCTTGCTGCCAGCGAGAATCCATTGC
This sequence comes from Paraburkholderia acidiphila, assembly GCF_009789655.1. Lineage (GTDB taxonomy): Bacteria > Pseudomonadota > Gammaproteobacteria > Burkholderiales > Burkholderiaceae > Paraburkholderia > Paraburkholderia acidiphila. Next base: position 541,191 of record NZ_CP046912.1, read on the forward strand.
GCGACGATCTGCGCATCACCCGGGCTGATCGCGTTGGGCGGCATGGGTATGGCGCCCCAGTTGCCGGAGCTGCCGTTCTGGATATGCGCGACGAGCGCGGCCGCCGCGCCCGGCTTGCCCGCGTAGCGCGCGGCCACGTCGCGGTAGGCCGGGCCCACGAGCTTCTTGTCCACGGCGTGACAGCCGAAGCACGCATGCTGCGTGGCGATCTGGCGCGCGCGTGCCATGTCCACGGCGGGCTCGGCCAACGCGCTCTGGGTGAGCACTGCCATTGCGAGTGGCGCGATGAAATAAGGAATACGAATCATGATTAAAAGCCTTTGCTGTGGGGATGAAACAAGGATTCGATGTCAGGCGAGCGTCTGATCGAGCGGCATGGTGCGCAAGCGGGCGCCCGTCGCTTCATGAAGCGCAGCAGCCACGGCGGGCGCGACCGGCGGCAGTGCCACCTCGCCGCAGCCTTGCGGCGCACGGTCGCTCTCCACGATCTCCACCTCGATCCTCGGCATCTGCGAGAGATACAGGAGCGGGTAGTCGGCAAAGTTCTCCTGTACGACCGCGCCGTCCTTGAACGTGATCTCGCTCTTGAACGTGTTGGTGAGCGCGAAGCCTATACCGCCCTCCACCATCTCGCGAATCAGCGTGGGATTGATCGCCTGCCCGCAATCGACACCGCATACCACGCGTTCGAGCTTCGCGTGGCCTTCCACCATGCGCAGTTCGACGATGGTGGCGACGTAGGTCGTGAATGCGCCGCCACGGCCCGTATAGAGGCAGTACGCGAGGCCGCGATACACACCCGCCGCGCGCTTGCGCGTCCAGTTCGCCCGCGCCGCCGTGCGATCGAGCACACGCAGCGCGAGCGGGTCGTCGCGCAGCAGCGTGCGGCGGTAATCGAGCGGGTCGATGCGCGCCGCGTGCGCCAGCTCGTTGATGAAGCTCTCGAGGAAAAAGACGCTGGACGTGCTGCCCACGCTGCGCATGAAGCTCACGGGAATCTGCTGATCGACGCTCACCGAATCGACGAGCAGATCCGGCACCGAGTAGCCGAGGTCGTAAAGGCCATCGAGCATGGTTTCGTCCCAGCCGCCCGCCTTTTCGAAGTAGTCGCGCTTGATCGACCAGTAGAGCGATTGCCCCACCACGCGCAGATGCATGGCGCTCGGGTAACCATCGGGTCCGAGCACCGCGCGCATGCGCGCCGAAACGCCGGGACGGTAGAAACCGTGACGGATATCGTCCTCGCGCGAGCGGATCACCTTGACCGGCCGGCCTACGGCCTTCGAGGCGACCGCCGCGTGGATCACGAAGTCGGGCACATACTTGCGCCCGAAGCTGCCGCCGAGAAACGTTGTGTTCACAATCACTTTCTCGGACGGCACCTTGAAGATAGCGGAGAGCGCCCAGCGCACCTTGTCCTGCCCCTGGACCGGCCCCCACACTTCGATCTCGTGTTCGCGCACATGCACCGTGGCGTTCACGGGTTCCATCGTGGCGTGAACGATATAGGGCGTGTGGTAATCGGCTTCGATCACACGCCCGTGTGCGCTTTGCGCGGCGTCGAACCGCACGCTCGCGTCGCCAATGCGCGTGGCCACCACTGCATTCGACGACATCAGCGCGGCTTTGCGCTGTGCGAGTATCGTCGCGCCGTCGGCTGGCAGAGGACCGTCCTCCCACTGCACGTCGAGCGCATCGCAAGCTTTTTTGGCCTGCCAATACGTATTCGCCACGACGATCACGGCGTCCTTCGCCTGCACCACCTCGACGACGCCCGCCAGCGCGCGCACCGTATCGCGGTTGCGCACGGCGACCGGCTTGCCGTTGAGCGTGGGCGACATTTTCACCGCACCGGTCAGCATGCCGGGCACCTGCACGTCGATGCCGAATACCGCGCTGCCGTTTACCTTGGCCGGTGCGTCGAGCTTGTGCAACGGCTGGCCAATGAGCGTGCGCGCCGACTCGGCCTTCAGCCGCGGCTGTGGATTCAGCGGCAGTTTCGCCGCGTCGGCGAGCAATTCGCCGTAGCCGACCGAGCGCCCCGTTTGCAGATGAATCACGCGGCCCGTTTTCGTCGCGCACTGCGTGGGCCGTACACCAAGACGCCGCGCGCCAGCCGCGAGAAACACCTCGCGCGCCTGCGCGCCCGCGATGCGCAAACGTTGCGTGAACATCGTGACCGACATCGAAGCCCCCACGAACTGCTGCGGATGCTCGTTCGCCGCCGCGATGCGATAGGCGTCGCGCCCCGTCACGAACTGCACGCTCACGCGCCGCCAGTCGGCATCCATTTCATCGGCGAGGACCTGCGGCAACCCGGTGTAGACACCCTGCCCCACTTCGGCCTGCGAAAGCCCGATGATCGTGTGGCCGTCCGGATCGATACGCACCCAGTCGTTGATCTCGCGAAAGCGCGTCCCGTCCTCCGCTGCGCTCACCTGCTCGCCGAACGCGAGCGGCAGCACCAGGCAGCCCGCAATCGCGAGGCCGGTTTTGAGGAAGTCGCGGCGGCTATCGCGTTGCGGCGCGCCCGCACCGTGCACGCGCTCAGGCATTCGCTGCGACATGAATAGCCTCGCGAATTCGGTGATAGGTCGCGCAGCGGCACAGGTTCGTCACGCCCTGGTCGATCTGCGCCTCGGTGGGATGCGGATGCTGCTTGAGCAGTGCGGCAACGGCCATCACCATGCCGGACTGGCAGTAGCCGCATTGCGGCACGTCTTTCGCGATCCAGGCCTGTTGCACCGGATGCGAGGTTTGCGGCGCAAGGCCCTCGATGGTCGTGATGCGGCGGCCCGCCACCGCCGAGACAGGCAGCACGCACGAGCGCGTGGCCTCGCCTTCGAGATGCACGGTGCAGGCGCCGCATGCGCCGATGCCGCAGCCGTACTTCGTCCCCGTCAAGCCCGCGGCCTCGCGTATCACCCAGAGCAAGGGCGTATCCGGATCGCCTTCGAACTCGAAGAGCTGGTCGTTCAGTGTGAATTGCATGCGCTGTCTCCCAAGAATCGCCGCTTTTTTTGCCGCATGAGAAGCGGTTGGCGATGAGTGGAATTCTTGGCGCGCCGAAAATGCGCGGCAATGGCGCGACGGCCCAAATTGGTTGCCGTTCGTCTCTTTCATTGGGCCCGGATATTCATCTGACGAAACCGGGAATATTAGCGCCGGGGCTTTGAATTTTCGCGATTTCCGGCATTCAAGCCGATTGAAACCCCGTTCCTTTTAATTCATTGATGTATCCGCGTTTCATCTATGGAATATCTTCAGGACGCCTGGCGACTACGCGTTCATGGCTTGCCTGCCAGCCGCAACCGCATCGCTTCAGGTGCTATCGTCGCGCGAGGAGTTGGATTCCGGGCGAATGGCGAACCCATTTCTGGAAACCGTGCAATACACTGCCTCGCCCGGTAACGTATATGCCGTGTTTCGACAGCAACCGAGAGGCAACATGCGACCCGATAGGATCATGTTTATCCGGCACGCGGAGAAGCCCACACCCGATGAGGGTATCGGGATCGAAGCAGACGGCAAACCCGACGCAGAAAGTCTTTGCGTTCGCGGTTGGCAGCGTGCCGGCGCTTTGGCGCGATTCTTCTGCCCGATTGAGAAAGCGCACGCAGCGCAACTCAAACCCGCTACCGTATTCGCGGCGGGAGCCGGTCCTTCCAGCAAGAGCAAGCGTTCGATGCAGACTGTGACGCCCCTTGTCTCGCTGCTGCGTGTGGCGTCGCAGGTGGATTATGTCGACACCTACCTGAAAGACGACGGCCGAGCGCTCATGACGGACGTACTCACTCGAGCGGGCGTCGTGTTGATAGCGTGGGAGCACAAAGTGCTGCCCCCGCTCATTGGACACCTCCCTCGCGCGCCCACGGTCCCTGCAGCATGGCCGGATGACCGGTTCGACGTGGTCTGGATATTCGATCGCGCGGGGGAAAGCTGGTCATTTTCACAACTCCCCCAATTGCTGCTCGCTGGCGATTCCACCACACCAATCGGCTAGGCCTTACGTTCTGGCCTCGATCAGCTCGCGCATGGCGTCGTCGACCGTTTCCAGCAGCACAAAGTGCAACTGGCTTCGCGCATCGGCGGGGATGTCTTCCAGGTCCGCGGCGTTTCGGGCAGGTAGCAAAACCGTATGGATACCCGCGCGCAGCGCCGCAAGTACTTTTTCCTTGATACCGCCTACCGGCAGGACGACGCCGCGCAGGCTGATCTCGCCCGTCACCGCGCAGTCGCTGCGCACGGGTTGTCCCATCATGAGAGACGCGATCGCAATGAAGAGCGCCACGCCAGCACTGGGACCGTCCTTGGGTACCGCTCCAGCCGGCACGTGAACATGAATGTCACGCTTGTCGAAGCTCGCACCATCGATCTTCAGCACTTCGCTCTTCGACTTCACCAAGGTCAGCGCGGCCTGGGCGCTCTCCTTCATGACGTTTCCCAATTGCCCGGTCAGCACCAGCCTGCCTGCGCCCGGTGTACTGCTGGCTTCAATGAAGAGCAATTCGCCGCCAACGGGTGTCCATGCCAGCCCGGTCACCACACCCGGCAAACTCGTGCGCATGGCCACCTCGCGCTCGAAGCGATGGTGTCCGAGTATCGACGTCAAGCGGTCGGCGTCGATGCGTTCACGCGTGGACGGACTCTCCGCAACGCGCAACGCCACATACCGAAACACTGCGCCGATCTTCCGCTCCAGGCTGCGAACCCCTGCTTCACGCGTGTAGTCGCGAATGATGGACCTCAGGGCTCCGTCGGTCAGCTCGCACCGGTCGGCAGTGAGTCCGCACTCTTTTAACTGGCGCGGAACCAGGAAGCGCTGGGCGATCTGAAACTTCTCGGCCTCGGTGTATCCGGGCAGATCCAGAAACTCGAGGCGGTCTCTCAGCGGCCCGGGAATGCTTTCAAGCTGATTGGCCGTGGCCACGAATACGACAGCGGACAGGTCGAACGGCACCCCAAGGTAATTGTCCCGGAACGAGGCATTCTGCTCAGGATCCAGAACCTCGAGCATCGCCGCGGCCGGATCGCCATGCACCCCATGACCTAGCTTGTCGAGTTCGTCCAGCAGCATGACGCAATTGCGCGCACCCGCCTTGCGGATGGCCTGAACGATATTGCCCGGCATCGCTCCGATATACGTTCTTCGATGGCCACGAATTTCCGATTCATCATGAACGCCGCCCAGGCTGACGCGCACGAAGGGGCGCTCCAACGCGCGTGCGATGCTCTGCCCCAGCGATGTTTTGCCCACGCCCGGCGGCCCGAGAAAGCAGAGAATCGGCGCCTTGCCGAGTGGATTGAGCTTCTTTACGCCTAGATATTCGAGGATGCGGTGCTTGACCTTGTCCACACCAAAGTGCGCATCGTCGAGGATTCGCCTCGCCTGCGCGATGTCGATGGGCGCTTCGGGCGCCAGCACCCAAGGCAGTTCAGTGAGCCATTCCAGATAACTGACCGTGATTGAGTATTCGGAGGATGCCTCAGGCGTGCGTTCCAGCCGGGCGAGTTCCTTGCGAGCGTGCGTCTCGACATCCGGCGGCATATGGGCAGCGGCAATGGCATCGCCCAGCTTGCGGGCCTCTTCCCCGGCTTCCCCCGTTTCGCCGAGTTCGCGCTGAATTGTCTGCAGTTGCTCGCGCAACATCATTTCACGCTGACGCTTGTCGAGTCGCCCGCGCGTTTGCTCATCGATATCGTGCGACAGGCGCAGCACTTCGATTCGTCCAGCGACGGCGTCCAGCACTTTGTCCAGCCGCTTGCAGACATCGAGCGTTGCGAGGATGTCCTGTTTGCGCTCCGGGGGAATATCGAGCAAGCCGGCCACGGTATCGGCGAGCAGCCCCGGCGCCTCGATCGCGTCCAGTGCCTTCACGAGCTCCGCCCCGGCATTCGGAAGCAGTCCTATCATTTCCCCTGCGCGTTGCCTCAGGACTAATGCGCGCGCGTCGATTGCCGAATTGCCTTGCGCGCTGTCGGGCAGCATGTCCACCCGGGCGGCCCGGAACCCGAGACCCTCCACGGGTGCGATCAGGCGGAAGCGCTCCACACCCTGGCATATCAGGTGGTGCGCGCCGTCGTCGGGACTCGTGACATAGCGCAGCACGTTTGCCAACGTGCCTATCGAGTTCAGGCCATCGAAGGGCGGGTCCTGCTCCTGCGGATCGCGTTGCAGCACAATGCCAAGAGGCTGCTGGCGCCTGACGGCTGCCTGCACGTCTTCCTTGGCCTGCCCACGTGCCGCCGTCAGGGGGATCACCATGCCCGGAAACAGCACCGCATTGCGGACCGGCAGCAGGATCAGGCTGTCCTTGGGCACGGCTGGCGTCGGAGCGGCTTGCGTGTCCGGCGGCGCGGAATCAGGGGCATCACTTTCGCTGTCCGTGCTCATCTTCGTTCCTCGATGCGCCGGTGCGCACTGGGTTCAATCCAGCCTCTCGAAGTCCAGCGACAGGCAACCGTGTTCCGCGTCACGCCGCACCAGGCGATAGCGGCCAGCCGGAAGCTGGATGCGCCGCTCGAAGTGGCCATAGGGAATTTCGAGGCAATGGACCGTTCCTCCCGCCAGGGCGCGCGGCAATGCCCTCTCGGCAGCCACGACCAGCGTGCTGCCTTCGAGATTCAAGTTCACCAGATCGGGCGCCACGCCAGGTAACGCCACGACGATCGCGAGCAAACCATCATGCTCGAAGACTTCAACAGGCGGCTCCCATACCGGCACCCGCTCATGCTGGCCTGCAAGCCGGAAAAATTGCCGATGCAGGCGCGCGGCGCGCTCGAGCGCTTCGATGGCGGCGTCCCACATGATTGTGTGGCGGGTGATTGACACGTGCGGCTCCCAGCCTGTCCGGTCGGCCCAATGCGGGCCGTCCATCCATCAAAGGCGATTGGCGCGTGCCTGTCAAGGCAACGGACCCATCGCCATTCTTTAACTATCAGAAACAGGAAACGAAAGAAATACGCCTTCTTCCGATGCATAACATCGGAAAAGCGATGTCGAATCCGGAAATGAATAAATCGCTTCGGTGCTATCGTGAAAGTGCTGGAAGCAGACGTACTGCGCTTTTCAACTATGCTCACCGCGCCGCAGGAGGCGCCCTTGAACTCGCCAACTTCGCCAAACGCATCCGCGCAAGCGGCAGCCACCGAACCGCAATCGATCGACGCTCCCCTCTCTGCGGCCGCAGCTTTTCTTGTGCTCGTCGTCAAGGACGACGACGCGTCCATCGCCGTCGCTCAATCGGTCGTGGCCAGCACCGATGATCTCGTCAAGGACGTCCGGATCCGAGCCAATGGCGGCCTCCTCACCTGTAACGTGGGGATCTCACATCGCGCGTGGGGGCCGCTTACCGGAAAGCCGCTGCCGAAGGAACTCAAACCGTTCCAGGAAGTGCGGGGCGCGACGCACACCGCAGTCGCGACTGCGGGCGATCTGCTTTATCACATACGCGCGGCATCGATGGATGTCGTCGTCGAATTTGAAAGAATTCTCCTTGAAGCCTTGGGTGCCGCGGTCGATGTCGTTGACGATGTCGCGGGATTCCGCTATTTCGACGGACGCGATCTGCTGGAATTCGTCGACGGCACCGCGAATCCCGACGGCCTGGATCTGCCCGCCGCGACGATCGTTGCAGAGGAGGACCCGGATTATGCGGGCGGCAGCTACGTCGTGACTCAGAAATATTTGCACGACATGGCCGCCTGGCGCGCACAAAGCTTGCAGACGCAAGAAGCCATCATCGGCCGAAGAAAATTCGACAATGTGGAATTGCCGGACGCGACGGCGGGCCAGAAGTCACATAAGACGCTCTGCACGATCGAAGACGCGGACGGGGAGCACGACATCCTGCGCGACAACATGCCATTCGCCGCGCCGGGGCGTGGCGAGTATGGCACGTATTTCATTGGCTATTCGCGCCATCTATGGGTGATCGAAAAAATGCTCGAGCGCATGTTTATCGGCGATCCGCCTCCGCTTCACGACCGGATTCTCGACTTCTCAAAGGCTGCGACCGGCGTGACGTTCTTCGCCCCGGCGCGAAAGTTTCTAGGCAGCCTTGCAGGGTGATCCCGGGCATTTTCCCTTCGCGTTATGCAGCGTGAAAAGCGGGCCAGTCACCGGCCGGCCTCGCGCTCGCTTTCCTCCTGCACCGTGAGGATTGCCTCGGGCAATATCTTCAGACGTTCAATGGGAATAGGATCGCCGCTTTTGTCGGAATATCCATAAGTGCCTTCGGCGATTTTTTCGAGCGCACGCTGGATGTCGGCGATTCTATGATCGTTCACGTTGCGCAGCGCCTGATTGGCGACGTCCTGCTCGATTCTCTGGGCATCGTCCTCGGCTTCCCTTGCCTCCTCGCCGGTCTCCTCTTCCTGATTGCGCTCTGCCGCAATCGTCCCTTCTTCGCCGCCGAGCACCTCGCGCTGCATCGCCAGCAAGCGCTGACGCTGACTCTCGATGAACGCTTCGCTCAATATCTGATCCGTCATGTCGATTCTCCCAAAGACCCATCGATGACACTGCGAGCTAGTGGACCAACCCTTTGAAGATCGCCGTCAAGCTTGCGACCATCATTTCGACCGCGATGGCTGCAAGTATCATACCCATCAAGCGACTGGCAATCGCCATCACCTTGACGGACAGAAAGCGCCCGAGGTATGGCGCGGAAAACAACGCGGCAGCCAGCAACGCGAGAAACACGATCAGCCCCGTAGCGAGGCTCGCGATCTCCCCGTTGGCGGCAGCAGCGTGCCCGAACACCACCAGCGTGGCGATCGTGCCAGGGCCGACAAGAAGAGGCGTCGTCAGCGGGAAGATCGCCACGTCCTGATCATAGCCGCTCTCCCCGAGTTCGCCTTGCCGCGGCGTGTGCTGGGCGCTTGACGAGCCATGCACCATATCCAGCGCGATCAGCAATACGAGCAGTCCACCCGCGAGACGAAAATCGTCGATGCTGACCCCAAACACCTTGAGAATCGCCTCGCCGAGCGTGACGGAAACGACACAACCTATCGTCACGCCGATAAAGGTTGTGGCCGCAACGGCCCGCTTCTTTCCATCGGACAGCCCTTCGGTCAACGAAAGGAACACCGGGATATTCGCGATCGGATTCATGATCGCAAAGAGTGCCGAAAAGACCTTCATTGAAAACGTGAAGTCGATGGCCATGGGGTAACCTCTTGATCGTCATCCACCCTGCGATTCCCAACGCATCCCGGTTCATGGATGCAGTAGACGCTTCAAACGTTCGCCGCCATGTTGTTATGCACGCCACTTCGCGCGAGCAGTGGGACCGCGCATCGTACGCACAGTTTATGCCACGACTGAAATAGAATTGGCCGCCGCATTTCCCGATACCTGAAATCGCTCGTTTGACGTTGACAATCTCATAACTGCTGGGTTCAATGCATATTGATCGCCCGCGTGCCGGTGCCATAATGAAACTTCGGGCGACCAACGGGAGTCAATCGTGGCGCGTAAATCAAGTGATCGGCGGCATCGTTTTCTGCACGACTTGAAGTGGATTGCCATTCTCTGGTGCGTCGGTTTCGGTGCGACCGTTCTACTCACGCTGCCATTTCACTTTCTCGTTATGGCCATGATGAAGAAGTAGTGGTGCACGCATGCACGTCTACTTCAGAGGAATCCGTCGCTCCTCTGAGCGCGCCAGACGGTCACGGCGCTTTCTATGCCCGTGGTCGGCCGCGCATCCTGGACGCCCTCCTTCATCTAGCGCGCACACGACGCCGCTAGTCTACCGACCGTGATGATCGCCTGCTCGATTTCCGGCGACCAAGGCGTGCTGTAATTGAGCCGGATGAAGTTCCGATAGCTGTCCGACACGGAAAACATATGACCGGGTCCAATCGTGATGCCGCGCGCCAGGGCGAACTGGTAAAGCTCCATCGAATCCACCTTCGCCGGCAACTCGATCCATAGCACGTACCCGCCCATCGGCGTCGACGTGCGCGTGCCTGCCGGAAAGAAGCGCGTGACCATGGACTTCATCAAATTGGCCTGCTGCGCGTAATTTTTGCGGATACGCCGCAAATGGTGCTCGTAGCCATCGCGCTCCAGGTATTCGGCAATCGCCAGTTGAGGAATCACCGAAGTCGTCAGCGTATTCAGGAACTTCAGCTTTTCGACCTCGTCGCGATAGCGTCCCGGCAACGCCCAGCCGATACGATACGCCGCGGTCAGACTCTTCGAAAACGAACCGCAGTGCAGCACCATGCCTTTCTTGTCATACGATTTCAGTGTGGTGGGATGCGAATCGCCGAAATACAGTTCGTTATAAACGCCGTTTTCGATCACCGGAATCTCGGCCTTCGCGAGCAGCTCGACGAGTTCGCGCTTGCGCTCATCGGGCATCTGAAAGCCGAGTGGATTCTGAAAATTCGGCATCACCATGCAAGCGGCAATCGGCCCTGACTCGATGATCTTCGCAAGTGCTTGCACTTCGATGCCGTACTCGGGATGCGTCGCGACTTCGATCGCCTTCATGCCCGAGCGCTCGATAGCGTGCAGCATGGCATAGAACGTGGGCGACTCCACGGCGATCACGTCGCCCGGTTTGGCGACTGCCTGCAGACACAGATTGATCGCCTCCGTCGCACCCACTGTCACGATGATCTCGTTGGGGTCCACGGCCATGCCGTTCTCGAGGTAGCGCCGGGAAATCTGGCGGATCAGTTCCGGGGTGCCCGGCGGCAGCGCATTGGTCACGCCCCAAAGCGACTTCCTGCGTCCTGCGGCCGCCGCGTAGCGGTTGAGTTTTTCGTAAGGAAAAAACTGGGGGTCGGGATACGGCGAGCCCAGCGGCACGGCGTCGTCGGTGCCAATGGAGCGCAAGGTAGACAGCACGAGGCGGCTCACGTCCACGGTTGCCGACACGGCAATCGGCCGGCTCGTGCGCAATTCATCCGACTGCGCGCCGCCTGCGCCCGCACGCACGCTCACGAAATAGCCGGACTGCGGGCGGCTCTCCAGCACGCCGCGGCTTTCCAGCAGCAAATACGCTCGAATGACCGTGGTGATGCTGATGCGGTGCTGCTGGCTGGCCTGACGCACCGACGGCACGCGGTCGCCCGGCCGGTACACGCCCTTACGAATCAGGGTCTCGATGTCGTCCGCGAGCTTTTCATAGAGTTTCACTGCCGTCTCCCCGGTGGCCGCTCACAGCACAGCGGATGCAGTGTACTGCCGTGCGCGAAACTGTACTCTAAGTTGCAGGCCGGTTCTGTGTGTCCTGGGGGTGGCCCTTAGCTCTTACGCTTGCACATGACCAGATACAGCGCCTCCCTCATGGGCAATACCCCGGGGATACGCGTGACATCCGTGGAGCGAAGCGTAATGGACAAGTCCGGGTCTAAGGAAACAAACGAGGCGTATCACCACCCCGCCGCGAGCCGGGGCGCGACGATCGGCGGCTGCGGGCCGGCTGCGTGGCACGGCGCGTTCACGCCGATCGACTTCGAAGTCGCGGACACCATCATCGTCTTTGGGCAGATTCCCGCGACCCGTCTTCCGCACATGCTCCGCGTGTTGCGCAAGGCGTCGCTGCGCGGCGCGGTCTTCGTTTCGGTGAATCTCCTGCACGGGCGCAGCCCCGCACGCTTCACGAGTCTGCAGCGTGCGGTCGAAAAGATCAGGTTCGGTAACAGCAGAATCGCACCCATGTTCATCAAAACGAAACTCGGCGGCGACTTCGCACTCATCAAGGGCGTCGCCAAACGGCTGATTGAGCTCGATGACGAAGCGCTCGCGAACGGCGCCGAGCGCGTGATCGATATCGACTTCATCAAGCGGCATACGCTCGGCTTCAGCGACTTCACAGAGGATCTGCGCGAGGAAAACTGGCCGCTTCTCGAAGCGAAGTCCGGCGTTGCGCGCGAGGACATCGAAGGCCTCGCGCGTATCTACGCAAACGCCGGGCGCGTCGTTGCGACCTGGGGTATGGACATCGCGCAGCACAAGCGTTGCGCGCAAACCGTCCACCTGCTCAATAGCTTACTGATGATGCGCGGCAACACCTGCCGCGAAGGCGCAGGCAGCAGCAAGGCGTGTTTCATCGGCTCGCGGCTGCCGTATTCAGGCTGTATGTCCGATAGCTAATATCGGCTCGCCGACAGTTCACGGCAACGCGCTGCGTCCCTAGAATGAGGTGGTGAATTTTCGCTCCACTCCAATTCGCACTTCGCATCGACAGCCTTCACGCGAATGTGCGCGTTCAAGATCAGAGATCGAAATATTCAAATAAACACAACGGGAAAATAAAAATTCAACCCTGAGAATTTAATTCTTGTCCCGAATTCGGGATTGCCTAGAATCAACCGTGACACGCTAGATAGCAATGCTCAGACCGGTGCGGTCCCGGTGGAGCGTTGCTCCGGCGTTGCGCTGCATGCGTAGAAAACCCAATGGAGTTTCCCATGACGAAACTACGTGATGTGCCCGGCGTTCATCCCTACACTGGCCCCGCTGGTGGATGGGGCGCGCTCAAAGCCACCGCACAGGCGATTCACGATCAAATGGAAAGCGTCGAGGCGCCGATTACGCTAATGCGCACCAATCAACCCGACGGCTTCGATTGTCCCGGCTGCGCGTGGCCAGACAAGGAGCATCGTTCCACCTTCCAGTTCTGCGAGAACGGTGCGAAGGCCGTGACCTGGGAAGCCACGACGAAGCGGGTGACACCGGAATTCTTCGCTGCGAACACGGTCACTTCGTTACTGCAGAAGACGGACTACGAACTCGAAGACATGGGCAGGCTCACCCATCCGCTTGTCTACGACCGCGCAAGCGACACATTTCGCGCCGTCGATTGGGAAGACGCGTTTGCACGCATCGGCGAAATCCTGCGCGCTCTCTCACCGGATCAGGTCGAGTTTTACACGTCCGGGCGAGCCTCCAACGAGGCCGCGTTTCTGTACCAGCTATTCGCGCGCGAGTATGGAACGAACAATTTCCCCGATTGTTCGAACATGTGCCACGAGCCGACCAGCGTTGGCCTGCCGCAATCGATCGGCATCGGGAAAGGGACCGTCTCGCTCGAAGATTTCGATTCGACCGAGCTGATTATTTCCATCGGCCACAACCCGGGCACGAATCATCCGCGCATGATGGGCACATTGCACGAAGCTTCGCGACGCAACGTGCCCATCATCGTGTTCAATCCACTGCGCGAGCGCGCGCTCGAGCGCTTTGCCGATCCGCAGAGCATGATTGAAATGGCGACGTTCGGCTCGACCCGCATTGCGTCCACCTACTTCCAGCTGGACGCCGGCGGCGACGCAGCCGCACTCAAGGGCGTCATGAAAGTGTTGCTGCAAATGGAGGCGGAGCAAGGCGGGGTACTCGACAAGGCGTTCATCGCGCAGCATACCGAAGGCTTCGACGCTTTCGCCGCCGATCTCGAAGCGACCTCATGGGAAGATATCGAGAAGGCCAGCGGCCTCACGCGCCCCGATCTCGAGCATGTGGCACTCGCCTACGCGAAATCGAACGCGACGATCGTCACGTACGGCATGGGCGTCACCCAGCACAACAAAGGCACCGCCAACGTGCGCCTGATTGCGGATCTACTGTTGCTGCGTGGCAATTTTGGCAAGCCCGGCGCCGGCATTTGTCCGCTGCGCGGCCATTCGAATGTGCAAGGCAATCGCACCGTTGGCATCACCGAGAAGCCGTCGAAAGCGTTCCTCAAGCTGATCGAGAACGCCTGCGGTTTCACGCCGCCGGAAGAACACGGTCACGACGCCGTGCAAGCCATGCAAGCGATGATCGACGGCAAGGCCAAGGCACTGCTCTGTCTCGGAGGCAATTTCGCGGTGGCGCTGCCCGACTCCGAGCAGTCGTTTCCCGCGATGGCTGCGCTCGACTTGAGCGTCCACATCGGCACAAAACTCAATCGTACGCACCTGCTCGTTTCGAAGGAAACCTATGTTTTTCCGTGCCTCGGCCGAACGGAACTCGACATGCAAGGCAGCGCACGCCAATCCATCACGGTGGAAGATTCGATGTCCATGGTGCATGCATCGTCCGGCAAGCTCACGCCCGCTTCCGACCAGCTTCGCTCGGAACCCGCGATCGTTGCAGGCATGGCGCGCGCCACGATGCCCAATACGAAAGTGTCGTGGATGGAACTCATCGCCGACTACGACAAGATCCGCGATCTGATCGAGCAGACGGTTCCCGGCTTCGAGGACTTCAACCGGCGCATTCGTGTTCCGGGCGGATTCCGCTTGCCGCTCCCGCCAACCGAACGGCAGTGGCACACGCCATCGGGCAAGGCCGAATTCTCCGTCTATGGGGGCGTGAGGGAAGATGCCGACGTGTTGGGCGCAGAGAATGTGCTGCGGCTAATCACGATTCGCAGCCATGATCAGTACAACACGACAATTTACGCGATGGACGACCGCTACCGCGGCGTGTTTGGCCGCCGCGACGTGCTCTTCATGAACGGAGACGACATGGCCGCGTACGGCATCGAGCACGGCGATCTGGTCGACATCGAAACGGTCACGTCGGGCCGCACGCTGCGCTTGAAGAACATCACCGCAATCGTGTATAGCATCGCGCGCGGTTCCGTAGCCGCTTATTACCCGGAAGCCAACGTGCTTGTTCCGCTCGACTATATCGACAAGGAGAGCGGAACACCCTCGTACAAGTCTGTCCCCGTGCGCGTGGCGCGCGCGGCGGGGACCTAGTCGCTTTCCATTCCGGTCGTCCGGCCGGGCGCCCCGTCTTGCCGGCCGGAAAGTCTCTGGCATGCAGATGCAGTCGTCACCAGGAGCGCAAAAGAATCATGGATATTTTCGACGCATTTCATCTCGCCAGGCTGCAGTTCGCATTTACCGTTTCGTTTCATATCGTATTTCCGGCGATCAGCATAGGCATGGCGAGTTTTCTCGCCGTGCTCGAATGGCGGCTTCTGCTCACGGGCGATGCGGCCTACAAGGACATGTACCGCTTCTGGTCCAGGATCTTTGCGGTGGGATTCGGCATGGGCGTAGTTTCAGGCGTCGTGATGGCTTACGAGTTCGGCACGAACTGGAGCGGATTCTCGACGATTGCGGGCAATATCACGGGGCCGCTGCTGACCTATGAAGTCTTGACTGCTTTCTTCCTGGAGGCGGGCTTTCTCGGCGTCATGCTGTTCGGCTGGAACCGCGTGAGCCCGAAGGCCCATTTCTTCGCCACGCTCATGGTCGCGGTCGGCACGCTCATTTCGACATTCTGGATTCTCTCGTCGAACAGCTTCATGCAAACACCGCAGGGTTATGCCATTCAGAATGGCCGCATTGTGCCGGTGGACTGGTTCAAGGTGATCTTCAATCCCTCGTTCCCGTTCCGGCTCGCGCACATGACCATCGCGGCCTTTATCGTCGCTGCGTTTATCGTGGCCGCCTGCGGCGCGTGGCATTTGCTGCAGGGGCGGCGCGACGTGCCGGTCAAGCGCAGCTTCTCGATGGCGCTGTGGATATTGCTTTTCCTCGCACCCATTCAGATTCTGGTCGGCGACGCGCACGGCCTCAATACGCGCGAGTATCAGCCGGCGAAGATCGCCGCGATTGAAGGACTCTGGGAAACCGAGCACGGCGGCACGGCGCTCAATCTGGTCGGCTTTCCGGACATGAATGCGGAAGTGACACGTTACGCGATCAGGGTACCGCATCTCGGCAGCCTGATTCTCACGCATAGCTGGAATGGCGAAATTCGCGGGCTCAAGGAGTTTCCACCGGAGGATCGACCATTTTCGCCCATCATTTTCTGGACGTTTCGCATCATGGCCGGACTCGGCATGCTCATGCTGCTGACCGCCCTGGTCGCACTCTTTCTGCGTCGCGGCGGACGACTTTATGAAGCGCGCTGGTTTCAGTGGTTCGTATTCTGCATGGGACCGTCCGGCATCCTCGCGCTGCTGGCCGGCTGGATCACCACCGAAGTGGGCAGGCAACCATGGACCGTGTATGGCATCGTGCGCACGATCGATTCGGTGTCGCCCATCGGCGCGCAGCAAGCCGGCGTTTCGTTGCTGATCTTCGTGATCGTGTATTTCCTCGTCTTCGGAACAGGCGTCTACTACATGCTCAAGATGATGAAGAAAGGACCGGCTACCGGCGTCGAAAGTGTCGAATCGCTCAAGTATCCGGGACTGCACAATCGTGCACTCGACGCAGTGGTGGGGGACTGAGGCCATGCAAATCGATCTTCCTGTGATCTGGGCCGCCATCATCGGACTCGGTGTTTTCATCTATGTCATGCTCGACGGCTTCGATCTGGGCATCGGCCTGCTATTCCCGTTCTTCGAAGGAAAAGCCGAACGTGAGGTGATGCTCAACACCGTCGCACCGGTGTGGGACGGCAATGAAACGTTCCTCGTGCTGGGCGGCGCCGGTCTATATGGCGCCTTTCCCGTGGTCTATTCGACATTGCTGCCCGCCAACTACATGCCACTGATTCTCATGGTCGTCGGCCTGATTTTCCGCGGAGCGGCCTTCGAGTTGCGCGCGAAGGCCACACGTACGCAACATGCGTGGGATCTTGCGTTTATCGGTGGTTCGGCGCTCGCCGCAATGTGCCAGGGCATCACGCTCGGATCGCTGTTGCAAGGCATCAAGATTGTCGACGACAGGTTCGCGGGCGATCCCTTCGACTGGTTCTCGCCGTTTAGTGTGTTCTGCGGTTTCGGCGTGTTGCTCACGTATGCCACACTCGGTTGCGGCTGGCTGATCCTGAAGACCGACGGCGAGCTGCAGCGCAAGATGCGCGAGGTGATGCGTCCGCTCCTTGCAGTGCTGCTCCTGGCAATCGCCATCGTCAGCCTCTGGACGGTGCTGGGCCTGCCCTCCGTGCGACAGCGCTGGTTCTTCAGCGGCAACCTCGCCTGGTTCCTGCCGGTACCCGTTCTCGTGGTGCTGTGCACGTTGGGCATCTATCGCTCGCTGAACCGCCGCCACGAAGCGATGCCCTTCCTGCTCTCGCTGGCGATCTGCTTTCTGGGCTACACCGGACTGATCATCAGCATCTGGCCGTACATTGTTCCGCCCTCGCTCACGATCTGGGACGCGTCGTCCAGCCATTCGAGCCAGCTGTTCGCCCTCGTGGGCACGGTCATCGTGCTGCCGGTCATTATCGTCTACAACGCCATGCAATATCGCGTGTTCCGGGGCAAGGTTCGCGAAGGCGACCACGGCTATCACTGAAGGGCGCGAGACCCGGCGCATGCATGGCCTGAAGGACTCCGCATGCGCCAGCGAGAATACACGAACACATCACGCACGCATTGCGAGCGAGCAACAGTACTTCAATACTTCAGATAATAAAGGCCATCATGATCGTCCGGCCACGGGAAAACTGGTTTCGGCTGCTGTTCGTCTGGAACGGATCCGTACTGTCATCAATCATTCCCCAACTGTGCTTCATGGCAGTCGTGAGTACGCTCGCGGTCTTCACACACGGGAAGGTGTTTGGAGAAAAGATTCCGCTCAACACCGCGCCCTTCACGCTGTTCGGCGTCGCCCTGGCGATCTTCCTCGCGTTTCGGAACAATGCCAGCTATGAGCGCTTCAACGAAGCGCGGCATCTCTGGGGCAATTTGCTGATCGCTTCGCGCGCGCTGACTTCGCAAATGCTTTGCTACATTCCGGAACGCGTCGATACCTTGCGCATCGCGCAGCAGACAATCGCATTCGTGTACGCAGTCAAGCATGAGTTGCGCGGCACCGATCCAACGCAGGATTTTCAGCGCCTGCTTGGACGCGAGCAGGCTCAGATGATGTGCGGCCAGATCTATCGACCAATGGCCATTCTCAACGAAATGCGACGCGAACTCTCGATCCCGCAGCATCGCATTCATACACCCGATACGAAGCTGTGGATGCTCGACGCCCAACTCGACGAGCTGGGCAAAGCATTGGGTGGCTGCGAACGCATCGCCTCGACGCCGATTCCGTTTGCCTATAACGTGCTGCTCCATCGTACCGTCTACGCCTATTGCGTCTTGCTGCCTTTTGGGCTCGTAGACTCCACTGAATTTTTTACGCCGCTACTGTGCGTTTTCATTGCCTATACGCTGATTGCGCTCGAAGCGATTGCGAGCGAAGTCGCCGATCCGTTCAGCGTTGCGCCCAACGCGCTCGCACTCGACGCAATGTCGCGCAATATTGAACGCTCCGTTCTCGAGCTGTGCGGATGCCCCGTACCCGATCCGGTTGCGCCCGTTCGTCCTTATCAGCTGACTTGAGCGGGCATCAGCGAGAATTCCCGCTGTCGTACAGGACCGCACACAGAAGAGTGACGCCGCTCAGATAGCCGATAATTTATATTGGCTGCACCACCTTTCGCCGTTGCCCCGAGCAGCGGTAATATCCGCGTCGGACCGCACCTGTGGGTGCGATCCGCATTGTCATGCAAATGCCCCCCTTATATCCCCAAGGTTCCCCGCTTTGGGGAATTTTTTGCGTGCCGATACGAAGTATTGGAAATTCATCGCACTAGATTTTCAGTCGACTACCACCTACCCTGAAGAGATTCGGAACCAGAGTTGATACGTCATGGCCAACAATCTAATCGTCGCCATTTTCAATAATGCCGCTATCGCCGAAAAAGCGTGTCAGGATTTCAAGGACTACGCAGAAAAAGGGCAAGGATTCACGATCCACAGCGGCGTCGTGGTGGAAAAGCGCACCGACGGCAAGTTGTCCGTTCTCGAGCGGCAATCGCGGTCCTTCTGGGGCACGACGATCGGCGCGGCGACAGGTGCGCTCATCGGCTCGCTGGGCGGCCCTGCCGGCTCGATTCTTGGTTTTGTCGTCGGGGCAAGCGCCGGCTTGACGGGGCATGCGCTTCGAGACCTGCTTGACAGCGAACTCGTGAATGCGATTTCGGCGAAGCTGACACCAGGCTCCGCCGCGGTCATACTCGAAGCGGACGAGCCTTCTCCCTTTGCCGTGGACAATGTCGTGAGCGGCTACGGCGGCAGCGTTCACCGCAAAGCGTATCCGGAATGACGACTCTCTCGCATGACGTTCATTCACACGCACGGCGATAACGTTCACACAGGGAGAGTGTCATGCGAACAAGCGCGCGCAATCATTTCGAAGGTCAAATCGTCGATGTCAAATCGGGGCCAGTGGACGACGAAATCACGCTTCGGACACGAGATGAACTGAACATCGTCGCGATCATCACCCGAGGCAGCGCTGAAGCGCTCGGTCTCACGAAGGGCTCGAAAGCGTTCGCTCTGGTCAAGGCTTCGTCCGTTATCGTGCTGGTGGACTACGAGAGCGGCAAGGTATCGGCCCGCAACTACATCGCCGGAAAAATCTCCGCCGTTACCAAAGGCGCCGTGAGCTCGGAGGTACAGATCACTGTGCCGAGCGGTGCGGCTATTGTCGCGATCGTGACCAACGCAAGTGTCGAGCGTCTTGCCCTTTCCATTGGCAAGAGCGCCAGCGCGATCTTCAAGGCCTCCAGCGTCATTGTCGGAATCGAATGAGGCGGAAGGCGAGCGAACGCGGGATAGCACCTTGACGCCTTATTGACTGATTGGTTTGCGGTGGACTACGCCGCGATGCGTGACCACAATTGCATTGACTGCCGTGGGCGAGACCTCGCTCGCTTCCAGGATGATTGCGACGGACCCGGGCGGAAAGTCGCGGCCGATCGCGTCGATGAATTCGTGATCGAGTATGTCGTGCAGCGCGACTCCAGCCAATCCGGCACTCGCGCCAATCGTAAAGCCGAGTATCGCGCCCGAAGGCCCACCGAGCAAACCGATCAGACTACCCGTTACAGCGCCGATTACCACGCCCCAGAACGGATTCGTCTTCGTCCCAAGCAAGCTCACTTTGCCAGCCAGATCCTTCTCCGCCATCACGCCGCTATTCACCTTGAACGCCGTATCCTCGCCTTCAAGTTTCCGGATTGCCCAGGCAGCGCCCTCGGCATCGCTGACGTTGCCAAACACCGCGACAATGAGTTCTTGCGACATCGCTACGCTCCTCAACTGAAACGCCGGATTAGCGGCGGCAGGCGCCGCTAACGACTTCCGGACACGGACTATGCATGCGAAACCGGTGTCTGTGTTTCGAATGCCAACTCTGCTCGAAGACTATCCAGATCGCGACCTACCGTCGCGACCGCGAGCCGCTTGTTGTTTCTCCAATAGGTCGCGGTACAAGCATGTGCACCCGGATCCCCGTCTATATCGACACGGTCCCAGCCTTCTGCGTGCCCCACATAATTGATCGCCACGTCGTAATGCTGGGTCCAGAAGAATGGCACCGCGGCGAAGCGCTCACGCCGCCCCAACATATTCCTCGCGGCCACCACGCCCTGGCGCTCCGCTACCACCCAATGCTCCACGCGGATGCGTTCTCCCGTCCACGGGTCCGGCCACCGCGCGATATCACCCGCGGCATACACGTCTCGCGCACTCGACTGAAGGTATTCATTGACGACGACACCGCGATCCACGTCGAGCCCCGCTTCTCGCGCCAATGCCACCTCGGGGTCAACGCCGATTCCCGTTACGACTACATCCGCGGCCAGTTCCTCTCCTGTCGTGAGCATCACGCGATTCGATTCGATTTTGCCGACCTCGCCGACATGAAAGGCCACGCGATGCGACTCGTGCAGCGTTCTGAGCATTGCGCCGAGTGACGGCCCGAGGATCCGCTCCATGGGATGCGCATCACGCATGACGACATCGACCGCTACGCCCCGTGTGCGCAAGGCAGCCGCAACCTCGAGTCCGATGAAGCCAGCACCCACCACAACACAGTGCCGCGCATTCGCGACTTGCGCAATCAATGCATCGCAATCGGAGAGCGTTCTGAGCACTGCCACGTGAGGCAGGTTTGCACCTGGTATGGTCAGACGTCGAGGGCTCGCGCCGGTCGCAATGAGCAACGCGCCGTAGCGCTTGCGCTGTCCATCAGAAAGCACGATCTCCTTGCTGTCTGGATCGAGTCGCACCACACGATGGCCACATTGAATGTCGATGCGATGCTCCGCGTAAAACTCTGGCGTGCGCAATGGGAGCCATGAGGGGTCCGCCGTTCCGGCAAGATAGTCTTTTGACAGATTGGGCCGGTCGTAGGGTCGCGAAGCGTCGGCACTCCACAGGGTCACGGGGCCTTGGTAACCCTCCCGGCGCAGCGTCTCGGCCGCCGCATTCCCAGCTGCGCCGCCGCCCACGATCGCGATCGATTCGGGAAACTGCGCGATCTTCAGCGTGGGAGGCTGCACTGCGGGCAACGCTTCCCGGACGAACGCTTTTCCGTCAATCTGCTCCACACGCCAGCACTTGAGATTGTCGAGGGCGGGCGGCCGTGTCGCCTGTCCATCGCGCAGGCAAAACGCTGCGTGGTGCCACGGACATCGTATGGTGTCGCCGACCAGCAGGCCGTCTGCCAGCGGAGCGCCATAGTGCGTGCAGGTGGCCGCGACGGCGAACAGTTCATCGCCTTTGCGGGTCAGCAACACGGGTTCGCCCTGAACGCTCCCTGTCACTACACCACCTTCAACTATTTCCTCGAGCGCCACGCCTTGCGTGAGATCGCGGCCGGAAGTCGAGGACGAGCTATTGGTCATCGCATCGCTCCTTGCTTGAATCAGTGAGACTGACCAATCCACATTACACCGGCGATCGCCAGTCTGCACGTGCGCGTCCGTCCGACGATGCGACGCGTTGACAGGCGCCGTGGAGGCGGCGCGGTCCGAAGAATCGTCTCTGCGGCGCGGGGTCGACCGATAACAGTTCGGCGCTCGCTGGAGCGTCAACTGTTATCTAAGTGCTCGCGCGGTACGCGCCGCATCAAAACTGTACTCTACTTAGCGAGTGCGATTTGTGCGCTCCGCGCATGAATGACTCCTCTTACTCTTCTTCCATCGCCACGTCGCCTCTTCGAGACGCGACGCAAGAATCGGAGTTAAGGAAATGAGAGGGATCGTATGTCAACGCCATTGCCATTTACTGAAGGACGCACCGCGAATACCGCCGGCCACGGCAAGGAACGCACGGTGAATCTGCTGGAGGCCATGCGGATTTACGTGAGAGTGGTCGAAAGAGGGAGCATCTCGGGCGCAGCAAGGGATCTCGACATCGGCCAGCCGGCCGTGAGTGAGCGCATCGAGCGGCTCGAAAAGTACCTCGGATGCCGCCTGCTGCAGCGCAACGCGCGTGCCTTCAAGTGCACGCCGGAGGGCACAATCTTTCACGAACGCAGCAAAGCGGTTTTAGGCGCCGTGGAGCAAGCCGTGGCCGAAGTGTCGAACGACGAACAGGCCGTGAAGGGCGCGATCCGTATTGCGGCGCCGCACTGCTTCGGTGAAACGCTGCTGCCCGAGGGCGTAAAGCGAATCCGTGAAAGCTATCCGCGCATCGATATCGAGCTCGTGCTCAACGACAAGGTCACCGATCTGGTAACCGAAGGCGTCGACATCTCGTTTCGTCTCGGGCAGCCAGGCGACGGTGCGTATATCGCCTGGCCGCTCGGGGCCATCGAGCGCGTGCTTGTCGCTTCGCCCGATTACCTGAAGCGCCACGATGCGATCGACGATCTGGCGGCGCTCGCGAGGCACAATCTGATTCGTGTGAAGGGTTCATTCGACGCGGACCTGTTACCCGTCTCGCGGGATGGCGCGCTCATCGACAGCGTCCCGATTCAGACGATCATCAAAACCACGCATTGGCGCCCGATGTATGAAATGGTGTTGTCAGGACTCGGCCTCGGTGTGCTCGAAGCGCCGGCCGTCAAGGACGCGCTCGAATCCGGCGACCTGGTGCGGGTGCTCCCGCAGTATGAAGTGCCTGCTCTCGCGCTGAATCTGCTTATCCAGCCGCAACGTCCCATTGCCATACGGGTCCGCAAAATCGTCGACACACTCAGGAGTTACCTCGCCGAGGTACTGTCCAATAGTTAATATCGAAATAAAGAGCGGTGACTTGAGCATCCCGATTGGCTATCTTGAGTAGTCCCGGGTGATTCGAAAAGGAGCAGACATGATTCAGGAACTCATTGTTGCAACCTTCGATAATCTCGATGTCGCGCAAAGAGCGGCGCGCGATCTGAACAATTTCGAAAAGGACGGCGATGGCTTCAAGATCGAGAGCGGCGTGATGGTGGAAAAGACCACGGACGGCAAGCTTCAGGTACTCACGCGATATACCGGGTCATACTGGGGCACCGTGATCGGCGCGGTGAGCGGCGGTCTCATCAGCCTGTTGGGCGGCCCGGCAGGCGCAATTGCAGGCGTTGTCGCAGGAGCGGGTGCCGGACTAGCCGCTCATACGCTAGAGCACGTTCTTGACAAGAAGCTGACGGGCGCGATTGAACGGGAACTGCGCCCGGGAAGCGTCGCGCTGATACTCGAAACCAGAAATGCGCCGAAGGATGAAGTCGAGAACGTCGTGCTCGGCTATGGCGGCAAGGTCTTCACCCAACCGCTATCGTGGTAGCCAGTCTGGTTGCGGCGTGATTCGCGCGCGGCAAACCTCCACCATCTGATGACGAGGTCTACTAACATGTCTGCCAACATGAACACCGCTGAAAGCTACCGCCGCTTCCAGATTGACTCAAGTGTCGTGCCACTCGCGAACCATCGGGCCGTGGCGCACGTCACGGTCACCACGACAGACGCGTCACGCATTGCCGATCTCGGAACCGACCGCTTCGCAGACGTTTCGCGCTGGGTAGAGTCGGCGAGCCCGGATCAGCTTCAGGTCATAGTCGACGAATGCAAAGTCGCAATCGATCATTACGCAGATAACGTCGACGACAGCTGACTCAAGCATCATAGGCCCGCCGCGTTTCGCATGGTTCATACGCCCTGATGGATCACGTCAGCGTGCATTCAGATCGCGAACGATCTGCTCGGCTTCCTGCGTGCATTCAAGTCTGAAAAACCAGCGCTCAGCATGCTCGCGAACGGCTACCCATGAGCGATCCCGAAGGTCATTCCTGATACGGCCGATGAATTTGCAGGCTCGCTCCTGGCCGTCACGATTGGCCTCTGCCTGCGTCGACCATTCCGGCTGCACGGTGTCCGGGCTGCAGGTAGCAAACAACCGGCCATCGCGACGGATCTCCACGTGCGCGATCCAGCCGCCCCGCTCGTTCTCGCGGGATTGCGCCGTGATCTGAAACCCGTAGCACGTCATACTCTCGGTCTGCGCCATCCATTGCCTCCATTGGCATTCAGGTTGATGGCCGTGAATCGCCCGTCGCGGACGGATGTCCGGTCGACGCGCTCCGCGTTTCCAATACCGCGCGATGGATGGCTTCCGTTAGCGCGTTGTTGACTTCAATAAGCCTGCGCATTTCGTCCTGCAGCTTCAGGAGCGTCTCGGCGTCCTTGTAGGTCTGCAATGCCTGCTTATCCGATGCCGCAGCCGCCACTTTCTGGCCGACCATGATTACGGATAGCAGTACGAGCTGCAAGAACGTCTGGGCGACCCACGCAACGAGTGTTGAAACGCCGCCCTGGATAGCCGACGGCAAGCTCACAAGCGTAATCGCTGCAAAAACGTAGGCGCACCACATTGTTCCGACGACATTCGTGATAGCGACGGCAATCCTGCCGTTCAAGCCCACATGTTCATGTGTAGTCAGATGCGCCCCGGTCTTTTTACGTTCTTCAACACGCGCACTCGCTTCGTTAACAGCTTTCATCATTGAACCCCGATCGAAAAAGCGATTTGATCCGCTGCGGACTCGGCGTGTCTCACCGTCTTTGTCCGGCCTGATTGCCGGGCATGATCTGTTCCGTTGGCAATGTGCCGAGCGCGGAAATCGCGCGAAACGCCCTTCTCACCACCGCAAAATCGCGCGTCACCGCGCGGCGCGGATATGCAGCGCCCGGCACGCCGACGAAATCGAATTCAAGACCATGCATCGAAAGTATATCGACGATCGCATTGTCGTCGCTCAACATCGTGTTGAGCATTAATACGAAGATTCCCTGCTCCGCGTAGAGCGATAGCTCGTACGGTGCTGGCATCGATACGGGAATGACGCGCAATACGACGAGGCCATCTTCTTCGCTAAAGCGTTCAATCAACCGCTCGATCGTGGTCAGGTCCGGAGCGAACACGGGATTGAGCGGCGCTTTCTTCGACCCCGCGCCCCCGACGTATCCACCGATAATGCCGTTCATGACGCCCCCCTCACCATCAATCGTGATGCCGCGTGGCACGCGGTTTGTGGACTGCCCCTCCATGACGGGGAAATCGTACATCTAAACCGCACAGTGAGATTGCCGGTTTCGTCCTGTCAATCCGATACCTGATATCGCACAGACACGAGGGTCGATCGGCAACTCGCCGATATAAAGTATCGGATGGCCAGAGGTTCACATCCGCTGAATCCGACAATAGAATTCAATCGTCAAATTGTCCCTTTTTCGCTTCCATCGCGCGCTCGTTCAATGTCTGCGGCGTGCTTGCGGGCGACGACGAACTCCATCTCGGCGAGGACCATTGCATCGGCTTTCTTGATCATCTTACGGACACTACGATCAGGCTGTACCTGCGCGAGACATTCACTTTCTGGATGCTAACAAGCGAAGCGCCAATGCCGGTTGTCTATTCAGAGGCAACGGCCGGCGCGCGCCGACTTCTTCAGGGCAACTCCAAACGGTTAAAGGTGCTTCGATCATGCCTACACTCTGCGATATCTGCCACGCTCGCCCCGCTGTTGCACGAGTCGTTGTGACCGAGAACGGCGAACGCAAGTCGCTGTCGATCTGCGACTATCACTATCGACAGTTAATGCGCCATCAAAGCATGCTCAATCCGTTCGATTCTTTGCTCGGCGGTGGAGGCGACCTTTCTGGTTTGCTCGGCGAATTCGGCGACGAAGGCGCAATGAGCGCAAGCGTGCCTCGCGAATCCGTCGACGCCACCGATGCGTTCAGCGAGCAAACCATGGAGCTACTGCAACGCGCCGCCGAAAAGGCTCACGAATTACACCGCTCCGAACTCGATACCGAGCATCTGCTTTATGTGCTCGCCGATACCGACGTGTGCGCGGCGCTTCTCAAAGAGTTGAAGCTCTCGCCCCAGGATATCAAGAGCTATATCGACGAGCACGCGAGGCACGGCACGGCCAGCGACGATGAGTCGCTCGAGAAAATGACCGTGTCGCCGCGGCTGAAAAAGGCATTCCAGTTCGCCTTCCAGGCGTCTCGCGATCTCGGCCATTCGTACGTGGGTCCGGAGCATCTGCTCATCGGCCTCGCGGCCGTACCGGAAAGCCTGGCTGGCACGCTGCTCAAGAAGTATGGCGTGACGCCCGAAGCACTGCGTCAGAAAGTGGTCAAGGTGGTCGGCAAGGGCGCGGAAGACGGGCGCGTCGAAACGTCCACGGGTACGCCGAACCTCGACAAGTTCGGCCGGGACCTCACTGCGCTCGCGCGCCAGGGCAAGCTCGACCCCGTGCTCGGCCGCGCTCAGGAAATCGAAAGCACGATCGAGGTCCTCGCGCGCCGCAAGAAGAACAACCCGGTGCTGATCGGCGAGCCGGGTGTCGGCAAGACCGCGATTGTCGAAGGACTCGCGCAGCGCGTGGTCAACGGCGATGTCCCTGAGGTGTTGCGCGGCAAACGTCTCGTGGAAGTCAATATCAACTCGATGGTCGCCGGCGCGAAGTACCGAGGTGAATTCGAGGAACGCGCGAAGCAATTGATTGACGAGGTGACGGCCAGGCAGGACGAACTCATTCTGTTCATCGACGAGTTGCACACGATCGTTGGCGCCGGGCAAGGCGGCGGAGAAGGCGGCCTCGACATCGCGAATGTGCTGAAACCCGCGCTCGCGCGCGGTGAGTTGAGCCTCATCGGCGCGACGACGCTGAACGAGTATCAAAAGTACATCGAAAAAGATGCGGCGCTGGAGCGCCGCTTCCAGCCCGTGCTCGTTCCCGAGCCCAGCGTCGAGCAAACCATCGTGATTCTGCGCGGCCTGCGCGACAAGCTTGAAGCGCACCATCAGGTGACGTTCTCGGACGATGCTTTCGTCGCCGCGGCAGAATTCGCCGACCGCTATATCACCTCGCGTTTTCTCCCGGATAAGGCTATCGATCTGATCGACCAGGCTGCCGCCCGCGTGCGCATCGGCGCGACGTCACGGCCGGCCGACATCCAGGAACTCGAGGCGGAAGTCGCCCAGCTCAAGCGCGAGCAGGATTATGCCTCCTCGCGCAAGCGTTTCGACGAAGCGAAGGCCTTCGAAGCGCGCATCAACGAGAAGCAAAAACAGCTCGACGAGCAGATGGAAGCATGGCAGCGCAAGACCGGCACGGAAACGCTGGAAGTGACGGTGGCTTCCGTCGCGGAGGTCGTCTCACGCCTGACCGGCATTCCTGTTGCCGAGCTTACGCAGGAGGAGCGCCAAAAACTGCTGAAAATGGAAGACACGCTGAGAGAGCGCGTAGTCGGCCAGGACGACGCGGTTGTCGCGGTGAGCGATGCCGTGCGTTTGTCGCGCGCGGGCCTCGGCCAGGAACACCGGCCCATTGCGAATTTCCTGTTCCTCGGGCCGACCGGCGTTGGCAAGACGGAACTCGCGAAGGCGCTTGCCGAAAGCGTCTTTGGAGACGAACAGGCGATCATCCGGATCGACATGAGCGAATACATGGAACGCCATGCCGTCGCGCGGCTGATCGGCGCGCCGCCGGGATACGTGGGTTACGACGAAGGTGGACAGCTTACCGAGCGCGTGCGGCGGCGTCCATACAGCGTGATCCTCCTCGATGAGATCGAGAAAGCGCACCCGGATGTCTATAACGTGCTTCTGCAGGTATTCGACGACGGGCGTCTCACCGACGGCAAGGGCCGGGTGGTCGATTTCAGCAACACGATCATCATCGCCACCAGCAATCTGGGCGCCTCGATCATCATGGAAAACCTCGAGGCGCCAGAGGCCGGGCGCAAGAGCGAAAAGGAAGTGCGTGACGCGTTGATGAAAGTGCTCAAGGGCCACTTCCGGCCCGAGTTTCTCAACCGCATCGACGACATTATCGTGTTCCACTCCCTTTCAAAGGAGAATATTCGTGCGATCGTGCAGATTCAGCTCGACCGGGTCGTTCGCACCGCGGCCGCGCAGGACATCACGCTGAAGGTGGGCGAGTCTCTGGTCGACCATCTGGTCGAAGTCGGCTATCAACCGGAGTTCGGCGCTCGCGAGCTGAAGCGGCAAATCCGCCAGGAAGTGGAAACCCGACTCGCAAAGGAAATACTCGGCGACACGCTGAAATCCGGCGATAGCGTGGAAATCGACTACGACAAGAAAAATGAAGAAGTGAAATTCAATAAGGCGCAGTCTTCCGCCACCTCTGATTCGCGGAAAGGCAATGGCGCGAGCGCCAAAACTGACGCCGATACGAGTGTGCCTTCGGGGGGAGCCGCGAGCGGCAAGGGACGCAAAAAACGTAGTGAAAAGGAGTCAGGTCCGAACGCCAGCTAAATCGTCCGGATTCAAGCGGCGCCCGGTGGTTAAGAAGCCGATACGCTTAACCCACGGCGCCGCGATCGTTTATATGCATTTCAAACTCGCGCTTGCTAAGCGTCGTCTCTCCGGCACGCTTTCGCTCAATGGATCTTTCAAGCCGCTGCCCACGTTGTCTACGCCTCGATAACTCGAACATGCAATATCGCTTCGCCCGTTTCACTGTCGTGCAAAACATCCCTGTCTTTCGAAAGACATACGCGGTGTCTCATCAAGACGGCTCCCTGAGCAACGGTTCTCTTTTATCTGGCGATCATCGGCACGCGCCCCGCCGGAATCGCGAGATCAACAATTGCCCGGATTGCGGAGACCGCCCGTGAATTTGCTGGAGGCCATGCGCATTTACATCCTCGCAGTCGAACGAGGAAGCATCTCCGGTGCCGCAAGGGACGCCAATATCGGCCAGCCGGCAGCCAGCGAGCGGATCGAACGGCTGGAAAAATATCTCGGCTGTCGTCTCCTGCTACGCAACGCGCGCACCTTCAGGTGCACGCCGGAAGGCGAAATATTCTATGCGCGCAGCAGGAAAATCCTTGCCGCCGCTGAACAGGCCGTTGCCGAGGTGCGAAGCGATGGACATACCCTCAGGGGAACCATTCGCATCGGAGCACCGCATTGCCTTGGCGAGGTGCTCCTGCCTTCCGCGTTGGGATTCGTGCGCGAAGCCTATCCGCAACTCGACATCGACCTCGCGCTCAATGACAGGATCGTCGAACTCTCCACTGAGGGCATCGACATCTCGTTTCGTCAGGGCCCGGTGGGTGACGGTACATTTCACGCGCACCCCCTCGGCCACGTCAAACGCCTTCTCGTTGCTTCGTCAGATTATCTCGCACAGCATGCGCCCATAGCCGAGCCCTCGGACCTCGTCGATCACGCATTCATCCGCATCAAGTCGATGTTCGGCACCGATCACCTGCCGCTCGTCGACGCGTCCGCGAAGCGCGATAACGTCGCTATTCGTACCACCATTACGACGAATCACTGGAAGGCCATGTATCAGATGATCAGGGACGGACTGGGGATCGGCGTCGTCGAGGCCTTTGCTTGTGTCGACGCGATCGCGAGCGGAGAACTCGTGCCACTGCTGCCACAACATAGCGTTCCATCCCAGGAGCTGCATCTGCTGATTCGAGCGCAGCGACCGATTCCGACGCGCGTGCGTACCGTCGCCGAGATCATGAAACAATGTGTGCCAGAACTGCTCGCCACATTGACCGTGAATCACGCCGATCAGGAATCGCATCCATGAGATGCAAAACCGTTGCGTCTTCCTTAAGCCGGCCAGGAATCTTTTCGCTCACGACCTGAGTTCCTGGAACGCATGTCCGTTCGCTTCAAGATTCTTGAGCGTTTCGCCATCGAGTTCGCTTTGCCAGATGTGGCCGGAAAACTGCCACTCTTTCGGGTTGGCAAGGTCTGGCAGCCCCATGCCTTGGCGCACATATAGCCCAAGTGTCGGTTTGGCGAGGTTGATGTAGAAGTCGAACTCCTGCTGTTGCGCGGTGGAGTTCGCTGAAGGTTGCTGCGGTTCCATGACGCCTCCTTCCTGTATCGCGGTAACGCGGCAATCTGCGTCGTACCTTAACCCCGCTTCAAAATCTCCTCGATTTCGCTATCACTTAGACTCGAGTAGTCTTTACTCACCTTATCGAATATCAGTTTTTTGGTGTGCTCACTTAAATGGCTAAGTAGTGCTCCGAGAAATTTTGCTTCCGCGACGATCTTGATCCTGACAAATCTTTCATGCAACCTGGCATCTTCCAGATAAGCGGCAACCTGAGAGGCGAATTTGTCTCGCTCTTTCTCCTTGCGTTCACTCTCGGAATACGCAGCCGCTTGCTTCTCCGTGAGCATCGTTGCGCTGTGATGCTCGTTGGAAAAATCGTCGACTTGCTGCAACGTGGACGAATCCTCTGCTGACGCGAAGATGCGTGCACGACCCTCTCCTGCTACCACGATCCATGTTGCGCTGCTCATCGCCACTCCTCAGGTTGTTCTGCCAATACTTGCAATCGGTCAAGACCGATGCGGACTTGTAGAACCACGCTTTACACAGGATACATCGTTCGGCAGCACCACAGTGAACGGCACGTCGGCTTGCGGCGCGGCTTCGCACGCGGTAGACGATGGGGCAGTGCGGACATGGAAAAACTACTCAGTACCTCGACGCGGCGAATGCTCGAAGAACTCCACGGTGCAATCCGGAACAGGTTGAATATCCGTCGCCTTAACCAGCCGCGGAATGAATTCCGGTGGTGCGATCACCCTGAAACGATTCGGACCAGTCTGCTGAACATCGACGCTCGCACATATTATTCTCAGCACGGCCCTTAGATTTTCGAGTCGATCGTCTCGTCCTGACGCAGCAGAGTTCCTGTTGCTCGACAATTCGGTGGCGTGAAATATCTTTTCGTCGTGACTCACGATACTTTTCCGTTCGGCTCAAGGCGGGTGGCACATTCGAGCGTCTATTCACGTGCGCGCGCCATTGCTGAACGAGCGCTTGCGATCCAGCGGATCCCGCAGCCGGACGTGAATTTGCACTCGGCAATGCTACCGAGCCTTAGCTGAAGAAAGCCTTAAGGCTGCGCCGGGAGTGCAGAAATCCACCGGGCAGCCTGGAAAGTCACTCACACTACGCCACTGTTGGCGAGGCCTCGGGTACCCACGCGTGCCGCTCACGCCTCCAGTTGTTCGAGCACCTTCCCCTTCGTCTCGATACCGAGAAAATGCACCGTCACGGCCGCGAGGAACGGCACTGCGGCGAGAATATAGAACGCCACGTCGAGATTGCCGCCGATCATCGTCTTCGAAACTATCGTGGGTGCGAAGATGGCCGCCACCTTCAGCCACGCGCCGCCCACGCCGCAGCCCAGCGCACGGATGCTCGTGGGGTACAACTCAGGCGTATAGACGTAAGCGGTGATAAAGCCGCTCGCGAGCAGGCCAAGCGCCAGCGCGCAAAACGTCGCGACCACATAAACCGACATGGCATGGCACACGCCGGCCAGCGCCAGCGCAATCGCGCAAAGCACGAAGGACACGTTGATCACAGGCTTGCGGCCCACCTTGTCGACCAGCAGCGCGCAAGCGAGCGAACCCAGCACGCCGAGCACGGAGGCCGCGACCGCGAGATTGAGCGCGAGTTGCAAGGGCGCGTGATAGACGTTGCGATAAATCGTGGGCAGCCAGGTGGAAAGCCCGTACTGAATGAAACCGCAAGTAATCCAGAGCATCGCCACCGCGATCGTGCGCTTGCGATACGCGGGCCCGAACAGGTCCTTCACGCTGCGCTTCGGGTGGCGCGCGACGAGCGCGTCGAACTCGGCGGCGTTCGTAACCGGCGCGAGCGGACCCTTCGCGGTACGCTCGAACGCGCTCACCGCACGATCCGCTTCCTGCATACGCTCGCGTTCCGCGAGCCAGCGCGGCGACTCGGGCACGAGCTTGCGCAGCACGAAGAACAGCACGAGCGGCATCCCGCCGATGAAGTACATGATCTGCCAGCCGAAGCGCGGCACGAGCCACGCGCCGAGCGCATTCGAAGCGAGCAGGCCAACCGGAAACACGATCTCGTAGAGGAGAACGAAGCGTCCACGGCCATGAGCGCGGCTAACTTCGTTGATATACGTAGCGGCTACGGGCAGCTCGCCGCCCAGTCCCAGGCCTTGCACCACACGCAGCGCCGCGAACACGGCGAAGCTCGGCGCGAAGCCGCACGCAATGCTCGTCACGCCGATGATGCCCGAGCTCCAGGCAATCGCGCGCACGCGGCCGTGGCGTTCCGCAAGCCACGGGAACAGGAATGCGCCGAACAGCTGACCGACCGAACCTGAAGCGATCAGAAAGCCGATTTCCCACGGCGTTAGGTGCCACCTCTGGATCAGGATCGGCAGCGTCGCGGCAATCGCGATCACGTCGAAGCCGTCGAAGAACGTGGCCAGACCGATGAGGATACGCGCGCGCACCTGCATGGCGTTGGTTGGCAGCCGCTCGAGCCGCGCGATGATCGACCCGCGCGTGTGGGGCACGCCGGTCGCTTCGCTCTGCGGCTCGTACATGGCGGCGCCGCCGCGATGGCCGATGGAGTTGTCGAGGGTTCTCATGCCTGTGATCCCGTCCCGTGTTGTCTCGTGTATGAGGTGTTAAGCGAGCGCCTTGCTGGTATCGACGAGGGCGGCGATATCCACCGCGCGCCCCTGGCTCATCCATTTGCGCGCGAGCTTGAGTTCGCGCGCTGCGTTGACCGCAATGACGCCGCGCAGATGGCCGCCTTCCACGAAGAAGAGCGACGCGCGCTTCTCCTCCAGGCTGCCGCGCAGCACCGGCGCGACTCCAGCGGGAATGTCGCCGAGTATCTGCAGGTTCACGTCGTACTGATCGGACCAAAACCAGGGAATCTCCGCGTACGGCGTCTTCACGCCGAGCACGGCTTTGGCCGCCGCAATCGCCTGGTTCTGTGCGTTGGCCCACGATTCGAGCCGCACGC
This sequence comes from Paraburkholderia acidiphila, assembly GCF_009789655.1. Taxonomy (GTDB): domain Bacteria; phylum Pseudomonadota; class Gammaproteobacteria; order Burkholderiales; family Burkholderiaceae; genus Paraburkholderia; species Paraburkholderia acidiphila. The sequence continues at coordinate 574,200 of NZ_CP046912.1, forward strand.
GGCGCTTGAGCCATGCGTTCGGATGGTTTGCCACGTCGCCGCACGCAAATATGAAGGAATCCGATGTTTCTCCAAACTCGTCCACCACGATGCCGTCGTCCACCGAAAGGCCTGCATCGACGGCGAGCGCCGTGTGCGGTGCGAGGCCGATACCGGCAACCGCGAAGTCGGCGTCGAGCGTGCTGCCGTCCGCGAGGCTCGCGCGCACGCCGCCCTCGGGACGGTCTTCGAGCGCGAGCAGCATCGCATTCAGGCGCACGTCCACGCCGTTCGCGCGGTGCAGATCGAGCAGGAAGCGCGACACGTCCTCCGGCAACGAGCGGGCGCACAGGCGCGGCGCGCCCTCCACCACCGTCGCCTGCACGCCGAGCTTGCGCGCGGTCGCCGCGACTTCAAGGCCGATCCAGCCGCCGCCCACGACCAGCACGCGCTGGCTGCTGCGCAAACGCTCGCCGAGCGCCAGCGCTTCATCCAGCGTGCGCAGGTACGTCACGTGAGCGCTCTTTGCGACACTCGCGGGCAGCTTGCGCGCCGCGCCGCCTGTTGCGATCACGAGCCGGTCGTATTTCACTTCGCGGCCCGAACGCGTGGTCACCACGCGCGTTGCGCGATCGATGGACGTTGCACAGTCCGGTTGCCACGTCTCGACGTTCAGCGCGGCGAATTCATCGGGCTTCGCAATGCGCACCGTTTCGATATCGGCTTCGCCCGCGAGCACGGCTTTCGAAAGCGGCGGACGCTCGTAGGGCAGATGCACTTCGTCGGCGATCATCACGAGGCGGCCTTCGTAGCCCTCCTTGCGCAGCGTCTTCACGACCCAGCCCGCGGCCTGCCCACCGCCGATCACGACAACCGTACGCGGCGCGTGCGCCGTGAGGTTTTCAGGCGTAGTGCTCATTGCTTACGCTCCGTCATGAACTTGCCTTGCGGCGCATCGGCGTTCTTCTGGCGGCGCGTATTGCCGTCGAGACCGCCGTCCACGGCCCATTCCGCGAATACCGTGGGGCCCGGCTCGAAATCGCGCGGCTGCCATTCGGGCGTGAGCACGTCTTCGTCGGCGTAATACTCGATCAGGCCGCCCGCCGGGTTCTTGAAGTACCAGAAGTACGCCGAGGAAACCGGATGCCGGCCAGGCCCGAGCTGCGTGGTCCAGCCGCAGCGGCTGATATGCAGGCCGCCGCCGAACACCTCGTGGATATCGCGCACCGTGAAGGCCACGTGATTCAGGCCCTTCTTGCCGTCGGGCAGCGCGAGCAGGAACAGATCGTGATGGCCGCCATGCGGCGCGCAGCGCATGAAGGCACCGCGGTTCGGGTAGCGGTCCGAGGTCTCGAAGCCGAGCAGTTCGTGATAGAACGTTTCCTGCTGGGCGAGGCAGTTCGTGAAGAACACCACGTGGCCCACTTCCACCGGCTCCGCGCGCTCATAGATTGGCGATGGCTGATCCACACGCAGCGTTTGCCCCCATACATTCGAGGGCGAGCCCTTCACGTCAATCTCGCGTCGACGCGTAACTTCCACGCGAATCGCCATGCCCGCGGGATCGAAGCAGCCCACTGCGTCCGCTTCGCTGTAGTAACCGGGCTGGCCCTTCAGGCGTTCGCGCAGCGCGTCGAGTTCCGCGCGCGTGGCCACGCCCCACGTCACTTCACGCAGCGTCGGGCCCGCTTCGAACGCGGCGGGCAGCGACGCATCGTTCGCGTCGACCACGAGCACGGTGCAGCCATTCAGCGTTTCGAAGCGGGCGCGCGTTTCGTCGTGCGCCGTTTCCTTCAAGCCCCAATCCGCGAAGAAGCGACGGCAGGTTTCGAGGTCTGCCACGCCGTAAGTAATCTGTTCGATGCCGAGTATCGTCATGTTGCTTGTCTCCAGTCGACTGCACGTTGCGCTTTCGCGCCCTCAGGCGTTGGCCCACGGCAGCGGTGCGTCGTTCAAGCCCCAGTAAAGGCTCTTCTGCTGCATGTATTCACGAATGCCGAGCCGCCCTTTCTCGCGGCCCATGCCGCTTTCCTTCCAGCCCGAGAACGGCGTGGAGATCGAGAACAGCTTGTACGTGTTGATCCAGACGGTGCCCGCTTCGAGCTTGCGCGCGACGCGCCACGCGCGTTTGTAGTCGCGCGTCCAGATGCCGGCAGCAAGGCCGAACACGCTGTCGTTCGCTTCTTCGATCAACGCCGCTTCGTCGTCGAACGGCATGGCGACGAGCACCGGCCCGAAAATCTCTTCCTGGCAGATTCGGGCGTTGTTCTGGAGTCCTTCCAGAATCGTCGGCTGATAGAAGCAGCCGTTCTCGCGCCCATCGCCAACAGGACGCTCGCCACCGCACAGAAGCCGGCCGCCCTCTTCCAGACCGAGCGCCACGTAGCGCTCCACCGACTCGCGGTGCTTCGCCGTAATGAGCGGGCCCATCTGCGTGTTTTCGCGCGACGGGTCGCCCACGCGCAGCTTGCGCGCGCATTCCACGAGACGCTTCATGAACGCGTCGTAAATCGAGCGCTGCACGAACAGACGCGATCCGGCGATACACGCCTCGCCCGACGAACTGAAGATGCCGTACAGCACGCCGTTCACCGCATGGTCGAGATCGGCGTCTTCGAACACGATGGTCGGCGACTTGCCGCCCAGCTCCAGCGACACCGGCATGAGCTTTTCCGCAGCAATGCGCGCGATGCCGCGGCCCACTTCGGTGCCGCCCGTGAACGACACCTTCTTCACGAGCGGATGGCGCACCAGCGCGTCGCCGATCACCGAGCCCTTGCCGGGCAGCACGCTCAGGATGCCTTTGGGCACGCCCGCTTCCTCGCAGATGCGCGCGAGGGCGAGCGAAACGAGCGGCGTGACCTCGGCGGGTTTGAGCACCACCGCGTTGCCGGCCGCGAGCGCGGGCGCAAGCTTTTGCGCATCGGAGGCGATCGGCGAATTCCACGGCGTGATCGCCGCCACAACCCCAATCGGCTCGTGCACGCTCATCGTCAGGTAGTCGCCGCGCGAAGGCGTGAGGTCCTCGTCGAGCGTTTCGAGGCAGGCCGCGAAATAGCGGAACGTGTTCGCCGCACTCGCCACCAGCACGCGCGTTTCGCCGATCGGCTTGCCGTTGTCGCGGCGCTGCAACTGCGCAAGCGCTTCATGGCGCTGCATGATGAGCTCGGCGATGCGATAGAGCACGAGCGCGCGCAGATGCGGCTTCATGCCGGCCCACTCGCCCTGCTTCCACGCCGCGTGCGCCTTTTCGACCGCCTCGCTGGCGTCTTCGGCGCTCGCCGTCGAGACCTCCATGTTCAGCGACTGGTCCGCCGGATAAAGGCTCGCGAAAGGCGCGGCGCGCCCCTGGCGCCACTCGCCGCCAACCAGAATGTCGCTGTTCGGAATGAGGCTCGTATCGAATGCAGTCATCTTGGGTGTCTCACATGTGTTCGCTTCAAATCACGCAGCGCGCGGCCCGGTTGCGCAGCGCGCGAATCGCGCTGTACGCGGTGAGCGCGGAAGTCTTCGGGTTGTCGGGCAGCGGTTTGCCGCTCATTTCCAACGACATTTCGCCGAATGCTCCGCGCGCCACGATGCGGTGCACGTTGCGCTCCACCGCCGGATCGGCGATCAGGCGCACCGTTGTGTGATCGAGGCCGAGGCCTGCGAGCGCGATGGTCGCCGCCACGTTCGCGTTCTTCGGAAAGAGCCGCGCCGCCTTGCGCGCGCTGCCTTCGAAAATCACCTGCTCCTGCGTGAGCGCACGCAGGTCGCACACTTTTTCAGCAGGCGTATCGAGCCAGCCGAGCGGCGGCTTGCGACCCGTGTACAGCACTTCGTCGAGGCCGCCCAGCTTCGCCGCAGAGAGTGCGTCGATGCCGCCAATCGCGCCCGAAAGCAGCGTGAGCGTGGCGTCGCCTGCGTCGGCGGCGTGCGAGAGGCGTTCGAGCAACTCGACATCGGAGAGCGCGCCGATCGAAGCCACTGCGCAATCCGTGCCGCTTTGCAGGAGCGGCACGACATGATCGACCAGCGCCGCGTGGCCCGCGCATTCGAGCGCGAATTGCGGCCGCGTGGAAAGCGCATGCACCGACGACACCACTTCCACCGCGCCGTCCACCTGCTCGCGCACGGCGGCGGCATGGTGCTCGGGCACGATCACGTGCGAGACGTGCACGAGCGGATCGGCGGCGACCGCACGGTACACGGTCTGCCCGATCGCGCCGAAGCCGATCATCGCGATGTCGATGGGTGCGTGTGGCACGGCGTGGCCGTTATGCATGTTGAGGCTCCTCTTTGCGCACCGGCGGCCCCGCGAACGCGGTTTCGAAGCTGCCCACGGCCTTCATGTCCACTTCGAGCAGCACCGGACCTTCAAACGCCATGCCTTCGCGAATCACGCTGTCGGCGTCGTCGAGCGACGAGAGTCGATAGTGCTTGAGGCCCAGGCTCGCACAGAACTGCGAGAACTCCGGCTGGTGCAGATCGACATACATGCGGCGGCCGCCGTATTGCGCGTCCTGGATGTTGCGGATCACGCCGTAGCACTGGTCGTTCATCAGCACGATCATCACGTTGGCCTTTTCCTGCACGGCCGTCGCGAGTTCGCCCACGTTCACCATCAGGCCGCCGTCGCCCACGAGGCACACGGTCTTCGCCGCCGCATTCGCAAGCGCCGCGCCGATCGCCATCTGCATGCCCTGACCAATGCCGCCGCCGAGCGCGTGCACGCCCGCACGCGGCGTGAAGATCTTCAGGAGGCGATTGCCCCATGTGCTGTTCGAGATCGTGACGTCGCGCACCCAGTTGTAGTCGCGGCCCACGGCGCGCTGCAGCGCTTCCACGAGGCGGCGATACGGCCCGAGACCCTTGGCCGTTTCCGCCACGGCGACTTCGCGCGCCTCCGCAATGTCGGCGGCGAATTGCAGATCGACTTTGATGCGATTCTCGAGGCGCGTGGCAAGCGCGTCGAGCACGCGCGCGGCGTCGCCATGCACGAACAGCGCGTTGCGATAGCCGCGGTTGTCGGCGAGCGCGTCGGCGTCGATGCGATAGAGCGGTTGCGGCAGCGCGAGCTTGTACTTCAGCGTTTCGTTGCCGCGCAGGCGCGAGCCCACCACCAGCATCGCGTCGCAAGTCTTGTACAGACGCTCGACCGAGGGACTCACGTTGAACGCGCCGAGCGTGGCGGGATGATCTTCGGGCAGCACACCGCGGCCCTGCACGCTCGTAACGACGCCAAAGCCGAGTGCCACGAGACGCTCGACAGCTGCGCGCGCATGGCGCGTGCCGCCGCCCAGCCACAGCAGCGGGCGCTTGGCCTTCGCGAGCTCGTTGGCGAGTTGCTCCACGCGCGCTTCGTCATGCGTGAGCGTCGTGAGGTGCGGTGCGGTGAGGTCGGCGGGCCAGTCGGTGAGCGCCGCCTGAATGTCGATGGGAATCTCCACGCTCACCGGGCCGCTCGGCGCCGTCTGCGCCACGCGCACCGCTTCGCGGATGGTGGGCAGCGCGGTCTCGACCGAGCGCACGCGGAACGCCGCCTTCGAAATCGACGAAAGCATGCTCAGCTGATCGGGCGCCTCATGAATATAGGCGAGATCCTGATCGAGGTATTCCGTTTCGATCTGCCCGGTGATATGAAGCAGCGCCGTGCCGGCAGTCAGCGCCTCGACCATCGCGCCCGCAGCGTTGCCCGCCGCCGTGCCCGTGCTGGTGAACGCCACGCCAAGGCCGCCCGACACGCGCGCAAGCCCGTCCGCCATGTTGACCGCGCCCGCTTCGCCGCGCGCGCCGACGTAGCGGATCTTGCCGCGCGTGCCGATGGCGTCGAGAATCGGCATGTTGTGGATCGAGATCACGCCGAAGGCGGTTCGGACTCCACATTGTTCGAGAAAGGCGGCGATCAGTTCGCCGACGGTGGTTTTATTAGACATGACGTGCAACGCCTCCAGATACATCGATATGACTGCCCGTCGTATAGGACGACAGGGACGTGGCCAGATAAAACAGCGCCTGGGCGGCTTCTTCGGGGCGGCCGAAGCGGCCAAGCGGAATGTGCTTCTTGCGCGCGAGCGCCTGGGTCCAGTCTTCCCAGCTCTGGCCGGCGGCCTGCGCTTCTGCGTCGTTTTCGTAGCGCCGGCGCCACTGCCCCGACTCCACGATGCCGATGAGGATCGAGTTCACGCGGATCTGCTCGGGCGCGAGTTCGACGGCGAGCGACTTGATGAGACTGAGCACGCCCGCGCGCGCGGACGAGGTCGCGACCATATGCGGCTCGGGCTGCAGCGCGAGCAGCGAGTTCACGCAGACGATCGCGGCGTTGCCCGCTTGCGCGGCGTGGCGCAGCAAGGGGAGGAATGCGCGCGTCGGGCGGATGATGCTGAAATACTTAAGGTCGAGTTCCTCGCGCCACGCCTCGTCCGACGTGTCGGCGAACGTGGAGACGCGGCCTTGTCCCGCGTTGTTCACGAGCATGTCGGCGCGGCCAAAACGCTTTTCGACTTCTGCCGCGAATGCGGCGACTTCGCCCGCGTCCAGCACATCGCAGCGCGACGCGAGCAGTTGCCCTTGCGGATAACGCTCACGCAAGCCGCGTTCGGCGCGCGCGAGGCGATCGCTGTCGCGGCCGCAGATCGCGACCGCCGCGCCCGCGCGCAGGAAGAGTTCCGCGGTAGCGAGGCCAATGCCGGACGAACCGCCCGTCACGACCGCGACCTGGCCGGTCAAATCGAGTTCAATCATTTGATCCCCAATGCTTTCATGTAGGGCGTGCCCTTGCCTGAAGATGCCTGCGGCCGGTTCTGTGGCCGATAGTTCAGGCGCGTCGAAAGTTCGTTCGCGGCGTGGCGCACTTTCTCGATCAAGCCGCCATCGAGCAGTTGCGCGTCGATGCCGGGGCGCGGAATGGTCGTCGTCACCACGGCGGCAATGCGGCCCGTGTCGTTGCGCACAGGCGCCGAGACCACGGAAATGCCGCGCTCGAACGACGATTCGCTCACGGCGTAGCCGCGCTCGGCGTCTTCGCGAATGCGCTCGAAGAGCGCTTCGACCGTCTCCGGCGTGGAGGGCGTGAAACGCTCCAGCCGCGGCTCGGGATAAAGCGCGCGCAGTTCGCCGAGCGTGAGATCGCCCATCAGCACCTGGCCGTGGGTCGTGGCGTGCGCCGGCAGACGCGTGCCGACGTTCACCTTCACGGAGCTGAAAATGGGCGCGTGGCTCTGCGCCTTGGCGACGAATACGATGTCGCGTCCGTCGCGAATCACGATATGCGCGGTGAGTCCCGTGGCATCGCGCAGCGCCTCGATCAACGGCAGGCCGAGATCGGTGAGTTCGAGCGAGCTGAGGTATTCGAAGCCGAGACGCAGCACCGCAACGCCCAGACGATAATTGCGGTCGCGGTCGGCACGCTCGAGAAAGCCCAGCGATTCGAGCGTTTGCAGCAGACGAAACACCGTGGTGCGCGGAATGCCCAGGCGCCGCGACAATTCCGGGGCATCGAGCACCGGCTCGCGCGGCGAGAATTCGGTCAGGATGCGCAGGCCGCGCTCCAGGCCCGGCACGCGGTAGCTGGCGTCGTTGCGGTCTTCGTCGACGTCGGGTGTCATGCCTTAAGCTCCGTAGTACTGAATGTATGCGTCAACGTGAAGTCGATCAGCGTGCTATAAGCCAGCGGTTGTTCGATGTAGCCCGCGTGGCCCGCGCGCGGTACGACATGAAATGGCGCGCGGGCGATCTGCGCGAGCCGCTCGCAGGCCTCGGGCGGCGTGATCGTGTCCTGCGCGCCGACCGCAACGGCCATCGGCACCTTGCCCGTGCAACGCGCGAGGTCGGCGGCGAGATCGGCGTTCGCCAGCAGATGCGTGGCCTGCGCGTAACCGTGCGGCACGATGCGCGCCATGTTCCAGCGCACCCAGGCGCGTGCGGTTTCGTCGGCTTGCGGGGACAGCATGTTCGCGCTGCGCTTTTGCGCGAGCCCTTGCGGGCCGAGTTCGGCGAGCATGGCGAGGCGCGTATCGCGCTTTTCGGCACGTACGGTTTCATCCGCCGCGCCATAGCCAGCCGCAGGTGAAATCAGCAGCAGGCCCGCCACCCGCTCGGGATGCGCGGCGGCAAACGCGCCCGCCATGATCGCGCCGAGCGAATGACCCACCAGCATGCAACGCGCAATGCCCAGCGTATCGAGCCAGTCCGCCAGCACGCGCGCATAGTCGGCGGCGAGAGGCGACGCGTTCGCGACAGGCGTGGACGCACCGTAACCCGGTGCGTCCCACGCGAGCACGCGACGCGCGCCGCCGAGCGCTTCGAACTGCTGCACCCACGAAGCCGCACCCGATCCAATACCATGCAGGAGCACGAGCGACAGCGCCTCGTTACCGCCCTCGCCCGCTGCTTCGCGATAACTCACGCTTGCCTCACCCACCCGTGCGGCGCGCTGCGCAAAGCGCGCGAGCCGCGTTTCAAACGGGGCGGCTGAGGAGGCTGCAGTGTCGATCGTGTCGTTCATGGCTTCGGATTCGGGTGGCGGCTCTGTCGCTTACTTCATTTCCCGCTTGATCTTCGCGAGCGGCGAGTCGGGCGGATAGGTCGGCGTGATGGGCTTCGGCGAACCGAGCATCACGCACATCAGCGCGTCTTCCTCGCCCACGTTGATCTCCGTGCGGTACACGCCCGGCGGCACCGAAATCAGGTCGCGTTCGCCCAGCACGGCTTCCCACGTCTCGCCGTCCTTCTCGCAGATCACCTTCATCTTGCCGCGCAGCACAAAGAAGATTTCCTCGACATCGGTATGGATGTGGCTCGGACCGATGTTGCCGGCCGGAATCACCATGGTCGAAAACGTGAAGCCGCCAGCGGGCACGGTGTTGACGTCCTTTGCGACGCCCGTGCCGCCCGTGCCCACATAGCGCATTTGCGCGCGGCGGTACTTGGGGTCGTAGTCGGCCTGGAACTTCAGCGCGTCCCAGTCGTAGCGGCGCGTTTCGAAGCGCGCCACGCGCGTGTTCATCCAGTCGTCAAAGCTCGCGTCGGCGGGGCGGTCCCACGACTTGCGCTCGATATCGGCATCGGCCATGTTTTCTCCTTGGGTTCTTGCGAACGTATCTTCAGTTCTACGAAATCAGTTCATCACGAAGCCGCCGTTGACCGGCAGCAATTGTCCCGTCACGAAACGCGCCGCGTCGGACAGGAGGAACAACACGGGGCCCGTCACGTCCTCGGGCACCTGCGCGCGCTGCAGTGCGCGCCCTTCCAGGTAATACGCGTGGCGATCAGGAGGCACGTAGGCCGTGGCCTCCACTTCGGTCAGGCCGGGCGCGATGGCGTTGACGGTGATGCCGTCGGCGCCGAATTCGCGCGCGAGCGAATGCGTCATCGCGATCACGGCGCCCTTGCTCGCCACATAGGCGAGCAGTTTGGGGGCGCCCCACAATGCCGTATCGGATGCGATGTTGACGATCGCGCCGCGGCCCGATTCGCGCAACCAGCGCTGCGTTGCCGTGCACATGAGCCACGTGCCGCGCACGTTCACATCCATCACCGTGTCCCACGTCGCGACGCTCACTTCGTGCGCGAGCTTGCCGCCCGAGTTCGTGATCGCCGCGTTATTGATGAGCGCATCGACACCGCCCATGCGCCGCGCGGCAGCGTCGACGAACGTCGCAATACTTTCCGGTTGCGCGAGATCGAGCGGTGCGAAGGCCACGTCGTGTCCGGCTGCGGCGAGTTGCTGAGCGAGGGCTTCGCCCGCCTCGACCAGTACGTCGCCGAAGGTCACCCGAGCGCCCGCCACCGCGAGCGCCTGCACGAACGCCGCGCCCAACCCGCGCGCGCCGCCCGTGACGATCACGCGACGCCCGGCGAGCGCGACCTGCGCCGCGAACGTGGCGTCATGCATGGCCATGCTCTGCGGCTTGCGCGGCGGCGCCCGGCTGGGCGCGCAACGCGTCGAGTTCAGCGAAGTGCTGCTGCGCGCGCTGGCGCAGCATGCGCCGCACACGCGTCATGCCCACATCGTGCTGATAGAGGAATTCGTGATCGCGCGCGTTCGGCGCCATGCTTTCCAGCACGTAACGGTCTTGCTCGAGCACGGCCCAGTGCAGACCTTCCAGGCGATTGCGATACATGAAGCGCCATGCGTCGCGCTGCCAGCCCTGCACCTTGCGCGTGCGCCAGAAGTAGACCTGGCAGTTGTCCTCATCCACCGGTACCGCGAAGCCGATGATGCCGAAATTTCCGCCCGGGCCGAACTTCTTCTTGTACGGAATGGCAAGACGCATCCACAGGCAGCCGGTCTCGCCCAGTTCGACCCAGTCGAAGTTCACGTCGCGCTGGCCGATCTTCTCGAACATGAGGCCGGATTCGGTCTTGCGCACGCGCATCTCGGCCTGCTTGTCGCCATCGGCCATCGAATGCGAGGTCGCGTGCAGATACGCGCCGTGCATCGGGTCCATCACGTTGTCGATGGCGTACTGGTAATTGCACTTCCAGTTCGATACGCACAGGAAGCTTGCGTACTCCTCACCAACGAGTTCTTCCGGCAATTGCAGCGGAGCGGCTTCCTTATGCGCTTCGTCGCCGAACCACAGGAACACCGCGCCCGCATGCTCCTGCGCCGGATACGACTTCACGCACTTCTGCCCTTCGAGCGGGCACGCCGAAACCGCCGGCACGTTCTGCACGGTGCCGCCGCCGTCGACTTCGATGCCGTGATACCAGCACGCCACGCGGTCGCCCAGGTTCCAGCCGAGCGACAGTCGTGCGCCGCGGTGCGGGCAACGGTCTTCGAGCGCGTGGACCTGGCCATCCTGATCGCGCCACAGCACGATCTGTTCGCCAAGGCGCGTGATGCCGATGGGCGCGTTGCCCACTTGCCAGCTGGGCGCCACGGGATACCAGTAATTCTTGATGCCGCGGTCGAGATAGGCGCGGATCGGATCGGCGCCGCCTGCGGCTTCAATCGTGGGGGACGTCATGTGGGGTCTCCGTATTCAGTATTGGCGGCGCGGGCTCATTCGGCGAGCAGACGGAATTCGGCGGCGAGTCGCTCGCCGGTCCATGCCGCGCCTTCAGGCGTGCGAAAGCCGATGCGGTTCAGTCCTGCCACCACTTCTTCGAGTTCGGCGGCGCCCGCTTCGAACACCTGTTCGAGCGCGTCGCCAAAGTCGTTTTCGTATTGCGTGGGCTCGGCCTTGCGCGTTTGCCACACCAGGTTTTGCGCTTCGCCCGGCTGCTCGATCACACCCTTGCCGGCGACGTTGTTCGGTTGCGGCGCGAGCCAGGGCTTCAGCAACGGATTGAAATTCACGGGGACTTCTCGCATGTCATTCCACCTTGATCTGGATTTCTTCACCGGCGAGCCGCACTGAGTACATCTTCAGATCGCGGCCGCCGGGCTCCTTGAGGCACTTGCCGGTCGGGATATGGAACACGGCTTCGTGCAGCGGACATTCGACGGTGTCGCCATCGACGAAGCCTTGCGTCAGCAACGCGTAAGCGTGTGGGCAGACGTTTTCGAGCGCGTAGATCTCGTCGCCCACCTTGTAGATACCGATCTCGGTGTCGTCGAGTTTGAATTCGAGCGGCCCGTCTTCGGTCAGATCGCCGGCATGCCCGGCGCAGCGCCATTCTTCAGCCATGTGTCACCTTTCCCGTTCAACTGCGTTCCATATACGGAACAGTAGTTCGTGTATGGTCAATTATGAAACGGTCTTCGGAAGAAAAAAATAGAAATCCGGTGTGCCTGGGGAAAACACCGAGCGCACCTTGCAAGATGACATTTCCGAAGTCGCCAAGGGTGCTGTTCTGGTTGCCGAAACGCTTACGGCACCAGCACTTACGTACGTATCACGCATCCGGAGACCGGGCCGCACCTGGGGGAATCACCGTCCAAAAAAAGTGTTTTGGCGTCTCGCAAGAGTCTCTATACTTTCCATAGGCAGCACGTCTAACCATATATGGAACAAACGAAGCCGCCCGCGAGCGCTTGCCAATAGAAGCACGCCGCGCACTGCCAATGGATTGGGTATGCCGGACGAACACCCGGCTTTTCGTCATACGATCAGGAGTCCAAAGTTGAAGCATTTCATTGCCGCGGGGTTGACGGGTATTTGCGCCGTCTCGTCTGCATGGGCGCAAAGCAGCGTCACGCTTTATGGCAGTCTGGATGCGGGTGTGGCCTACGTCAGCAACGTAGGGGGGAGTTCAAAGTGGATGATGGAGCAAGGCAACACTCAGCCCGACCGCTGGGGCCTGCGGGGTCAGGAAGATCTGGGGGGCGGACTCAAGGCGATCTTCCAGCTGGAAAACGGCTTCTACACCAACACGGGCGCAATGGCGAAGGCCAACACGCTGTTCAACCGGCAGGCGTACGTGGGTCTGAATTCGGATCAATTCGGAACGCTCACGCTGGGCAATCAAACGCCGTTCTCGTTCGACGTACTCGATCCGTTCAGCACGGCCTATCTGGCGGCGAGCTGGTACGCCTTCCACCCGGGCAATATCGACCAGTTGGCGGATACGGGCGTCGTGCCGTACAACAACTCGGTCAAGTACAAGTCGCCGAGCTTTTACGGCTTCACGGCGGGCGCGATGTTCGGCTTCGGCAATACCACGAATTTCTCGACGGGCAGAACGATGGGCTTTTCGCTCAGTTATGCTAACGGTCCATTCAAGGCCGGCGCGACGTGGTCGAACGAGCACGACCGCTCGGTGTCGATAGCGACCACCGGCATCACCGAGTTTCAGGGTCAGCCGGCCGCCACCTATATGGCCGACAAGGTCGAGAACATGGGCGTGGGCGCGTCATACTCATTCGGCAAGCTGCTCGTGCACGCGCTCTATACGCGCACAAAGCTGCAGTCCAATGGCTACTCCGACACGTTCCAGAGCTACGACGCCGGTGCGAACTATCAGTTCACGACGGCCAACGCCGTAGTGGGTGGCGCGGCGACGTCCACGCTTTCCGGGCGCCGCTGGACCCAGGCGATGATCGGCGACGTGTATTCGCTTTCGAAGAGCACGCAGGTCTACGTGAACGCGCTGTACCAACACGCCAATTCCGAAGCCCAGGCGGCCTTCTTCACGGCTGGCGTGTCGAGCGGGCGCAATCAGGCGATCGTGCTCGCGGGCATTCACCACTCGTTCTGATCGCGACGTTTCAGAACGCGTGGGAACTACCGGTGCGCGCGGCCTGTGCCGCCGTGGGGTCGCTCGCCGCGGGGCGGTAATTGAGCCGCGCCGAGAGGTCGAGCGCCGCGGCGCACACGGCGGCGACGAGCGGTGCGCGCTCGGCCTCGCCGATGTCCGATCGTGGCACAGTCGCCGTGAGCGCGGCCACGATACGGCCGGACTGATCCCTCACCGGCGCGCTCACCACCGAGATGCCGGTTTCGAACGACGCTTCGCTCACCGCATAGCCCTGCTGTGCGAACTCGCGCACGCGCGCATAAAGATCGGCGACGGTCGCGGGCGTGCGTTCCGTATAGCGTTCCAGCTGTTTCTCGGGATAGAGCGTGCGCAGCTCGGCGAGCGAGAGGTCGCCCATGAGCACCTGGCCATGCACAGTGGCGTGCGCGGGCAAGCGCGTGCCCACGTGGACCTTGACGGAACTGAACATCGGTTCGCGGGTTTGCGCCTTCGCGACAAACACTACGTCGCGCCCGTCGCGGATCAACAGATGGGTGCTGAGGCCTGTCGCGTCGCGCAAGCGCTCCAGCAGCGGCGTGCCGAAGTCGGTGAGTTCGAGCGAACTCAGGTATTCGAAGCCGAGACGCAGCACCGCCACGCTCAGCCGATACTGCCGGTCACCGTTGGCGCGCTCGATGAAGCCGAGCGCTTCTAGCGTCTGCAAGAGGCGAAACGTGGTTGTGCGCGGAATGCCGATGCGCCGCGACAGTTCAGGCGCGCCGAGCACGGGCTCGCGCGCCGAGAATTCGGCGAGGATGCGCAGGCCGCGCTCAAGGCCCGGCACGAGATAGGTGGACGCGCCCGCGCCCTCTTCGTCCGCTTCCGCGCTCGTTTGAGCGGCGTTGGCGTCGGCTTGGGTCTCCTCGGAAGGCTGCGCTTCGCGCTTGCCCGGCCCGGCGCTGCGGCGCGCGGGGCCTGTGGTTTGTTTTGTGACCATTGGCGGCTGGAATGGGTAAACCGGGTTGGACCTTTCTTTGATGGGGTCAATGATAACGCGAAGCGCCGCCGCCCCATGCCGCCCCTACGATATGCGAACATCACGCGATGTTTCGCCGACAATCACGACCCATGCACAAAAGCCGAAAAACATTCGCCGCGTTGCTATGCATCGCACTCGCGGCGGGCAGCGCCGCTGCGGAGCCGGCACCCAAACCGCCGGGTCCGGCCATGATGGTCCACTTCGACTACTACCCGAAAGACCGCCCGCAGATTCATGCGCTCGAACAGCGGCTGGCAAGCGCCATCAAGCACGCAGACGCCGGCGAACTCGGCGAAACCGAAATTCACATCGATGGCAACGACGGGTATCTCTACATGTACGGGTCCGACCCGGACCGGCTGTATCGCGTCACGAGTCCAATTCTGAAGTCATCCAGATTGACCGCCCATTCCGAAGTCACGAAATGGTATGGGCCGCGCAGGGAAACATTTGTGATTCGCTAAGGCCACGAGCACCTCAAAGCTTCGGATGGCACTCGAAGCGAATCGTGGAACCCTGCTGCTGCAGCGCCTCGAAACCATCCATTTGCTCGATGCCGAGGCTCGCCTGCATGCCGCGGTTCTCGCAATAGTCGGATGCCGCGGTCACGGCGCGCTTGTGGGCGCGCGCCCAGGCGAGGCGCCCGCCCGATGCGGAGGCGGAAACGACGAACGTGTCCTGCCGATCCGCCGCGGTGACATTGCTGGTCGACGCGCATCCCGCGAGCACCGTGCAAGCGGCGGCAAGTGAAATCAATACCTTGGGCAACGACTGCGTAATGCGCGACGGCAACTGCGCGCCGCCGCCAAACCGTTCCGACGCGCTCATGAATACACGACCTCCGCGCCGCGCTTGGCCGCCGTCTCGCGGGACTCCAGCGCCGTACGCAGCTTCGCATGTTGCACAAGCTTCTGCGTCGTCACGCGCCCGGCCGTGCGAAGCACCCGCTTCGCCGCGCGCGGCAGCCGCCGCTCGTCGCTGCGGCTGTGCGCCCAGGCGCGCGCCGCAAACCAGCCGACAATCGTCCAGCCAAGCAGAATGTTGACCATCGTGATCGCAAACGCGTCCTTGTGCTCACGCGCATCGGCTTCGATGGAAGGAATCAGATACAGGCTCAGGGCCGCAATGACCGAGGCGCCTTCGAGAATTTGGAGCATCGCACCACCTCATGTTCGAGCGTCGAAACGGGGCGAAACGCCTGTGCGTTGCAGGGGCAAGATCGGGCGCGATCGCGCGCCGGATTGTCCACGTCCGCCAGTTTCAGAAGCTGTTTCGCTTTGCTTGCACGGCGGCCATCGGGGCCGCCGTGACATGAGGTAGCAGTTTAGGATCGTTCTATCGAAAGTCCATGCCAATAGAACGAATTCAGTGTTGCGGCTGCATTAACAATCCTGTGTCATCTGACGAAAACGTCGGGGATTGGTGCCGGATTGCGCAGTGAAACAAATAGGGTCGAGATCTCGCGAATGCCGTCGTGATCTGCGTGAAGCGGAGCGAAAGCAACTCGAAGCGCTCAGCGATGCACGCGTACCTCAGCACACGCGTGCCACCGCTGTCAAACCAGGCTCACGCCGGCACACCCTCCATCGCGCGCCCGGAACGGCCCCACGCCACCACCACGCCGAGACCGAGGACCGCGAGGCACACGATCGGCACAATCATCGGTCCGAACGCCGTGCCGGTGAGCTTGCCCGCGAGCGGCATGAGGTTCTGGCCAAAGAAGCCGCCGAGATTGCCGATCGAATTGATGGCCGCAACGCTCGCCGCCGCCCGCGCGCCGGTGAAATAGCGCGGCGGCATCGACCAGAAACACGGGTACAGCAGCGGGATGCACGCGCCGCCGAGCACGAGCGCGACAAAGCGCAACGGCGTGGACGGCAGCAGCAGACTCAACAGGAAGGCGAGCGTGCCAAGTGCCGCGACGATCGCCATGGTGCGCAGAATGCTTTTCGCGCGGCGCAGCTTCGAAGGCAGCCACAACAGCAACAGGACCGCCAGCGCCCACGGCAGCATGCTCAGCAGCCCGTTCACGCTGCTCGACACGCCAAACGACTTCACGAGCGTGGGCAGCCAGTAGGTCACGCCGTAGAGCGAGGTCGACATCAGCATATAAGTCGCCGCGAACAGCATCACGCGCGGATCGAGCAGCGCCTTCCAGGGCTGCGCGTGTTCGGCGTGCGCGGGCTTCTCGCGCTCGTGCGCGGCCGCCACGATCTGCTTTTCGCGCTCGCTCAGGAAGCGCGCTTCCTGGTACGACGCGGGCAGCAGCCTGAATACGGCAATGCCGACCAGCACGGCGGGCAGACCCGTCGCAATGAACACCCACTGCCAGCCCGCAAGGCCCCACACGCCATTGAGGCTCAGCAGCCACCCGCCCACGAGCGAACCGAGCATGTTCGCGAGCGCACTGCCCAGCGTGAAGATGCCGAGCACGCGCGCGCGATAGCTCTGCGGAAACCACAGCGTGAGGTAATAGATCACGCCCGGATAGAAGCCGGCTTCGGCCACGCCCAGCGCGAGGCGCAGGCCGCAGAACACCTTCATCGACGTGGTGAAGCCCATCAGCACCGTAATCAAGCCCCAGGTGAGCATGATGCGCGCGAGCCACACGCGCGCGCCGTAGCGATGCAGCGCGAGCGTGCTGGGCACCTCGAACAGCAGATAGCCGATGAAGAACAGCGACGAAGCCAGACCGAACGCCGTTTCGGTCATGTTGAGGCTGTGCACCATCTGCAGCTTGGCAAAGCCGACGTTCTGCCGGTCGATGAAGGAGATCAGAAACATCACGACGAGGATCGGCATCAGGCGGCGCGCGATCTTCGACATGACCTCCCGTTCTTCGGCGGACTGTTGGTCGACGGTTGATTCTGGTTTCACTCTGTTCTCCTACGTTTATTTATATGTTGCCTGCACGTCTGCCTAAGACGGGCGGAAGTCCGCGAGCATCGCCACGAACATGTCGTTCCACGTGCGCGGCTTCGCCTTGATCGTGCCCACCATGTACAGAAAATCCACGTACTCCATCAACTGTTCGGGCCAGACCGAAAAGCGCGACTCCGGCGCCGCGAGCGTCTGCACCACGTGCTCGCGCGACGCGCCGAAGCCCGACGAATCGACATAGATCTGCGCCGCGGCCGCTTTGTCCTGCGCGATCATCCGGTTCGCCTCGTCGAGCGCGTGCAGAAACGCTCGCGCGAGCGCCGGTTCGGTGTCCACGAGCCGCTTGGGCGCGAACACCACGTCGAGTGTGAGCGGCCCGAGCACATCGACAGAATTGACCACTCGGTGAATGCCCGGCTGCTGCAATTCGAGCGTCGAAAACGGCGGCGACGCGAAATGCGCGGTAATGCCGCCCTCGCGCCGGATCAGCGACTGCATGGCCTGTGGATGCGGCAAGCCCACGGTAATCGAATCGAGCTGCGCGAAGTGCTGCGGCCCGAGCAGCTTGCTCGCCACCATTTGCAGCACGACGGCGGAAAGCGAGGTGCGAATGCCCGGCACCGCAATGCGGTCGGCGGGCGTGAAGTCGTGCAGCGTCGCGATCTGCGGCCGGTTCGTGTTGAGCAAGAGCGCCGTGGCCGAAAGACCGCTAATGCCGATCACCTCGACATTCGGTATGCCGCGCGCCCGCGCCCACAGTTCGATGAAGCCGGGCGCGCCCACGGCAGCGAAGTCGAGCGTGCCAGCCATCATGGCGTCGTCGACTGAATTGCCGCCGTCGAGCCTCAGCCACTCAACGCTCACGTCCGCGAGCCCCTGACGGGCCGCATGGCGCTCGAAGAGCCGCATCTTTTCCATCACGAGCAGCGGTAGATACAGCAGGCCGTAGCCTTTCGATATGCGCACCGTGCGCGGCGTGGCCCGGACCCAGGCAGGCGCGAACCCCGCGGCGAGCGCGGCCGCGCCAAGCCCGGCCGCAACGAGTGCGCGCCGCCGCGGCGAGTTCGTGCGCATCTTGCCGTCTCCAGTGGTTCGTGTCGTAATCACGTCGCTGCATCTTCCATGGTTCGCGAGATTACCGGGCGAGTCTGAGAAAATGCTGAGAAACCCATCTCGCAGACCCCGGGGAAAACCCGCAATCGTACCCATGAAGATTTCGGCAGGAACGGCATCATGCGCATTCTGGTGGTAGAGGACGACGCGGAAATCGGCGCGGCGGTCCGCAGCCGCCTCACGCGCCTCGGTCACGCGGTGGACCTCGAAGCGAACGGCGCCACGGCGAACAGCCTGCTCGGCGTCGAGCGCTTCGACCTGGTCGTGCTCGACGTGATGCTTCCCGGCCTGGACGGCTTCGCGATCCTGCGCAACCTGCGCGCCACGGGCTCCACCACGCCGGTGCTGCTCCTCACCGCGCGCTCGGCCATCGACGACCGCGTGAGCGGCCTCGGACTCGGCGCCGACGACTACCTCGTGAAGCCGTTCGACTATCGCGAACTCGAAGCGCGCGTGCAGGCGCTCCTGCGCCGCAACAGCGGGCACGCGAACGATGTCGTGAGGCTCGCCGGCCTCGCCATCGACCGCAGCAGCCGGCTCGCCGAACTCGACGGCAAACCGCTTTCACTCTCGCGGCAGGAATTCGCCTTGCTCGAAATCCTCGCCAGCCGTCCGCAGCGCATCTTCCCGAAAGAGGAACTGCTGAACCAGTTGTTCAGCTATGGCAACGAGCCGAGCGCGAACGCGGTCGAACAGTACGTCACGCGCTTGCGCAAGAAGCTGCAAGCCAGCTCGGTCGAAATTCGCACCGCGCGCGGCATGGGATATCAAATTGCCGCGCTTTGACTGGTTCCCGAAAACGCTGCTCGGCCGCACGCTGCTCTTCGTCGCGCTCGTCGTGGCGTCGGGCGCGGCGGCGCTCGCTGGCATCGCGCGCTACTACGCGGGCGTCGCCTCCGAGCGCGCCTACGATCAACTGCTTGCGGGCGCAACCATCCAGGTCGCCGAAAATCTCTACGTGCAGGGCGGCGTGCTCGCGCTCAATCCGCCGGTGGCCGCGCTCTCCACGCTCTCGCGCTATGACATCGTCTACTACAAGGTGGTCGATGCGCGGGGCCTCGTCGTAGCGGGTTATGGCGACCTTCCCGGTCCGGCCAACCCGATGAGCGCGCGCCAGGGTCCGACATTCGCGAACGGCCGGTATCAGGGTGAACGCGTGCGCACCGCGACCATCGGGCGCTACATGCCCGACGCGCGGCCGCCTGGCTGGGCTCTCGTCACGGTCGCGCAAACGACGCATGCGCGCCAGCAGCTCACGAACGACATGAGCTTCAAGGTCTGGACGCTGATTCTGCTGATGAGCGTGCTCGCCATTGGCGCGAGCGGTCTCGCGATCCGGCGCGGCCTGCGCCCGCTCGCGCAGATCGAGCAGATCATCGCCGCGCGCGACCCTGCCGACCTGCGGCCTGTGTCGCACGACACGCCGAGCGAGATCAACGCGCTGATCGGCGCGATCAACGGACTGATCGGGCGTCTGGCGGATCGCATGACAGCCATGCAGCGTTTCATCGCCGACGCCGCACACCAGATGCGCACGCCAATTGCGCGGCTCGACGCGCAAATCGAATTGCTCAGCACCGAGTCCGATCCCGTGCGCCACGCCGCGCGGCTCGAAGCGTTGCGCGCCACCTGTTCGGATGTGGGCCGGCTCACGGGCCAGTTGCTCAATCACGCGATGGTGATTCATCGCACAGAAGTGGTGCCGTTGCAGCGCGTAGACCTGGCGAAGCTCGCGAGGGAGGTGCTGGGCCGCACCATCCCGCTTGCCGACGAACGCGACGTGCAGGTGGCGTTCGAAAGCAGCGCGCCGCACGTGTGGATCGCGGGCGACCCCGTGAGCCTGCAGGAAGCGCTATCGAACGTGCTGCACAACGCGCTGCTGCACGGCAAGGCCGACGATATCGTCGTGACCGTAAACGCCGCGCCGGAGGCCGTCACGCTGACCATAACCGACAACGGCGGCGGCATTGCGCGCGAACACTGGGAGGCCGCGTTGCGTCCGTTCGAGCGCATCGGCCAGGAAGGCGCGGAGCGCACTACGGGCTCGGGCCTCGGGCTCGCCATCGTACAAGCGGTGATGAAGGCGCACGGCGGCCGTGTGAACTTTGCGTTTCCCGCCGAGGGCGGGTTTGCCGTCGTGCTGACGTTTCCTCCCGCAGAAAACGAAGCGCCGCCCGCTACGCCAATGTGAACGCCTCGCGAAAGCGCCGCAGCGCGAGTTCGGTGTCACCGCTCGCCCAGGCTTCAAGGCCGATCGTGCCGCGATAGTCGAGCGCCGCAAGCGCGCGTGCGATCGCGGGAAAGTGAATCTCACCGGTGCCGGGTTCCTTGCGCCCCGGCACGTCGGCCACCTGAATCTCGCCGATATAAGGCGCGGCACGGCGCACGAGTTCGATCAGATTGCCCTCGCCGATCTGCGCGTGATAGAGATCGAGATTCAGGCGCAGATGCGCATTGTCGACGGCCTTGACGAGCGCCAGCGTGTCGGCGGCGCGCGCGAACGGCACGCCGGGATGATCGACCTCGGCGTTGAGGTTTTCGAGGCAAAACACCACGTCGTGCCGCGCGCCCAGTTCGGCAATACGCGCAAGCGTCTTGTGCGCCGCCAGCCACATTTCGCCGGTCACGAGCGCCACCGGTGTAACGGGCAAACCGTTGGCGTCGAGCCCGGTGCCGTGCAGGTTCAGACGCGGACACGCAAGGCGCTTCGCGACATCGATCGATTGCTCAGCGGTGCGCAGCAGCGTATCGGCGCCGCGTTCGGTGATCAGGTCGCCTTCGATGTAGCCCGTCATCGACGAAAACTTTGCGCCGCTACGGGCCAGAGCGTCGATATCGTGCCGGGTCCAGTCCCATATCTCGACCTCGAAGCCCAGTTCGCTGATACGCCGAACGCGCTCGATCATCGGCAAGTCACGAAAGACCATCTCTGCGCACACTGCGAGCGTAAACATTTGTATTCCTTATTAAATCGGAAAAATTCAACAGGGGTCTGCTGACGACTCATGCGGTGTGCACGCGGCCAGCAGTGAAATAGTAGTCCGCCTTCGCGCCACCGCCGCCCTCCAGAAATGTTCAGACTGGCTATACGACGATAAATCAGCAACTTGGGAAGCGGCTCTGCTAGACTCGCCATAGGTTCTTCCACGAGCAGGAGCGCCGCAACATGCATGCTCGCGACCGCTACGCGGCGATCGCCGTCATCGACAAGCTTTCCGGCATCTTACGCAGCGAGTTCGGCGAAGCCGCACACGAAAGCTGGCCGATACTCAGTAAGGTGCTGCAAAATTTTCTGGGCAAGCGTCAAACGACGATCACGTCGCTGGCCGACAGTTCGGGCATGCCGCGCACCACCGCGCGACGCGTCATCTTTGCGCTCAAGGCGCAGGGACTCATTCAGTTCAAGCCCATTTCGGCCGGGCACAGCCGCGAGCACGTGCTGCCTTCCGAGCGGCTTCTCGCGCAACTCGACAGCATCACCGGGCAAACGATCAAGCTGCTCATGGACGCCGTGGACCCGCGCGCGGTCGATCGCTTCGACGCCGCGGGTCTCGCCGCGCCCGCGGAGATCGCGTGGCCGCGCCCGGCGGCCTCGGGCTTCAACGCGAACGCCGAACTCACGCTGCTCGCCTACGCCGATCCCGTCTTCGACATTCTCAAGCACAACCGCACCGATATCGAACGCTTCCTCGGCATGCGCGTGCAGATCTCGACCTACCCGCAGGACGCCTACCGCGCGGTGCTCGAAGCCACGCTCGCCGACCCGTCACACGGGCACGCGAACGCTCCGGTGGTCGTCGCCGTGCCTTTCCCGTGGCTCGCCGAATTGAGCGGGCACGGCCAGTTGCTCGATCTGCAGGCACTGGCGGCCGGCAGCACCGTGTCCGGCGCCGACTTCTACGACGCCGTCTGGCAAGCCGGATGGAGCGGTGGCCATCTCCACGGCATTCCTGTTCAGCCGACTGTCGATTTTCTTTGGTATCGCAAGGATCTTTTCGATGCCGAAGGCCTGCAGCCGCCACGGACCTTCGCAGAAGTGATTCGCTGCGCGAGTCTGCTGCACCGGCCGAGCCGCGGCCGGTTCGGCATCACGTGGACCGCCGCACCCGGTCTGCCGCTCGCGGAGATGTTCCTGCAGATTCTCGGCGCACAAGGCGGCGTTTTGACGAGCGGCCACGCGCTCGAACTGGACGCGGCGGCATGCAAAAGCGTGATCGAATACTTGCGAGCGCTCATTCCTTATTCGCCGGGCAACCTGCGTGCCAACCACTGGACACGCAGTGTGCAGATCTTCGGCAGCGGCAATGCGGCCATGTGCTACCACTGGTCGAACCGCTTTGGCACGCTGGATGGCCACAAGCTGCTCGAGATCGGCGCGAGCATCGGTTTGCTCGAACATCCCACCATGCAAGCGGACATGACGCCTCTCTCTCCGCTCGGCGGCGCGCTGCTTGCCATACCTTCGGCTTGCGACGGCGAGGCGATACGGCTCGCGTGGCAGGCCGTCGAAACGCTTGGCTCTCCTGAAATGATGAAATACTTCGTGCTGCACGGCGCGGCAGGCAACGCCCGCTACTCGGTCGCGGAGGACCGCTATGTGCTGCAACGCAATCGCGTCGTCGGCGTCATGGATCAGCTCATGAGTACGCATCGCGTCGCCGCCTTTCCGGCACCCGCGGTTCCCGCTTATCACGCGCTGGTGGAATTACTGAGCACGCACCTGGAAGCCCTGCTTTTCGACGGGCACGCCGACATCGAGGCAGGCGTCGCGCAGCTTCGCAGCGCCCTCGCTGCAAGCGGCGCTTCAGTGCTCTGAAGGATGCGCGTGTGCATACATGCGCAACGCCAGCCAGCACACCGCTGCCCCAAGGCCGCCCACCACGCCGCCGAACGAGCCGACCCACGACACGCCAAAGCCGTTGGCGATATGGTTGCCCAGTAGCGCCCCCGCGCCGATCCCCACGTTATAGAGACCGGAATAGATCGAGACCGCAACGTCCGCCGCTTCGGGCGCGAGCTTGAGTACCCATGCCTGCATGGCAAGACCAAAGGAAACGATCGCGCCGCCCCACACGAGCGTATGCACGGACAACGTGACGATGCTCAACGCGGCCGGAAACAGCACGAGCAGACATACGCACACGGCGACCACCGCCGCTTGCAGGAATTGCGCCGGATCGCGCGGATATAGGCGATTAAAGCAGATTGCCGCGGGAATGCCGGCACCGCCGAACAGAATCAGGATATAGGTGATGCGTTGACTGCTTTCATGGCCGACGGTGTGAATGAAGGGCTCGATATACGTATACGACGTGAAGTGCGCGGTCACGACGAGTATCGTCAACAGATAGAGCGAGGCCAGCATCGGCTTTCTGAACAGCACGGGCACGCTGCTGAACGAGCCGGTTTGCTGGCTGGGCAACGCGGGCAGCAACATGCGCAACATCACCAGCGCAACCGTCGCCGCGCCCGCAATGACGAAGAACGTTTGCCGCCAGCCCAGCGTTTCGCCAATCACGCGCCCAAGCGGAATGCCCGCCACCATGGCGATCGACGTACCCATGCCGAGCATGGCGAGCGCACGGCTCTTGTTGCCGGGCGGCGCGAGCCTCACCACTAGCGAAACGGAGATCGACCAGAAAATCGCGTGCGCGAACGCAATGCCGATGCGTCCCACCATCAGCACCGTAAAGTTCCACGCCACGCCAGTCACGATATGGCTGACGACGAAGAGCGCGAATATGAAGGTCAGAAGCTTGCGGCGTTCGACGTTGCGCGTGAGCAGCATCAAGGGCAGCGACGCCACGGCCACCGTCCACGCGTAGATCGTCAACATGAGGCCGACGTCGGTCGCCAGCATATGCAAGCTGTCGCCAATGGCGCTCAACAGCGCCACGGGCACGAATTCGGTCGTGTTAAAAATAAAGGCCGAAAGCGCCAGGACGAGCACGCCCCACCAGGAGTGCCCGGAAGAGACCGGTTCAGGCGTCGACATACGAAAGATGCGGGAATCGATAAAGGGCGATTATCGCGTATCGCGCGTTTCAAGCGCTCCGACCCGTACAGCGTCTCTTCTGGCCCCCGCCGCAAGCGGCGCAGGCCGGCCCCACTCATTTCACGGCTACAGGTGCCTTCTTCGTGACCGACTCGATGCAGGCCAGTGCGATGGCAAGCGCGCGGCGCGCGTCTTCGCCGCCCGGCCCCGCCACCGGTTCGCGCTCACGCACGGCCTTCACGAAAGACGCGAGTTGCGCGGTGTAGCCCGCCACGAAATGGTCCGTGTCGCGGCGCCAGGTATCGCTCGAGACGCCACTGCCGTCGAACAATGTCATGCTGGAGCGCCGCACGTCGCCCATCGTCACCATGCCGCCCGGGCCGAAAACTTCGCCGCGAATGTCGTAGCCGTAGAGCGCCGAGAAGTTTGCCTCTGCCACCGCAATCGAGCCATTGTCGAATCGAATCGTCACGACCGCGGTGTCCAGAAAGCCTCGCGCTTTGGCGTCGGGGCGCACGAGCGCTTCGGCCGCCACATAGACTTCCACGGCACGCGCGCCGGCGTTGAGCCACAACAGCGCGTCGAAATCGTGGATCAGCGTTTCATAGAAAATGGTCCAGTGTGGAATGCGCTCGGGATCGCCGCCGAACGGGCCAGGATCGCGCGTGAGCGACCGCAACAACTGCGGTGCGCCGATCTTGCCCGCCTCGACCGCCGCGTGACCCTCCGCGAACGCCTGGTCCCAGCGGCGGTTGAAGCCAACTTGAAGCGGCACTTCGGCCGCTCGTGCCGCGGCGATCGCGCGGTCGGCGTCTTCCAGCGTCAGTGCCATCGGCTTTTCGCAGAAGATTGCTTTACCGGCTTCAGCGGCCTGTACCACGAGGTTCGTATGAAAGCGTGCGGGCGTCGCGACGATCACGGCGTCCAGATCCGGCTGCGCAAGCAGTTGCGCAACTTCCGCGTACGCATGATCGACGTCGAGGCGGGTCGCGAGTCTCGCGGCGGCGCCCGGCGCCGGATCGGCAATCGCAACCAGGTTCGCGTCGACGAGGCGGCGCGCGACCGTTTCCGCATGGAAGGAGCCGATACGGCCCGCGCCGATCAGGCCGATGTTGACCGCTTTCTTGCGTGAAGCCATGTTAGTGATCCTATCTATCCAGATTGACTCGATACCGTGACAACGCTTGCCGCCAGGCCACTTCGGTCAGACGACAGGTCAATCATAGGACCGGCACAACATGAAAGACGCAACCGGAAGTATCCGGAACGGCTATATCTTTTTAAATCATTGACTTATGTGCACTACCGCGCCGGTCGCGCAGCCCGAAAGCATAGGCGAGCACGGCCGAAACAAGCAGCGTGGCACTGACGAAATACAGCCCCAGCGAATAGTCGCCGCTCAGGTCGCGCAACCGGCCGATCACCATCGGGCCGATCGTGCCGCCTATGAGGCTGCCCATCGCGTTGATGATCGCAATGCCCGCGGCGGCAGCGGATCCC
The DNA here is from genome assembly GCF_009789655.1 of Paraburkholderia acidiphila. GTDB lineage: Bacteria > Pseudomonadota > Gammaproteobacteria > Burkholderiales > Burkholderiaceae > Paraburkholderia > Paraburkholderia acidiphila. Next base: position 599,813 of record NZ_CP046912.1, read on the forward strand.
GAGAGAAACTGTGTGGGCATGCTCCAGAGCGGCGGCTTCGCTGCGTTGATGCCGAAGTTCGCGATCGAGAGCCCGATGATCAGCACAATGGCATTGGTGGCGTGTCCGGACATCAGCATGCCGATACCGGCCGCGAGACACGCAATCGCAACGTGCAGGCGGCGCTCGTTCGTGCGGTCCGAGTTGCGCGCCCAAAGCACCATCGTCACCACCGCGAACAGATTTGGAATCGCGTTTACGACACCCAGTTCGAAGTAGCTGAAGCCGAAGCGGTGGATGATCATCGGCGCCCAGATGCCGATCGCGTAGAGCCCGGTCGAGGTCCCCGCATACACAAGCGCGAGCAGCAGCACGCGCGGGTCCTTCACGGCGCCCCACACGCTCGACTTGCTCTGCGCCGCCTTCGCTTCGCGTTCGCGCCGCATCTCGCCGCTCAGCCACTGCCGTTCAGCGGGCGCGAGCCACTGCGCGTCCTCGGGCCGGTCAGTCAGGTAGAAATACGAAACGATGCCGAGCAGCACGGTCGGCGCGCCTTCCACGAGGAAGAGCCACTGCCAGCCATGCAGATGCGCCACGCCCTCCAGGGTCATGAGCGCGCCGGAGATGGGCGAGCCGATCATGTTCGAGAGCGGCGCGGCCGTCATGAACATCGCCGTGACGAATGCGCGGTGCCGCGCGGGAAACCAGAAGCTCAGGTAGAGAATGATGCCGGGAAAGAAGCCCGCTTCGGCGAGACCGAGCACGAAGCGCAGCGTATAGAAACTGTACGGTCCCGTGACGAACGCCGTGGCTGCGGAAAGCAGTCCCCATGCGACCATCAGCAGTGCGATCCATCTGCGCGCACCCACGCGCTGTAACGCGAGGTTGGACGGCATACCCGCCGCGATATAACCAACGAAGAAAATGCCCGCACCCACGCCGAACATGGCCTGCGTGAGCCCGATGTCGTGATTCATCGTGAGCCCTGCGAAGCCGACGTTCACGCGGTTCAAGAAACTCAGGAAATACAGGACGATGATGAACGGCGTGATACGCCGTGAGACCTTGCGCACGACGCTGGGCTCCAGCGCGGCGGCGTCCTGCGGATGGACTGCTGCAATGCTCATGGGTTGTCTCCGTTTGGGCGCACTTGCCGCGCGTGACGGTCGGTGCGCCCCTGTGCCGTTGCGCGCGGTGTGCACGAACGGTCTGGTTATAGATGGGGGATTAAGCGCGTTGCTGCTGCGCCGGCAGATCGATGCGGCACCACGGCTGCGCTGCCCAGTGTTTCGCCTCGAATGCGTCGATCGCTTCCTGCTGGCGCAGCGTCATGCCGACCATGTCGAGGCCTTCCACGAGCATCTGCTTCTGACGCGAGGGCAGCGAAAATGCATAGCGCCGTCCCGAAGGCGCGATCACGACTTCGTTGTCGACATCGATCGATACGTGCTTGTCGTCGCCGCCCGCGATCTCCGCGACGAGCGCCTCGACCTGCTCCGGCGGCAGCGTGACGAGCAGCAAACGGTTGTTCGTCGAATTGAAGTAGAAGATCTCGCCATAGCTCGGCGCGATCACGGCTTCGAAACCCGCCTGTTGCAAGCCCCACACCGCGTGTTCGCGGCTCGACCCGCAGCCAAAGTTCGAGCCGCCGATCAACACCTTTGCGCCGGCATACTCTGAGCGATTCAGCACGAAGTCCTCGCGCGCACGGCCATCGGCACTGAAACGCAAGTCGTACAGCAACCCGCGCGCGAGCCCCGATTTGTCGATGCCGAGCAGAAACTGCTTGGGCATGATCTGGTCGGTATCGAGGTTGTTGACGGACAGCGGCGCGGCAACGCCCGAGATCGTGAACGGCTTAGCCATGTGCAAGCTCCTTGCGAATGTCGACGATGCGGCCCGCCAGCGCGGCGGCGGCGGCCATCGCGGGACTCATCAAATGCGTTTTGCTGTCGCGCCCCTGGCGCCCTTCGAAATTGCGGTTCGTCGTCGAGGCGCAGCGCTCGCCCGGCGCGAGCACGTCGTCGTTCATCGCGAGGCACATCGAGCAGCCCGGCTGACGCCACTCGAACCCCGCGTCGATCAGCGTTTGCGCAATGCCTTCGCGCTCGGCCTGGTCGCGCACCATGCCCGAACCCGGCACGACCATCGCACGCACAGTCGGAGCCACCTTGCGCCCGCGCACCACCTGCGCGACGGCGCGCAGATCCTCGATGCGCGCATTCGTGCAGGAACCGATGAACACACGGTCGATTGGCGTGCCCTCGATCGGTGCGCCTGCGGCGAGGCCAATGTAATCGAGCGCCTTGTGCAGCGTCGCGGCGTCGAGACCCGCGCCTTCCGATGCTTCGGGAATGCGGCCGTCCACCGGCACGGCCTGGTCCGGGCTCGTGCCCCATGTCACGTAAGGCGCGACGCGCGCGGCGTCGAAGCGATGCTCGATATCGAAATGCGCGTCGTCGTCCGAGCGCAGTTTCGACCACGCGTTGCACGCCGCGTCGAGCGTCTTTGCGTCGAGATCGCGAACCTTGCTGGCCACGTAGTCGAGCGTCGTGCGGTCGGGCGCGATCAGCGCGGCGCGCGCGCCCGCCTCCACGGTCATGTTGCACAAGGTCATGCGCGCTTCGGCGGAGAGCCCGGCGATCGCTTCGCCCGCGTATTCCACGGCGTAGCCGCGTGCGCCCTGCGCACCGATCTTCGCAATGATGTGCAGCACGAGATCCTTTGACGTCGTGCCCGGCGGCAGCGCGCCGTCCACGACAATGCGCATGTCTTTCGCGACGCGGTACACAAGCGTTTGCGTCGCCAATACGTGTTCGACTTCCGAGGTGCCGATGCCGAACCCAAGCGCGCCCATCGCGCCATAGGTCGTCGTGTGGCTGTCGCCGCACAGCACGACCATGCCGGGACGAATCAGACCGATCTCGGGCGCGACCACATGCTCGATGCCCTGCATGGGGTCGTGAATATCGAACAGATGAATGCCCTGCTCCACGCAGTTGCGCGTGAAGTTCGCGGCCTGCTTCGCGGCATCGACGATCTCGATAGTGCGCGCGGGAACGGGCACTGGCTTGCTGGGAATAACGTGATCGACCACGCCCATCTGCTGGCGCGGGCGGCGCACGCGCAGGCCCTTCTCGCGCAAGCCCGCGAACGCTTGCGGGCTCGTGTACTCGTTCATGATGTGCAGATCGGCGTAGAGCAGAACGTGCTCGGCGTCGATGATCGATACGGTGTGCGAATCAACCAGTTTCCGATAAAGCGTTTGTGAGGACATGATGAAGCCCGACTGAAAAATGACGAACGATCGAATCAGCGCTGAAGAAACGGCAGCACGCGTTCGAGGAGCAACTGGGGCGCTTCTTCCGCGATGTAGTGCCCGCACGGCAGTGCCTCGCCGCTGACGCTCGCGTTCCAGCTACGCCACTCCGCCAGCGGATCGAAGCACTGGCCAACCGTGCCCTGCGCGCCCCACAACGCGAGGAACGGGCATTCGATGCGCCTGCCCGCCGCCAGATCCGCGCGGTCGTGTTCGAGGTCAATGGTGATCGACGCCCGATAGTCCTCGCAGATTCCGTGTGCCGTTGCGGGGTCCGAGAGGCAGCGCAAATACTCGGCGTAGGCCTCGGGCGCGAAAGGCGCGAGGCCCGCACTGCGCGCGCCCATGGTTTGCTTCAGATAGAGATCGGGATCGGCGCGTATGAGCGTTTCCGGAAACGGCGCCGGACGTACGAGAAAGAACCAGTGCCAGTAAGCGCGCGCGAACGCGAACGACGTCTGCTCGTACATCGCGACGGTTGGGGCGACGTCGAGCGTGACGAGTTTCTTCACGGCGTGAGGATGATCGATCGCCATGCGCGCAGCAACGCGGCCGCCCCGGTCATGGCCCATGACAGCAAACGACGTGAAGCCGAGGCCGCGCATGAGCGCAACCTGATCGAGCGCCATACGGCGCTTCGAATAGTTGGCGTGATCGGGCGTGCCCTGCGGTTTGCCGCTGTCACCGTAGCCGCGCAGGTCGGCGGCAACGACCGTGAAGTGTTCCGCGAGCGTGGGCGCCACCTTGTGCCAGATGGCGTGCGTTTGCGGGTGGCCGTGCAGGAGCAGCAGCGCCGGGCCGCGTCCGCCCTGGATTGCGTGAATGCGAACGCCTTCGATGTCCGCCGACACGTTGGTGAAACCTTCGAACATGCTTGTCTCCCGAGGTTGCATGCAGTCTAATTGATGCCTCAGGCGATTGGGTTTCCGCGAAAGCAATCCGGTCGTAACTTTCAGGAACGAATCACACACGGCAACGGGAGCGGCGCAATGGACGCGTTTTCCGATCTGAATCTCTTTGCGCTCGTGGCGCGCAACCGCAATCTGGCAGCGGCGGCGCGCGAACTGGGCGTCACGCCGCCCGCTGTGAGCAAGCGTCTCGCGCAACTGGAGCAGCGTCTGGGCGTGCGGCTCGTGAACCGCACCACACGGCGTCTATCGCTCACGCCGGAAGGCGAGCTGTATCTCGCCAACGGCTCGCGCATCCTCGACGAACTGTCGGAGCTGGAACAACTCGTCACGCGCAGCCGCGGCGAACCGGCCGGGCTGCTGCGCGTGAACGCGTCGTTCGGTTTTGGCCGCGCGCACGTCGCGCCCGCCGTCTCCGCTTATGTCGAGCGATTTCCCTCGATGAAAATCCAGCTGCAATTGACGGAGCGCCCGCTCAGCCTGCAGGAAGAAGGCTTCGATCTCGGCATCCGCTTCGGCGAGGTGCCCGATGCACGCATCAACGCGCGTTTGCTGCTAAAGAACCGGCGGATCGTGTGCGCGTCGCCGGCGTATTTGAAGCGGCATGGCAAGCCAGCGGCGCCGCACGATCTGACGCGTCACGCGTGCATCGTGCTGCGCGAAAACGATTCGGCATACGGCACCTGGCACTTTTCGCGGGGCAAGCGCGCGGAAACCGTGAAGGTCGACGGCGCGCTCTCGAGCAACGACGGCAGCACCGTACTGCGCTGGGCGCTCGACGGACGCGGCATCGTCGTGCGCTCGCAGTGGGAAATCGGCGAGCACATCGAACGGGGCGAACTCGTGCCGCTGCTCGCCGAATGGGCGCTGCCGAACGCCGATATTCATGCGATCTATCTGGAGCGCAACAAGCTCTCGGCGAAGCTGCGCAGTTTCGTCGAGTTTCTCGGCGACTATCTGCGCGATGAGGTTGGCACGGAGATGGCCTAGGCACGCGGGGCCGCACACCCTCGCATCATCGATCAAGGGTTCTCTCTATACTCTTTCGCGTGCCTTGCGCCTCTTTTCATGACGCGCAGGTTTCGGCACGTTCCACCCGCATTGCCCATCCCTGGACGCCGTCACACACACCGTCGCGTGGAATTCGACTACGCACGTCTGTGCGTCGGCGTCTGTCTGCTTCGTGATGCTGTAGTTAGAAACTGGAGAGTTTCCTATGAGCACCTTCACCACCCGCGATGGCACGTCGATCTACTACAAGGACTGGGGCAGCGGAAAGCCCGTCGTTTTCTCCCACGGCTGGCCGCTCACGGCCGACGCCTGGGACGCTCAAATGCTCTTTCTCGTGCAAAACGGCTTTCGCACGATCGCGCATGACCGCCGCGGCCACGGCCGCTCCGATCAGCCCGCCAAGGGCAATGACATGGACACCTGGGCCGACGACCTCGCCGACCTGCTCGACAAGCTCGACGTGAACGACGCCACGCTCGTCGGCCATTCCACGGGCGGCGGCGAAGTCGCGCGCTATATTGGCCGCCACGGTACGAAGCGGGTGTCGGGCGCGGTGCTGATCGGCGCGGTGCCGCCCATCATGATCAAGAGCGAGAAGAACCCCGGCGGCCTGCCCAAGGATGTGTTCGACGGCATCCGCAAGGGCGTGATCGACGACCGCTCGCAGTTCTTCAAGGACCTGGCCGTGCCGTTCTACGGCTACAACCGCAGCGGCGCGAAAGTCTCGCAGGGCGTGATCGACTCGTTCTGGCAGCAGGGCATGTGGGGCGGCATCCTCGCGCTGCATGACTGCGTGCACGAGTTCTCCGAAGTCGATTACACGGAAGACCTCAAGAAGTTCGACGTGCCCACGCTGATCCTGCACGGCGACGACGACCAGATCGTGCCGATCGACGACGCCGGCAAGCTCTCCGCGAAAATCGTGAAAGACGCGACGCTCAAGATCTACCCGGGCGCCCCGCACGGCATGTGCACGACGCTGGCCGATCAGGTCAACGCCGATCTGCTCGCGTTCCTCAATCGCAAGTAGCAAGGTGCGCGGCGTGCCCGTCTAGCGCGAGCACGCCGTGAGCGCCTCGACGTATTGCGCCTGCCACACCGGATCTTGCGCGAACGCCGCGAGATCCGCGTGCAGATCGTTGGCATAGGCCGCCATGCACGCGCGGTTGGTCGCCTCCACAGCGCGCGGCACGTAAAGAATCGCCGCGACGACGGCTGCAACCGCCAATGCTGCGATCGTCAGACCAATCGCCCAACGCCAGACTTCTTCCCCCGTCCCTTTTAGCGCCACCTCGTTCATCAGCTTCTCCTTATTGATTAGCAAGACAATCATTTGGGTTTTAAAAAAGGCGCGAACGCCTTACGCGAGTCCTTTCCGTATCTTGCGCATGCCGGTGACCGTCGACTCGAACAGGTCAGAGCCCACTTGGGCACGCAGGCGCCGCGCGACTTCGGCGCTCGCGCCGTTGATCGGGCCGTCGAGCGCCGCGCCGCCTGCCGTGGGAAAAAGTCCCCATTCGCGGCCATCGGCCTCGCCCTGGCGGCGTTCGAGCAGATCCTTCTCGCACAGGTTGTCCACGAGTCGCGTAGCCGTGGGCCGGGCAATGCCGAGCGTTTGCGCGACATCGCTCGCGAGGCACCCAGGCTTGGCCAGCACCACGCGCAGCACGAAACCTTGCGCGGGCGTCAGGCCGAACGGCGCATAGGCGGCGCTCCACTCGCGCTCGACGAGCCGCGCAAGCGCCGACGAATTGAAGTAAAGGCAATGATCGAACATGCGACGAATGAAACCACGAATTGATTAGCAAGGCAACCGTTATCGCGAGCTTGAACGGCTCTCGCGGAGCAAAATTCTTATATAAGACTCCCCGATTCACTTCTCTTTTCGCAAGGGTCTTTACCAGCTTGACACATTGCAAAGGGTACGACCAATAAAACCTCCGGACCGGGGACGAATCACCGGTATCGCGCTGCAAAGCCTTATGCAACGGGCCTCTGGCGCGAAAACGTTTTCAGCGCACGGCCGGCCAATCAAGGCAAACGCGCCGACTTTCTGGTCAATTAACATTGCGCAACCACATTCCACGATATGAAATACATGCACTGTTGGCCCCCGGCCCGCTGCAAATTCAGGCAAAATCCAGGTGTTTCGCCGACTGCGCGCAGCCGGTGGTGTTATCACCCCGTTTTTGAACCCCGCCAAGAAGCCGATGAGTACCCAGCAACCCACCATCATCTATACCCTGACCGATGAAGCGCCGCTGCTCGCCACCAGCGCGTTTCTGCCGATCATCCGCACCTTCGCTGCGCCGGCCGGCGTGAACGTCGAGACCAGCGATATCTCCGTTGCGGGCCGTATCCTCGGCGAGTTCCCGGAATTCCTCACGGAAGACCAGCGCGTGCCGGACAATCTGGCCGAACTGGGCCGTCTCACGCAGTTGCCGGAAACGAACATCATCAAGCTGCCGAACATCAGCGCATCGGTGCCGCAGCTCGTCGCCGCGATCAAGGAACTCCAGGGCAAGGGCTACAAGGTCCCTGACTTCCCGGAAGATCCGAAGACCGACGAAGAAAAGGCTATCCAGAAGCGTTATTCGAAGTGCCTCGGCTCGGCCGTGAACCCGGTGCTGCGCGAAGGCAACTCGGACCGCCGCGCACCGCTGGCAGTCAAGAACTACGCGAAGAAGCACCCGCACAGCATGGGCGAGTGGAGCATGGCTTCGCGCACCCACGTCGCGCACATGAAGCACGGCGACTTCTACCACGGCGAAAAGTCGATCACGAACGACAAGGACCGCGAAGTCCGCATGGAGCTCGTGACGAAGAGCGGCGAAACCATCGTGCTCAAGCCGAAGGTCAAGCTGCAAGCCGGCGAGATCGTCGACAGCATGTTCATGAGCAAGAAGCACCTGCTGGCCTTCTACGAAGACCAGATGGAAGACGCGCGCAAGACCGGCGTCATGCTCTCGCTGCACGTGAAGGCGACCATGATGAAGGTTTCGCACCCCATCGTGTTCGGCCACGCCGTGCGCGTGTTCTACAAGGACGCGTTCGCGAAGCACGCCAAGCTGTTCGAACAGCTCGGCGTGAACGTCAACAACGGCCTCGTCGATCTGTACACGAAGATCGAAACGCTGCCGGAATCGCAGCGCGAAGAAGTGATTCGCGACATGCACGCCTGCCACGAGCACCGTCCGGCGCTCGCCATGGTCGACTCGGCCAAGGGCATCTCGAACCTGCACGCACCGAACGACGTGATCGTCGACGCTTCGATGCCGGCCATGATCCGCGCAGGCGGCAAGATGTGGGGCGCCGACGGCCGTCCGGCCGACACGAAGTGCCTGATTCCGGAAAGCACGTTCGCGCGCATCTACCAGGAAATCATCAACTTCTGCAAGACCAACGGCGCATTCGACCCGCGCACGATGGGCACGGTGCCGAACGTCGGCCTGATGGCGCAGAAGGCTGAAGAGTACGGTTCGCACGACAAGACGTTCGAGATCCCGCAAGACGGCACGGCGCGCATCGTCGACAACGCCACGGGCGAAGTCATCGAAGCGCTCACGCAACCGGTCGAGCAAGGCGACATCTGGCGCATGTGCCTCGTGAAGGACGCGCCGATCCGCGACTGGGTCAAGCTCGCCGTCACGCGTGCGAAGAACTCGAACACGCCGGCCGTGTTCTGGCTCGACCCGTACCGCCCGCACGAAAACGAAGTGATCAAGAAGGTCGAAACGTACCTGAAGGATTACGACACGACCGGTCTCGACATTCAGATCATGTCGCAAGTGCGTGCGATGCGTTACACGCTCGAGCGCGTGATCCGCGGTCTGGACACGATCTCGGTCACGGGCAACATCCTGCGCGACTACCTGACCGACCTGTTCCCGATCATGGAACTGGGCACCTCGGCGAAGATGCTGTCGATCGTTCCGCTGATGGCCGGCGGCGGCATGTACGAAACGGGCGCGGGCGGTTCGGCGCCGAAGCACGTGCAGCAGCTGGTTCAGGAAGACCACCTGCGCTGGGACTCGCTCGGCGAATTCCTCGCGCTGGCCGTGTCGCTGGAAGACCTCGGCATCAAGACGAACAACGCGCGCGCCAAGCTGCTCGCGAAGACGCTCGACGCCGCCACCGGCAAGCTGCTCGACAACAACAAGGGCCCGTCGCCGAAGACCGGCGAGCTGGACAACCGCGGCAGCCAGTTCTATCTCTCGATGTACTGGGCGCAGGAACTGGCCGCGCAGAAGGACGACGCGGAACTCTCCGCTCACTTCGCGCCGCTCGCGAAGGCGCTGGCAGAAAACGAGCAGAAGATCGTTGCCGAGCTGGCTGCGGTTCAGGGCAAGCCGGTCGACATCGGCGGCTACTACAAGCCGGACTTCGTGAAGCTCGCTGAAGTCATGCGCCCGAGCACGACGTTCAACGCCGCGCTCGCAGCCGCTGCGAAGTAAGTGATGGAACCTCCCCTGCGCTAGCGCGGGGGACGGGCTCCAGAAACGAATCGAGCCTCCCGATGGAATCGGGAGGCTCGTTTTTTTTGCCCTTCCTGTTTGAGGCGGGCCATGCGGCCCGCCTCCTACTAAAGGCTTAGTCGTCCAGCAGCGAGAGATCGCGCACAGCGCCCTTGTCTGCCGACATCACGAGCTTGGCGTACGCCTTCAAAGCCGCCGACACCTTGCGCGGACGCGCCTTTGCCGGCTTCCAGCCCTTGGCGTTCTGCTCTTCGCGGCGGCGCGCGAGTTCCTCGTCCGAGACCAGCACGTTGATCGTGCGGTTCGGAATGTCGATGCGGATCTTGTCGCCGTCGCGCACGAGGCCGATCGCGCCGCCCGCTGCCGCTTCCGGCGAGCAGTGGCCGATCGAGAGGCCCGAGGTGCCGCCCGAGAAGCGGCCGTCGGTCAGGAGCGCGCACGCCTTGCCGAGGCCCTTCGACTTGATGTAGCTCGTCGGGTAGAGCATTTCCTGCATGCCGGGGCCGCCCTTCGGGCCTTCGTAGCGCACGATCACCACGTCGCCGGCCTTGACCTTGTCGGCGAGGATGTTTTCCACTGCCTCGTCCTGCGATTCGGTCACGTGGGCCGTGCCTTCGAACACGAGGATGCTGTCGTCCACGCCTGCCGTCTTCACGACGCAGCCGTCGAGCGCGATATTGCCCGTCAGCACGGCCAAGCCGCCTTCCTTCGAGAACGCGTGCTCATACGAGCGGATGCAGCCTTCGGCGCGGTCCGAGTCGAGGCTCGGCCAGCGGGTGTTCTGGCTGAACGCGACCTGGCTGGGAACACCAGCGGGACCTGCCATGTAGAACGTCTTGACCGCTTCGTCCTGCGTGCGCTTGATGTCCCATTGCTCGAGCGCGTCGCCGAGCGTCGGCGTGTGCACGGTCGGCACGTCGGTGTGCAGCTTGCCCGCGCGTTCCAGCTCGCCGAGGATCGCCATGATGCCGCCCGCGCGGTGCACGTCTTCGATGTGGTACTTGTTCGTGTTCGGCGCGACCTTGCACAGCTGCGGCACGACGCGCGACAGGCGGTCGATGTCGGTCATGCCGAAGTCGATGCCCGCTTCCTGCGCAATGGCCAGCAAGTGGAGGATCGTGTTGGTCGAGCCGCCCATGGCGATGTCGAGCGTCATGGCGTTTTCGAACGCCTTGAAACCCACCGAGCGCGGCAGCACGCGCTCGTCTTCCTGCTCGTAGTACTGGCGCGCGAGTTCGACGATGCGGCGGCCGGCGCGCTTGAAGAGCTGTTCGCGGTCCGCGTGCGTGGCGACCACGGTGCCGTTGCCCGGCAGCGAGAGGCCCAGCGCCTCGGTCAGGCAGTTCATCGAGTTGGCCGTGAACATGCCCGAGCACGAACCGCAGGTCGGGCAGGCGGAGCGCTCGACTTCGGCCACTTCGGCGTCGGAGTACTTGGTATCCGCCGCGATCACCATGGCGTCGATCAGGTCGAGCTTCTTGACTTCGATCGCCTTGGTGACGGGGTTCGCGAGGCGCGTCTTGCCCGCTTCCATCGGGCCGCCCGAGACGAAGATCACGGGAATGTTCAGGCGCATGGCGGCCATGAGCATGCCCGGGGTGATCTTGTCGCAGTTCGAGATGCAGACCATGGCGTCGGCGCAGTGCGCGTTGACCATGTATTCCACCGAATCCGCGATGATGTCGCGGCTCGGCAGCGAATACAGCATGCCGTCGTGGCCCATGGCGATGCCGTCATCGACGGCGATCGTGTTGAATTCCTTGGCTACGCCGCCCGCGGCTTCGATTTCGCGCGCGACGAGCTGGCCGAGATCTTTCAGGTGCACATGGCCGGGAACGAACTGGGTGAACGAGTTGACGACCGCGATGATCGGCTTGGCGAAGTCTTCGTCTTTCATGCCGGTGGCGCGCCAGAGGGAGCGCGCACCTGCCATGTTGCGGCCGGCGGTGGAGGTTTTGGAACGGTATGCGGGCATTGTGGCTGTAGGTGAAAAATCGCAAAAAGGAAGCGGGCCACAGGAATAAAGGCCCCACGCACGCCCTTGCGAACAACCTCTTGAGCTGCGCTCCGGGCAGAACGCGTAATTATCCCACAGGCCTACGCGGCGCGCTGTCCGCGGCGGTTTTGGCGGCTTTTCTGGCTCCATGATTCGCGCTTTGCATGCACGGACGGCTCCACATTTTTGGCGGCTGATGTCGAATGAATTCTGGCGGCGTATCGTGGCTATACAGCGTCTAGCGGACGCGCAAACTCACGCACCTCGGGGGCGATATGAAACATTGGCAACACGCTCGGCGACACGCGACCTGGGCCGTCACGGGCCTCGCGATCGGGCTCGCTGCGACAGGCGCGGGCGTACATCTCTGGCTGCGCGCTCTGGCAGGCAGCGCCGGGGAACAGTCGGCGGCGGTCGGCGCGATTGTGCTCGGCGTTTTCACTGTGATTTGCGCAGGACATGAGATCTGGCGCGCGAGGATGCGTTAGGGCGTTCGAGCCAACCGCAGGTCTCCTCGTCAGGGTTCCCGCATCTTGCGCAAAGCGTGCAGCTGCACCAATACTCTGCGTCAGTCCCCGCGACGGAGAGACCCATGCCCATGCAGAACATCAAGCACGTCGTTGTCGTGATGTTCGAAAACCGTTCGTTTGACACGATGCTTGGCGGCTTGTACACGAACGGCAGCAGCCCCACGCATTTCCTGCCCGCCGCCAGCGCGGACCAGCCATTCGACGGCCTCAAGGCGGGCTTGAGCAACCCGACCAAGGCAGGCGGCACCATCGCCGCAGCGACACCCGCCTCCAAGGCCACGCTGCCCGACCCCGATCCGCAGGAGACGTTCGCAAACGTGCGCGTCCAGCTTCTCGGCAGCGCCACAGGGGCTATGCCCATGTCCGGCTTCGTACAAGACTACGAAACGACCGCGACGACGGACGCAAGCCAGGTCATGCAGTGTCACAGCCCCGACCAGTTGAAGGTGCTCTCGACGCTTGCTCGCGAATACGCCGTTTCGGACGCCTGGTTCGCGAGCGTGCCGAGCCAGACCTGGCCGAACCGCGCGTTTGCCCACGCGGGCACGTCGAACGGTCACGTGGACAACGGCTCCCCGCCCGATCCGTTCGACTGGCAGGTGCGCACCCTCTTCAACGTGCTGAGTGATGTGGACGTGAGCTGGGCCGTGTACAGCGCCGCGCTCGTCGCGCCATCGCTCACGCTCACCATGTTCCCGACGCTATGGGATCCGAAATATAAGGCGAATTTCCAGCGCTTCGGCAACTTCGTCTCGGCCTGCCAGAACAATACGCTGCCGCAGTATTCGTTCATCGAGCCGCGCTTTCTGCTCGATCCCAACGACCAGCACCCGCCACACGATGTCTATGCGGGCGAAAGCTTTCTCTACGACATCTGGCACGCGTTGAGCACCTCGCCCGCATGGCCCGAAACCCTGCTCGTGATTACTTACGACGAGCACGGCGGCACCTACGATCACGTCCTTCCGCCCGCCAACGCCGTGGCGCCCGATGCCGCCAGCAATCCCGGAGACCAGAACTTCGCCTTCGACAGCTTTGGTGTGCGCGTGCCAGCGGTCGTGGTTTCGCCCTATATCGCACCGGGCACCGTGTTCCGCTCGCCCAGCGCCACGCCCTACGACCACACGTCGATTCTCGCCACGCTGCGCGACTGGCTCGCCATCGCGCCCGCCGACATGCTCGCGAGCAAGCGCGTGGCGGCCGCGCCCACATTGGCTCCGTTGCTCACGCTGGACACGCCGCGCACGGCCCTGCCAGCCATCGCCGCGCCGCCTGCCTCCGGCTTTCTTGCGACCGATCTCGCCCGCCCGCTGAACGACCTGCAAAAGAGTCTTGTGAGCGGCACCGCGCGGCGCACGGGGCTCGACCCGGCGGCCACGCTCGGCGCAATGCCCTCTCGTCAGCACGCGGTGGACTTCTTCCACAACCTGCTTTCGTCCGGGCAGCCCTGAGCCAACGAACGAACCAAAGGGGCATGCGATGCATGCCTCAGGCTTTGCCCAACCCTTCCTGCGCAATCAACCCGAGCAGCACGTCCGCAAACGCGTTGGCGGCCAGCGTGCTCGATGCGTGCCGCCGCTTGAGCAGCGCGACCGTGCGCTGAGGCAACGCCGGAACGACGGGCAGCGTGACGAGCCCTCGATGCTCGCGCAGCACCGCCGAAGGCAGCAGCGTGGCGAGCGTGCCGTCCTTCACGAGCTTGAGCACCGTGCCCACCGAGTTGGCCTGCAGCATGACGCGCGGTATCAACTGGTGCGCGCGGAAATAAGCATCGGCGAAACGCCGCACCACGAAGTCGGGGCTCAACAGCGCAAGCGGCATCGCCGCGAGCTGGTTCGCGCTCACCTCGGCGCGGCGGCGCGCGAGCGGATGGCGCGTGGCCACGAGCAGCGCCATGTGTTCGGCAAAGAGCGGGCGCACTTCGATTTCGTCGGAGCGCACATCCGTGAAGCCAATGCCGAGATCGAGTTCGTCGCGCTCGAGGCCCCCTTCGATGTCCTCCAGCGGCCGCTCGCTCACGTCGAGCGCGATAGCCGGATGCGCTTCGCGAAAGCCGCGCAGCGCCGGGCCGATCAGATATTCCGCGAAAGTCGGGGTATAGGCGAGCCGCAGCAGGCCGCGCGTGAGGTCGCGCACTTCGTGCAACGCGCGCTTGCCCGCGTCGAGATGCGCGAGCGCCTGGCGCGCGTGTTCGATGTACACGCGCCCGAATTCGGTGAGGCTGATAGCGCGGCCACTGCGGTCGAACAGCGCGCCGCCAAGGTCGTTTTCCAGTTGGCGGATCTGCTGTGAGAGCGCCGGCTGCGAGACGTGCAGCACTTCGGCTGCGCGCGTGAAATTCTTCAACTCCGCCACGGTGAGCACGTAGCGTATCGAGCGAAGCATCAAGATGGCTTGCCTCCCGAATGTCTCCGGATTCTTTTCATAAGGCGCGCTTATCGCGACGATCCAAATATCGTCTTGGACTGGGGCGCGCGCTCTGCGCAAAATGGTTTGCGATGGCAGCGACCCCGTGCGCACCGCGCGCGGCATCGCCTGCCGGACACCATTCTACCGGGGAGCAAACGGATGTTCGAGTCGATCTCGATGAGCGTGGTGGCGGTGTTCGCAGGCGCGTGCCTGACGTTTCTCATCGCCATCCTGCTGCCCGAACCCGTCGTGGCCAAAGGCGCCGAGGGCGGCCTTTATGCCGGGCTCGGCAATGAAGATGAAAGTTTCGCGCGCGCGGACCGGGCGCGCATCCGGCGCTTTCGCGCGCTGAAAACGTGGCGCGCAGGCGAGCGCCGCTCGCCGGGCGTGACGCAAGCCGCGCCGCGCCTCGTCAATAGACGTCGCGCACGTAGCGTTTGTCCCGTCCGAGCGCACTGACGTAGTCGTGCGCGGCCTCGGCGCTGATGCCGCCGTGCGCCGCCACCACGTCCCTGAGCGCCGCGTCGACGTCCTTCGCCATGCGGCTCGCATCGCCGCAAACGTAGAGGTGCGCCCCTTCCTGCAGCCACGCCCATAACTGCGCGCCCTGCTCGCGCATACGGTCCTGAACGTAGACCTTCTCGGTCTGATCGCGCGAAAACGCGAGATCGAGCCGGTCGAGATGGCCGTCCTTGCGCATTTGCTCCAGTTCGTCGCGATAGTAGAAGTCGGTGGCCGCGTGCTGCTCGCCGAAGAAGAGCCAATTGCGGCCCGTGTCGCCTCGCGCCTGGCGCTCGTGCAGGAAGGCGCGGAACGGGGCGACGCCGGTGCCGGGACCGACCATGATCATCGGCGCGTCGCCGCTGCGCGGCGGCCGGAAATGCGTGCTCTTCTGCACGAACACGGGCACGCTGCCCTCCTGCGCGCGGTCGGCCAGGAAGGTCGATGCCACGCCCTTGCGTTCGCGGCGGCCGTTGTTGTAGCGCACGGCCGACACGGTCAGATGCACCTCGCCCGCATGGGCCTTCGGGCTCGACGAAATCGAGTAGAGCCGCGGCTGCAGGCGCTTGAGCATGCCGAGCAGTTCGGGCGCGGTCATGTCGATGGGGTATTCGTGCAGCACGTCGGCGAGTTGCTGGCCCCACAGCCAGTTGCGCAGATCGCCCTTGCGCGTCTCATCCAGCATCTCGGCGAGGCCGCGCGAGCGCGTGCGGGACGCAATGAACGCAAGCGCATCGCCGCTCGGGCGCGCGATTTCATAGTGCTTGCTGAGCGCTTCGCCCAAGCGCATCTCGCCGTGACCGCTCACGGCCACTGGCGTGTCGGCGGCGAGGCGCGTGAGGCCCAGCAACTCGTCCACGAGCGCGGGGCAGTTGGTCGGCCACACGCCGAGCGCATCACCCGCCTCATAGTCGAGGCCCGCCTCGCCCGTTGCCAGCGAGAAGTAGCGGGTGTCCTTCGTCGCGCCCTTCATGTTCAGGCGCACGTTCTTCAGGAGCTTCGAGGCGGCCGGCCGCGCTTTGGTCGCCGCACAGCCGGGCAGCACCTCGGGAATCGAACCGTCGGCGGGCACAGCGTGCAGCGCTGCATCCTCCTGCTTGATCCGTACGACGATTCGATCGAGCCATGCGTCAGCGGCGCTCTGATATTCGCTGTCGCAATCCACGCGCTCCATGAGCCGCGTGGCGCCCAGCGCTTCGAGGCGCGCATCGAGCTTGCGGCCATGACCGCAGAACGCGTCGTAATTGCGGTCGCCGAAGGCGAGTACCGAGAAGCGCAGTGCTGCAAGTCGCGGCGCGCTTTCTGCCGCGAGCGCGCTCCAGAACGCTTCGCCGTTGTCGGGTGCGTCACCGTCGCCGAAGGTGCTCGTCATCAGGAGTGCGTATTGTGCCTTTTCGAGGTTGGCGAGCGGGTAGTCCGCCATGCAGGCCGTACGGATCTCGAAGCCCGATTCCATGAGCTGCGTGGCGTACTGCTCGACCAGCGATTCGACATTGCCGGTTTGCGAGGCCCACAGCAACACGACCTTCGGGCGCGTGTGCGCAATGCGTACGCCATGCGGCTTTTCTTCAGGTGCGCCAGGCACGGCGCGCGTCGCATCCGTACGTGCTACGGGCTCGCCGCGGCTGAACAGCCCCGCCAGGAGGCCATCTAGCCATACGCGCGTCTCTGCCGGAAAGGGCGCGTAGGCGGGCAACATGGGCACGCCGACAGGCTCGGCCGTCCTCAACGAGCGCAGGCCGCCCACAAAGCCCGCGAGGTACTGGCGCTCTACGTCGCCCAGTTGCGGCGCAGCGACGTCGTCGAGACCGAGTAGCGTCGAAAAGGCATCGATACGGGACATGTCGAGTTCCTGAGTCGGGTTGACAGCTTGCGGCGCGCTGGCGTCGAACGTGGCCGGATCGGCAGAGGCATTGGTGGCATCCGGCGTGCGTTCGGTCTCGCGCGGCGCGGATTGCGGCCCCACGCGCGACAGCGCCACCGCGCAGAATTTCAGTTCGGGTTGCTGGGAAACGGGGTCGACCGCATCGCTCGTGACCGCGTTCACGCACAGTTCCTCGCCATACACGTCGTTCCAGTGCATCGGCGCGAAGCAGTTGCCGGGCCGCACACGCTCGGTCACGACAGCAGGCAGCACCACCCGCCCACGACGCGAGCGCACTTCCACGCGATCCTTCGCGGCAATGCCGAGCGCGGCCGCGTCCTCCGGATGAATCTCGACGAAGGGGCCCGGGTTGAGCTTGTTGAGCATCGGCACCTTGCCGGTCTTCGTCATCGTGTGCCACTGATGCTGCAACCGGCCGGTGTTGAACACGATCGGGAATGTGCCATCCGGCAGTTCGGCGGGCGCGACATGCGGCCGTGCGAAGAACACGCCCTTGCCGTGCGCTGTGGCGAAAGCGATGCGCGGCCGCGTGCCGTCTGCGTTTTCCTTGAGCGTCTGGCTCACGCCGTCGTTCACATAGCGCAGCGGATTGCGATCGCTCGCGGCGTCCGGCGCGATGGGCCATTGCAGCGGCGCTTCGCGCAGCTTCGCGTGGCTCGCGCCGCGCAGGTCGTAGCCCGTCTTCGGGTTGGAGAACCGCGTGATCTCGTCGAACACCTCGGCGGCGCTCGTGTAGCTGAACGCGTGCGCAAAACCCATCTCACAGGCCACCCGCGCGATGATCTGCCAGTCGGGCAGCGCTTCGCCCGGCGCAACGACCGCCTGCTGCATGAGCGTCATGTTGCGCTCGGAGTTGATCATCACGCCCTCGGCCTCGGCCCAGAGTGCGCCGGGCAGCAGCACGTCGGCGTACTGATTCGTTTCGGTGTCCAGAAAAGCGTCTTGAGCGATCACCAGCTCGGCGGCTCTCAGGCCGGCCACCACCGTCTGCCGGTTCGCGACGCTCGCAACGGGGTTCGTGCAGATGATCCAGCACGCCTTGATCTCGCCCGCCGCCATGCGCGAGAACATGTCGATGGTGCCGCCGCCCACTTTCACGGGCAGCGTGCCGGGCGCCACGCCCCACGCCGCTTCCACGAATGCGCGGTCGTCTTCGGCCAGCGCCGTGCGCTGGCCGGGCAAGCCCGGCCCCATGTAGCCCATCTCGCGCCCGCCCATGGCGTTCGGCTGCCCCGTGAGCGAGAACGGCCCGCTGCCAGCGCGGCAGATCTTGCCTGTCGCCAGATGCAGGTTGCAGATCGCGTTCGTGCTCCACGTGCCATGCGTGCTCTGGTTCAGGCCCATGGTCCAGCAGCTCATCCACTCGGGCGCTTCGCCTATCATCCGCGCGGCGCGAAGAATGTCGTCGACGGCCAGGCCCGTGATCTCGGCGACTTTTTCCGGCGTGTAGTCGTCGAGGAACGCGGGCATTACGTCCCATCCTTCGGTGTACTGCGCAATGAAATCCGCATCGGTATGACCGTTCCTGTGCAGCAGATGAAGCAAACCATTGAGCAGTGCGAGATCGGTGCCCGGCGCGATCTGCAGAAAGAGCGACGCCTTATCCGCAGTCGCCGTGCGGCGCGGATCCACCACGATCAGCTTCGCGCCCGCCTTCACGCGGTCCATCATGCGCAGGAACAGGATGGGATGGCAGTCCGCCATGTTCGCGCCGATCACGAAGAACAGGTCTGCGCGGTCGAAGTCCTGATACGAACCCGGCGGGCCGTCCGCGCCAAGCGAGAGCTTGTAGCCGCTGCCCGCGCTCGCCATGCACAGACGCGAGTTCGACTCGATGTTGTTGGTGCGCACGAAGCCCTTGGCGAGCTTGTTCACGAGATACTGCGCCTCGATCGACATTTGCCCCGATACGTAGAACGAAAGCGCATCGGGACCGTGCGCGTCGAGCGTCGCGCGCAGGCGGCGCGCCGTATCGGCGATCGCCTGCGCGAGCGGCAGCGGCACCGGATCCTCGTCGCGCGCATGGCGCACGAAGGCGCGCTCGAGACGCCCCGACTTGCGCAGCGCCACATGCGCCGACGAACCCTTCGTGCAGAGGCGGCCGAAGTTGGTCGGATGCTCGGCGTCGCCGGAGATCTTCGCAACCTGACCGTCCTCGACGTGCAGGATCATCCCGCAGCCTACGCCGCAGTACGGGCAAACGCTTTTTACGCTCTCGCTGCTCATGCGCTCGATCGATATCAGCTTGAAACAGATTCAGGGCGCGCGGCGCTTCGTGCACGCCGCGCCTTTGTCATGTCAGGCGGCAACCCACACCTGACCGTTTTCCACGCGAGCGGGAAACGCGTTGACCGAATGCTGCGGCGCTTCGATGCATTCGCCGGTGGAGAGATCGAAGTGATGCTTGTAGATGGGCGACGCCACCACGACACGCTCGCCAAAGCTGCCCACGAGCCCGCGCGAAAGCACCGCTGCGTGCGAGTTCGGGTCGTAGTTGCCGATGGCGTACACGCGCGCGTCGCCGTCGTCGACATGGAACACGGCGACCTGCTCGCCCTTCACGAGCGCGCACACGCCGGTGTTCGGCACGATATCGTCGAGCGTGCAAACGGGAACCCAGTTGCCTTGACTATTCGGGTGGCTCATTTCGTACTCCTCGGTTCGATGAAAGGGGATCAGACGGTTTCGACGACTACGGGAATGCCGGCCAGCGCTTCAAAACGGGCCGCTTGTGGCACTTGCGTGCGCTCCTCCGGCGTGGCCGGGCGGATCTGGCCGCGCTCTTCAATGAAGGTGACGTGCTGGTCGCCCGCATCGCTATTGACGAAGTGACGGAAGCGGCGGCGCGTTTCAGGATCGGTCACGGCCTTCTTCCATTCGCATTCGTAGGTATCCACCACGAGCTGCATTTCCGCTTCGAGTTCGGCGCCGAGGCCCAGCTTGTCGTGCACGACCACGTCGATCAGATAGTCGAGGCCGCCTTCGAGGTTGTCGCGCCACACGCTCGTGCGCTGCAGACGGTCGGCCGTGCGCACGTAGAACATGAGGAAGCGGTCGACGTAGCGCACGAGCGTCGCCTGATCGAGATCGGAAGCGAGCAGTTCCGCATGGCGCGGCTTCATGCCGCCGTTGCCGCACACGTAGAGGTTCCAGCCCTTCTCGGTAGCGATAATGCCGACGTCCTTGCCCTGCGCTTCCGCACATTCGCGCGTGCAGCCCGACACGCCGAACTTGATCTTGTGCGGCGCGCGCAAGCCCTTGTAGCGGTTCTCGAGTTCGATCGCGAAACCAACGGAGTCGCCCACGCCGTAGCGGCACCACGTCGAGCCCACGCACGACTTCACCGTGCGCAGGGCCTTGCCGTAGGCGTGCCCCGATTCGAAGCCCGCTGCGATCAACTCTTCCCAGACGAAAGGCAGCTGCTCGACACGCGCACCAAAGAGGTCCACGCGCTGGCCGCCGGTGATCTTCGTGTAGAGACCGTACTTCTTCGCCACCTGCCCCACGGCAATGAGGCCTTCGGGCGTGACCTCGCCGCCCGGCATGCGCGGCACCACCGAATACGTGCCGTCGCGCTGAATGTTGGCGAGGTAGTAGTCATTCGAGTCTTGCAGGCTCGCGTGCTCTTTCTTCAGCACGAACTCGTTCCAGCAGGATGCGAGAATGCCGCCGACTGCCGGCTTGCAGATATCGCAGCCGAGGCCCTTGCCATGTTTCGCGAGCAGCTCGCCGAAGGTCTTGATGCCCTCCACGCGCACGATGTGATAAAGCTCCTGGCGCGAATAGCGGAAGTGTTCGCACAGGTGATTGTTGACGGCGAGACCCTGGCGCTTCATCTCCGACTTCATGACCTGCGTGACGAGCGGCACGCAGCCGCCGCACGACGTGCCGGCATTGCACGCACCCTTCACGGCCGCGATGGTCGTTGCGCCTTCGCGCACGGCCGCGCATATTTCGGCCTTCGAAACGTTGTTGCACGAGCAGATCTGCGCGGCGTCCGGCAGCGCTTCCACCCCGATCGCGGGCTTCGCCCGGCCGTCGGCTTGCGGGAGAATCATGAATTCCGGCGACTCGGGTAGCTCGATGCCGTTGAGCATCATCTGCAGCAGCGTGCCGTATTCGCTCGCGTCGCCCACCATCACCGCGCCGAGCAGCTTCTTGCCGCAATCGGAGACGACGATCTTCTTGTAGACCTGGCGGCGCTCGTCGGCGTAACGGTACGAGCGGCTGCCGGGCGTCTTGCCGTGCGCGTCGCCGATGCTCGCCACGTCCACGCCCATCAGCTTGAGCTTGGTGCTCATGTCGGCGCCCGCGAACTGCGACGCAACGCCCGCCAGCGCCCTGGCGGCGATGCGCGCCATGTCGTAACCGGGCGCGACGAGACCGAAGATCTGACCTTGCCACAGCGCGCATTCGCCGATCGCGTAGATGTTCGCGTCGCTCGTGCGGCACTGGTCGTCGATCACGACGCCGCCGCGCGCGCCGATTTCGAGGCCACAGGCGCGGGCGATTTCGTCGCGCGGCCGAATGCCGGCAGAGAATACGACCATGTCGACGTCGAGATGCGTGCCGTCGGCGAACTGCATGCGGTTGGCGGCCGTTTCGCCATCCACGATCGCCAGCGTGTTCTTCTGCGTGTGCACCGTCACGCCGAGCGCTTCGATCTTGCTGCGCAGCATGCGGCCGCCGTCGTCGTCCACCTGCACCGCCATGAGGCGCGGCGCGAATTCCACCACATGCGTGGCGAGGCCCAGATCGCGCAGCGCTTTCGCGCATTCGAGGCCGAGCAGGCCGCCGCCCACGACCACGCCCGACTTCGCGCGCGCGCCGCGCGCCTGCATCGCTTCCAGGTCGGCAATGGTTCGGTAGACGAAGCAATCGGCGCGGTCGTTGCCGGCGATAGGCGGCACGAACGCCGAGGAACCGGTGGCCAGCACGAGCTTGTCGTACGCCAGCGTTTCGCCGTTGGACACCGTGACGGTGCGCGCGGCGCGATCGATCGACACCGCGCTGGCATTGAGCACGAGGCGCACGTTCTCGCGCTCGAAGAAACCGGGCGTCACGAGCGAGAGATCGTCCGCCGACTTGCCGGCGAAGAATTCGGAGAGGTGCACCCGGTCGTAAGCGGGACGCGGCTCTTCGCAGAGCACGGTCACGCGCGCATTGACGCTTGCATCCAACGCGCCGTCCGCAAGGATGCATTCGAGAAATTTGTGGCCCACCATGCCGTGGCCAACGACGACGATCTCCATCGCGGCCGAGCTGTTCACTTCGTTCGTTGCTTGCACCATGAGCCTCTGCCAATAAAAAAAGGCGTCCCGCGATTCCAGCTTCTAACGAAGCCAGATTCGGGGGACGCCGTTGCCCTGAATACGAAACCCTGTGCGCCGCGCTACTGCTTGCAGCCGAATCCCCATTGATTCGCTTTGGCACTTGCTGCGAAGCAATACGCAAACACTGTGCCAATCTGCGCACAAGCCGCGTCACGCCCCGTCTGGCGGACTTCGGCGGCTTGTGTGGACGGTCTCCGGCACGTTACCGGCGCGCGCATCGTGATGCAGGCCAGCACAAGATTGGTGCCGTGCAGCACATTCGCTGTGCGCCGTGGGCGTGCGGGCTGTGGCATAGCCGCGGCGCTGTCAATTGGGAGCGCCCCGCTAACGGGCGGGCGGGGCGAGTGCGGTGCTCGCTGGTCTGGAACTTGCGTGACCCCGAACGTCCGGCAATGTCGCCGGGCGAGGCAACCAGTGGCCGCGCGATGCGCGCGGCTCGATTCGAGCTAACCGGACAATGGCGTCCCCTCGTCGCAAGCGGCGAGCGGACGCCATTCGTTTTTTGGCGCTCCCAACGTGGGCGCGCGCCAGTAAAAAGGAAGACGACGATGACGACGGGCAACGAAGGTAAGGTCACGCTGGTGAGCGCGGGTCCGGGCGATCTCGACCTCCTCACCCTGAAGGCAGTGAAGGTGCTCGCGAGCGCCGACGTCGTGCTGCTCGACGATCTCGCGAACCCGGAGATCGTGACGCTCGCGCCGCAGGCCCGCGTGATCCGCGTGGGCAAGCGAGGCGGCTGCCGCTCCACGCCGCAAGCCTTCATCGAGCGCTTGATGCAGCGATACGCGCGCCGCGGCCTGCACGTCGTGCGCGTGAAAGGAGGTGACGCATTGCTGTTTGGTCGCGCGGGGGAAGAACTCGCGGCATTGCGCAACGCGGGCGTGACGGTGGAGATCGTCAACGGCGTTTCTTCGGCGTTTGCGGCGGCAGCCGGGCTCGGCGTCTCGCTCACGCACCGCGATCATTGCCAGGGCGTGATCTTCGTGACGGCGCACTTGCGCGACCACAGCGAGCCCGACTGGCAGGCACTCGCCGCAACAGGCATGACACTCGCCATCTATATGGGTATGAGCCGGATCGAATCGCTGTGCGCGACCCTCGCCGGCACACTCCCCACCACGACGCCCGCAGCCGTCGTGCAGTGGGCGGGCAGCGCAAACGAGCGCCGCGTAGCGGGCACGCTCGGCACCATCGCGGCGCACGCGAGCGCCGCTGGCCTTGGCAGCCCCGCCATCATTCTCGTGGGCAACGCGATTGCCGAGTCGGCTTCGTTCGGCATGCACCCGCATGACAAGGAAATCGAGGCACAACGACTGAGCGCGTAAGGCCGTCATGCGCCTATTCTCTTCTGCATATAAACAGAAATGCGGATATAGCCAATTAATCAAACTATTGCCGATCGACCTTTAAAAAACCACCGGCAGAACTCATTCACCATTCCCCTCGCTCTCACGCCGCTCGCCATACTTTCATTTCAATACGCAACTCAAGAACAGTAAGCAAAATAGCACGCAGCCCTGTAGTACTAAACAATTCCTGACCTTCACCCTACCTTCTTCCTACGCGCCTCATGGAAATCCCCGATCAAAACGCATATTCCATGAAAGCGCCGGGAAGGGTTTCGTTGACTAGAATGCAGACATCAACGTAGCAGAGCGTTTTTAAAAATCGGCCCAACGTTGCAAAGACTGCCCATGCAACCTTTCCTTAAAGCATTACGCCGCTATCTGCTTCGGCGTGCGAATAGTATTCGTATCTAAATCAACCTGATTATGGGGCGCAGGTAAGGAACAACAAGATGAAGTTGTTGCTCGTCGAGGAAAATCCGGGGCTTTCCCAGTGGCTCGTCAGCCTGCTGCGCACGGAGAATTTCACCGTCGATTGTGTGGCCGACGGCGAAGCTGCGGATCTCGTGCTGAAGTCACAACACTACGACCTCGTGCTGCTCGAAATGCACTTGCCGCGCTTGAGCGGCATGAGCGTGCTCATGCGTTTGCGGCGCCGGCGCGACAACCTCCCCGTTCTGATGATGGCCGCGCATGGAACGATCGACGACAAGGTGGCCTGCTTCAGCGCAGGCGCCGACGACTACCTCGTCAAGCCCTTCGACACGCGCGAGCTGCTCGCACGCATCAAGGCGCTGATACGCCGCCAGGCCACCGACAAGGCAGCGCGCCTGAGCTGCGGCGACCTGCACTATCGTACGGACACGCGCGCCTTTTGCCACAACGACACGGCGCTGCATCTGCGTCGCCGCGAGCACTGCATTCTCGAGGCATTGATGCTCCATCAAGGCAGGACCGTTTCGAAGCACACGCTCATGGAAAGCCTATTCGGCCTCGATGAAGAACCGAGCCGGGACGCAATCGATATCTACATTCACCGCCTGCGCAAGCGTCTCGCAACCTCGAGCGCGCAGATCCTGACCTTGCGCGGACTCGGCTACATCCTGCGGGTGAAAGACGCCGCGCTGCTCGAACCGGGCACGCAGCCATGCCTGCAGACTGAAACCAAATGACGAACGCCAGACCCGTTGCAGGCCCGATTGCGCGGCGCCCAGCCTGCCACCCAAGCGAGATCGAGCATGAAAGCCTACGTCATCGAACAACCCGGCGGCCCCGAGGTCCTGCAGATGCGCGAGATCGCACCGGCCGCGCCAGGCGTGGACGAGGTGCGCATTCGCGTATGCGCGTTCGGCATCAACCGCGCCGAAGCCGATTTGCGCGCGGGTCGCCTTGGGCGGCTTGCCGGCCCGGTGGTGCCCGGGATCGAGGCCGTGGGTGTGGTCGCGGAGGATCCTTCGAAGTCGTTCCGGGTCGGGGAACGCGTTGCCACCGCGATGGGCGGCTTGCAGGTCGCGCGCAACGGCAGCTATGCGGAGGAAGTCACGGTTTTACGGCGCAACGTCGTCACGCTCGGATCCACGAGCTTGCCATGGGAAGAACTCGCCACGCTGCCGCTCGCCTATCTCACGGCGTGGGGCGCGCTCGCGGCAAGCCTCGAAGCGAAGGCGGGGCAGACTTTGCTCGTGCGCGGCGGAACGTCCGCCGTGGGGCTCGCCGCGATCGCCTATGCGAACGCCTTCGGGCTCAATGTACTGGCTACGACACGTTCGGCAACGCACGTCGAACGCCTCTATCGTGCCGGTGCGCACGAAGTGCTGATCGATGGCGGAGAAATCGCCGCCGCGGTCGCGCGTGAGTGCCTGCACGTCGATGTCGCGCTCGAAATCGTCAGCGCGGCCAACGTGAGAGACACCGCCAAAATGGTGCGGCCGTTTGGCGGCGTGACCGTCGTCGGCACGCTGGCCGGGCCGCCTCTCCTCAATGCGTTCGATATTGCGCGCGATCTGCCGCCCGCGGTGCGGCTCAGCTTCTTTACGAGTGAACTGCTCGGCACGAAGTCGTTGCCACTCGACTATGCGCCGCTGCGCCATATCGCTTCGGGCATCGCTGCGCGCCGCATCGCGTCGCTTCACGCCTGCACCTTCGAGTTCGACGATCTCAGGAAAGCGCATTACCTGCTGGAAAGCAACCGCGCCGACGGCAAGATCGTCGTCCGGTTGTAGCGGCCCGTCACGCAAGCGCGGGCCGCTGTGCCTCAATGGCTTGCGCTCGCTTGCGCGCCCTGCACGACCGCCGGTGCCAGTGCAGGCTCTTGCGGCAGCGCCCATTCGAGCCAGCGTGCGCGGTGCAGCACCACCAGACCGAACGCGGCCGCGGCGATCACGCCGAACGTCGCGAAGCCCATCTGGTAGCTGCCGGTACTTTCCTTGGCGATGCCCATGATGACCGGCAGATAGAAACCGCCGATGCCGCCCGCGGCGCCAATGATGCCCGACATCAGCCCGGTGCGGCCCTGCCAGCGGCGCGCAACGAGCTGGAACGTCGCACCGTTGCCAAGCCCGAAGCACACGTAGGTGAACGCGAGCAGCGCAATACCCGTGGCGAACGGCGGCATCCACAGCGCGAAAGCAAAGTCGCACACCGAGATCGCGGCGAGCAGCACCACGAGCGCACGCACGCCCGAAATACGATCGGCGATCAGGCCACCGAGCGGGCGCACCATCGCGCCGGTCAGCGCGAGCAGCGACATCACCACGCCGGCTTCGAGCTTCGGTACCTGGTAGAGCGAAATAAGCAGCGTCGAGATATAGGACGACATGCCGACAAAGCCCCCGAACGTGATGCTGTAGACGAGCATCACGACCCACGTGTCGCCTTCCGTGAGCACCGCGCGATAGTGTCGCGGCAGCACGGCAATGGCGAGCAGCGCGCCGAACACCGGCAGCAGTAGCACGCCCGTCTTGCCCGCGCCGAACACGCCAGCGTGCACGGCGAGCACGAGCGCGATCAGGCCAGCGAGCGTGATACCGAACGAGCGGAATGCCTTCAGCGCGCTGCCGGACTTCTGGCCGAGATCGCGGGCCCAGAAGGTCACGGCAATCGCGGCCAGCGCGAGCAGCGGCAGCGCCGCGCCCGTGGCGCGCGCCCAGCCATAGTGGCTGGCGAGGCCCGGAAAGAGGAAACCGTCGAGCACGGCGCCGATATTGCCGGCTGCGGCGAGGCCCAGCACGAGGCCCTGCACCTTCGGCGGATAGTTGCTGCCAGCCATCGGCAGCGCCACCGCGAAGCTCGCGCCGCCCACGCCGAGCAACACGCCAAGCACGAGCAGCAAGGTATAGGACGGCGTGCCCGGCATCGTCAACAGCACGGCAGCGGGAATCGCGGAAAGCGCGATGCCCATCAGCGCGACACGGCGGCCGTCGCAGGCTTGATACAGATTGCCGAGCGTCACGCGCAAAATCGCCGCACCGAGCACAGGCACCGCCACGAGCAGGCCCAGTTCGGCCGGCGTCATCGCAATGTCCTTCTGGATGAAAGGCGCGAGCGGGCCGAACATCACCCACACCGTGAAGCCGGTGTCGAAGTACAGGAAACACGCGATCAGCGCGCGCCAGTTACCGCTCTTGAGCGAACTTACCAGGTCTTTCACGAGGTTCTCCCCAATAGTGGATCTCAACCCGCAACGCGGGCATGCATCCGTTGATTTCGGAATCCAGAATGTCGTTCGGGTGCGGCCTCACGCGTTTCGGACTTTCCGACCACGCCTTGCACGAGCCGGTCCATTTCGCCTATCACGTGCGCCAGTTCCGCCGTGATCACCGCGAATTCGCGGCCGAACTGGCCGGCGCGTGCGGCCGCGACACGCGCATTGAGCGCGACGATGTTTGCACGCAGGGAAATGGCGGCGAGCTCATCGACAATGCCTGCCTGGCGCTTCGCCGCCGCCGCTTCCACGCTGCGCAATTCGTCCTGGTACGCCTGGGTAAGCACTTGCAGCAGGTCGAGCAGCGGCGTGGCGGCGGCGGTGAGTTCCGTCACGGCTGCCTCGCAGGCGCGATCGGCTGTCGATGCCTCGACTGAGCGTTCGAGGCACGCGCACGCATGCGCGGCGAGTTTCGTGAATGTGCGAATGCGCTCGTCGGCCTTGCGCGCGCCGAAATAGAGTTCGCGCAAGGCGCCCGAAAATACGCCGGGAAAGTGGTCGTCACCCTCTACCAGCCGCGCGTGCGAAGCCGCGAATGTATCGAGGCATTCGCGCGCGACGACGAGCGCGCCGGCGTCGCCACGCAAGCCAAGCAACGCGTGCAGGACGACGCGCTGCGAGAGCATGCGCTGGCGCCCGGCCAGATTGATAAGCTCGCCGACGATTTCCGCTGAGATGTCAGGTGTCGTTTCCCGCATATTCATCTTTAGTAGTGCAAATCGCATCGCCAACGATTTGCCAAACCATGGCGCGCTGAGCGAAGGACATAAAAAAAAGCGTCCCGAAGCGCACCTACCACGCACGCTGTGCCGTGGAGTGCTGCTTCGGGACGCCGTTGCCCCGCCTGATCGAAACATCCCGCGCAAGGCGGGACGATGATGCAATTCATTGGAGCCTTCATTGGCCCCGGCAGTGATTAAGCAATACGTGTGCCACCCACCGCGCAAGCGATGCGCGCGCCCCCGTAAACGCCCGGCTGGCGTGGCTTGCACCGGGCTCGCAACGTTCAGGCAGCACGCCCGGCCCGAGCGTCCCCGACCGTCGGCGCGCCACCATTCATGTGCCTCGGATGACTGCTGCTGGTGCACTGCAGCGAAGCCCCGCACCATCGCCGGGCACCGTCTTGCCCTTCGCCGCGACCGCACTAAGCTGTAAGCATCGATCGCACGCCGCGCTCGCGAGCCTACGCAACGCCGCCTCGGGAGGTGCATCATGAAACCAATCGCCATCGCCTTCGCGGGCGTCTGGGTAATCGTCAGCCTTGGCGGCCTATCCCTCTCGACTGTGGCGGCCGCCTCGAACGAAGCCACAATCGCGATCGTCGCCGGGACGTACGGCAGCAACTGCGGCGCGCCACACGGCAATGTCACGCGCGATCTCGCCGAGCACTGCGACGGTTTGCGAACCTGCAGCTATCCGGTGTCGATGACCACCGGGCAATCCGGCGGCTGTCACAACGACTACCTCGCCGAGTGGCGCTGCGGCGGCCATGAATTTCACAACGCCGCACTGGCTGCCGGAGCGGGCAACGGCGATCGACTCGTTCTCAGTTGCGTGCCATCGAGTGGCCCCGGTCATTGAGGTATGCGAATAAGAATCAGAATTGCGCCCCGCGCCCGACGCTATTTTTCAGCGCACTGCTAACCCGATTCCTTGCCGCCCCAAAGCGGGTCGCACATTCGTTGTCCCCTTTCATCACGTGTAATAGACTCCATTCGACAGCGCGTTGCGCACAACTCACAGGCGACTGCAAACATCGTGTAGTTGTGCGCCCGGTGACGGGATCATGCAGGGAATGAACGCAACGTCCGCGGACAGTTTCTCGTACTACCTGGAGTTCTGGCGGCCCTCGCCGGAACGCAAAAGGAGCCAGGGCGCGCCTGCGTTGCGCGTCAGGCCATAGGAGAGACAGACCATGCTGTTGCCCACTACGTCAACGCCAAAGGCGCAGTCCCGGGATTTGCTCGATGTCCTGATCCGCGCCGCGCTGATTGCCGTCCTGGCGATGTTTTGCTTTCGCATCTTCGCCCCGTTCCTCGACCTCATGGTCTGGTCCGTGATTCTCGCGGTCACGCTTTATCCGCTGCAAGTGAAGCTGCAGCGTAGCTTCCCTCACAAAGATGGAGTCATCGCCTCGCTCATCATTCTCGTGGCGTTCGGCGTGATCCTCGCGCCAACCTGGCTGCTGGGCGTCGCCGTGGCCGATTCGATCGACCATGTCATCAGCGTTGCGAAGAGCGGGACGTTTCATATTCCGCCGCCCGACGGCTCGATCGCTCACTGGCCCATTGTCGGCCAGCGCGTATACGACTTCTGGATGCAGGCGTCGACCGACATCACCGGTCTCGTGCAGCGGTTCGCGCCGCAACTGAAGGCGGCCGGTCTCGCGCTGCTCGGCACGCTCACCGGCCTGGGCGCCGCATTGCTCGTTTTCTTCGTATCCCTGATCATTGCGGGCATTCTCATGGCGCACGGCGACAACGGCCACCGCAGCACGGTGTTGATCGCCTCGCGCATTTCCGGCCCGGAAAACGGCCCGCAGATCGCCGACCTTTGCACGGCAACGATACGCGCCGTCGCTCAAGGCGTGGTGGGGATCGCGTTCATCCAGATGGTGTTGATCGGCGTTGGCTTCATCGTGATGGGCATTCCCGGCGCGGGCCTGCTCGCGTTGGCCGTGCTGCTGATCGGCATCATGCAGTTGCCTGCCACGCTCATCACTGTGCCCGTCATCATCTTCGTGATCATGACACAGGGTGTGAGCACAGCGACGATCGTCTTCTCCGTCTACGAGTTCGTTGCAGGTCTCGCCGACAACGTGCTCAAGCCCTTGCTGCTTGGCCGCGGCGTGGCCGTGCCGATGCCCGTGGTATTGATCGGCGCGATTGGCGGCATGGTCACGGGTGGCGTGATCGGCCTGTTCATCGGACCCGTGATGCTCGCCGTTGGCTATCAACTGTTCTGGCGTTGGGTGAAAGACCAGCCTCAACCCGAACGCACACGAGAAGAGCAGCAGGCTTGAGCCGCGAGGACGCGCTGTGTTCCTCTGCGAGCGCCCGCACTGGCTCCCGCTCGGTGCCTGTTGCATCTGCACGCTGCTGAACGCGTGCATGCATGTGGGCCCCGACTTCCAGCCGCAACACGAAAGCTGGACAGAGCATTGGAGCAGCGCGTCGATCGATCAGGTCACGGTGATCGCTGCTCAACCCAGTGAGCCGCCCGACGCGCGGCAATGGTGGCGCGTCTTCGGCGACGACAACCTCGAACAGCTGATTGCCGCGGCCGATGCCGACAACGGCGACCTGAAAATCGCGGCATTGCGCGTGATCGAAGCGCGTGCCCAGCTGGGCATCGCGCTCGCGGGCCGTTATCCTCAGGTGCAGCAGGCCAACGCCGACGTGCTGGCCTCTGCGCGCAAGCGCCACGATGGTTTCGACCCGCGTTCGGGTGCGTACTTTCAGTACGGCCTGGGTTTCAGCATTGGCTGGGAGCTGGACTTCTGGGGCCGCTTCAGCCGCGCGATCGAATCAGCCGACGCCTCGTTCTTCGCCGCCCAGGACAACCGCGAAGACGCACTCGTGCTCATTCACGCGCAAGTCGCGGACACCTATTTCACGCTGCGCACGACCGAAGCACGCTTGCGTATTGCACGCGAGAACGCGCAATTGCAAAAACGCAGCTACGACATCACGCAAAAGCTCTTCAAGAGTGGCGAAACCGACGAGCTCGATCTCCAGCAAGCGAAAACTCAGTACCTCGGCACGCTGAGCAGTATTCCCGTTTTCGAGAGCCAGATCGCCGTGGCGCGCCACGCGCTCTGCGTGCTGCTTGGGCGCCCGCCGGGCCCGCTGCCGGAGCTCGACGCACAGCCGGCCAAAGCTGGCTTCGTCCCGCTCGTCAACCGTGCCGTGCTTCAGGATGTGCCCGCGAAGCTGTTGCTGCGTCGCCCGGATGTGCGCGCGGCGGAGCAACAGATGGCCGCGCAATCGGCGCTGATCGGCGTGGCGAAGGCCGATCTGTACCCGTCGATTTCCCTCGTCGGCTCGCTCGTGTGGAGCGCCAGTTCGCTTGCCGGTGCGCCGAACACGCTTGCCGTGGTGGGCGGCCCGAGCATCACCTGGAACGTGTTCGACCACGGGCGCATTACGAACAACGTGCGCGTGCAGGACGCGCGCTTGCAGCAGTTGATCGTGGCGTATCAGGAAACGGTGCGCGAAGCGGCGCGCGAGGCCGACGACGCCGCTACGGCGCTGAGCGCGGCACTGCAGCGCGATACGATCCTGCACGACGCGCAAGGCGCAGCACAGCGCTCGCTCACGCTCGCCAATACGATCTACCGCGAAGGGTACTCGGACTTTCAGCGTGTGCTCGACGCGCAGCGCGCACTTTCCGCGCAGCAGGACGCTTTCGTCGTCAATCGCGGCAACGCCGTGAGCAGCCTGATCGCGCTGTACAAGGCCGTGGATGGCGGCTGGGATCTACCGCAACCGCTCATCGACCCCGCCACGCGCGCGCAAATGCAGCGGCGCACGGACTGGGGCGACCTGCTCGACGAACCGGCGCCACCCTCTGCCGCGCGGCGTCCCGGCAATCCACCGGAGGGGCCGACACAATGAGCAGCGCGTCCGATCCTTCGAGCACGCCGCAGGCGCCGCCGCCGGCTTCCGATCCGTCCGGCAAAGCGATCAAGTGGATCGTCATCCTTGTCGCCATCAGCCTGATCTGGTACCTGCTCGCCGACCGCTTCACGCCCTATACGCAGCAGGCGCGTGTAGCGGCCTACGTCGTGCCCGTTGCGGCCGAAGTGTCGGGACGCGTGACGCGCGTGCTCGTGCACAACAACCAGGAGGTGAACGCGGGCGACGTGCTGTTCGAAATCGACAATACGCAATATCGCATCGCCGCCGACCGCGCGCGCGCCGACCTCGAATCCACGCGGCGGCAGATCGGTGCGAGCACTGCCGGTATCGAATCGGCGCAAGCCTCCTTGCGTGCGGCCCTCGCCAACGAAGTCAAGGCACGCCAGGACAGCGACCGGCTGGAACGGCTGTATCGCGAAGACGAGGGCACCGTCTCGCTGCGCCGGCTCGAAGTGGCGCGCGCCACCCACGAGCAGGCGCAAAGCCAGGTCGAAAGTGCCCGGGCCGAAGTCGAGCGCGCGCGCGAGCAGCAAGGCGGCAACGAAACGGAAAATGCGCAGTTGCGCAGCGCGGCCGGCGCGCTCGAAAAAGCCGAACTCGATCTCGCGAATACGCGCATTCGCGCGCGCTCGAGCGGCGTCATCACCGACCTGCGCACCGAGGTCGGACAGTTCGCGGCGGCGGGCAATCCGGTCATGACACTGATCGCCATTCACGATGTCTGGGTCAGCGCGGACATGACGGAGAACAATCTGGGCCACTTGCATGCGGACACGCCCGTCGCCATCGCACTGGACGCGCTGCCGGGCGAAGTGTTCGCGGGACGCATCCGCAGCATCGGCTATGGCGTAAGCGTTGGCCAAAGCACGCCGCCCGGCACTCTGCCCACCGTGCAGAACAGCCGCGACTGGCTGCGGCCCGCGCAACGCTTTCCCGTGATCGTCGAGTTCGACGACGACGAGCGCGCACGGCTGCGCAACGTTCGTGTGGGCGGCCAGGCCGAAGTGATGGCGTTTCCGGGTGCAGGCAACCCGCTCAATCCGCTCGGCCGCGTGTTCCTGCGCGTGATGAGCTGGCTCGCCTACCTCTACTGATCTGCCGCCATGCAAACGCGCCCATCGCCTCCCGGCCGCCGCGCGCTGCGCCTCGCCAGTGGCACGGCGCTCACCCTTGCCGCCAGTTTCGCGCTCGACTTGCCGATTCCTGTGGTGGCGCCGGTCCTCGCCGTCTTTCTGCTGGCCACGCAGAACCAGCCGTTATCGTTGAAAGCGGCGTTTGCTCTCGCACTGGTCGTTGCGGGCACAACGAGCAGCGGCCTGTTGCTCGTTCCTGTGCTGCGCTATTACCCGTTCGCCGGCGTGCTGCTCGTCGGCCTTTGCCTCTTCCTTGCGTTTCGCGCCGGCCTGCGCGGCGGCAACAACCTCGTGGCGACGTTCCTCGCGGCGGGTCTCACGATGATTTCCGCCGCAGGTGTGGCCGACCAGCAATTGGCCTCCACGGTGGTCGGCGCGCTCGTAAAAGGACTGCTGCTCGCCGTGCTCGTTTCGATCCTGAGCCACGCCCTGTTTCCCGAGACCGGACCTGTACCCGCCAAACCCGCGGCGCGCGTCATGCAGCGGGAGACGGCATCGCGCATCGCGTTGCAGGCCGCACTCGTGGTTATGCCCGCCTGGCTGCTGGCGATGAACGACCCCGCGAGCTACATGCCGATCATCATGAAGTCCGTGAGCCTGGGCAGGCAAACGTGCACTACGTCGGCACGCGGCGCGGCGCGCGAGTTGCTCGGCTCCACGGCGCTCGGCGGGCTACTCGCCGTCGCGTTCTGGTTCGCGCTCAGGCTCTTCGTGAATATCTGGATGTTCTATCTGTGGATGCTGCTGTTCGGCTTGCTCGTGGCACGCAAGCTGTATCGCATCCGTCCGACGCGCTACTCGCCCGGTTTCTGGCTGAACAGCCTGGTCACCATGATCATTCTGCTGGGTCAGTCTGTCCAGGATAGCGTGGCTGGCAAGGACGTTTACCGCGCATTCGCCGTGCGCATGGCGCTCTTTCTTGCCGTCACGGCTTACGCGTGCCTGATGCTGCAGATCGTCGAGCGGTTCGCGCAGCGCGGCCGCGCATCGCTCGAGAGGAATACACCATGAAGCGCGGCGTGCAGAAGGCCTCACGCCAGGCGGGTAATCGGGTGTGAGCAGGCTAAGCGAACAGGTGCAATCAGACCCAATCGGGCATCGGGACCCGGCAGGATCGAACATGACGAACACCACCGTCCGTTGGCCGCAACTGCGCATCGCGCTAGTGAAGATTGGCGCGGCGGCGCTCGCGGCTGTGCTGCCCTTGCAAACGCACGCGCAGAGCATACCGGGCCAACTGACGAATCAGACCGTGATAGGCGGCAACATCAAGCAGCATGCGGATGCCGTGCTGGCCATCATGACCTACACCACGGTTCCGGATGTCACCACCAGTTCGCTCTCGATCAACAACGGCGCCACCGGCAACCCCGGCTTCGGCCAGACACAGCTAGGCGGCGGCTTCACGCTTAGCCGGACGTTCCCCTTGTACATGGAGGGAACGCTCGCTTATAGCCGCTACGACCCGACATTCATCGCGACCGACGGTGCCGATCAGCGCACGCTGCCCACGAGGTGGAATACCTTCAGCGGCACAGTGGGGCTCGGTTGGGACTTCCGCATCACCAACGAGCTGGTGTTTCGTCCGATTATAAACGGCACGATTGGACGCGTTTCCAGCGATCTGAGAGTCGGACAAACGTTGTTCAACCATGTCACGGACAGCAATCTCCAGTTCCTCAACAACGGCTATCTGGACGCGTACGGCTACGGCGGCTCGCTCATGCTCGACTATGAGCATTACCGCGAGAACTACGAGATCGACGCGGAGTTGCGCGCGACCGATATTTACCTGCGCAGCTTCGGCGGCAGTGCACAGGCCGTCCAGGGCTCGGCCATGGCGCAGCAAGTGAGCCTCTGGACGCGCTGGCGCGCGCCAACGGGCTGGCATGCGCTGGACAAACCGGTACGCTACGTGCTCGAGTTCGCCTACTCGCACTACTTTGGCGACAGCGCCGGGGTACTCGGCTTCAACGAACTCACGTCGCTGGGCGTGGGTCTCGAACTCGACAGCAGCACGTATCCCATCATCATCACCCGTACGCGGGCAATGGTGCGCTATGTGTTTGGCCGCAACGTGCACGGCGTTTCGTTTGGCCTGGCGGTTAGCTTTTAGGAAGACGAACGATATTCACGACCGCATCGTTCAAGCTACATGCGCCGCAAACCCCGTGCGTTCCGGCGCAACGTCTTCACGCAGCGTGAGCGCCGGAATTTCATATGCACCGCCGTTCTGTTTGCGAAACGCGATGGGCGCTGTGTGCGCCAGCGCATCGAGGCGCTTGCCGAGCGCGTCGAGCGTTTGCGCGTAGCGCGCGTCGTCCATGCGCCCCGTGCGGTACACGAGAAACGGCGGCAGCACGTCGTAGCCCGGGTAGTAAAGCACGCCATGATGGATCGGGAAGAGAATGTCGTCGATTGGCCCGTTCACGCCACGCGGCCCGTAGTGCGACGCCCAACCGCCCATCGTCACGACGAGCATCGCGCGCTTGCCGGCGAGCGTGCCTTCGCCATAGCGGTCTCCCCACCGCACATCGGAGTGCTCGCCCACGCCATAGGCGAAGCCGTACGCAAAAACACGCTCCACCCAGCCCTTGAGGATGGCAGGCATGGAGAACCACCAGAGCGGAAACTGCAGGATGAGCGTATCGGCCCACACAAGCCGCTCCTGCTCTCGCGCGATGTCCGCTGCCTGAACGCCGTTTTCGAAAGCATGCTTCGAATCGAGCGACGGATGAAACGGCGCGTCGCCCCGGCGCTCGCGGCTGTCCTGCGCATCGAGCGTCGCTTTCCAGCTCATGGCGTAGAGGTCCGACACCTGAACGGCGTGACCCGCCGCCTCTAGACGCTCGACGGTAAAGTCCCTGAGCGCGCCGTTGAGCGACTTCGGTTCAGGATGGGCATAAACAAGCAGGATATTCATGACAAGGGCTCCGTGGTCTGACACGAACCAGCTTAGTTGCCCGGCTGCTATAGTGGAAATGAATAGCGGAAATACCAGCCATTATGCTCGTTAATTTACGTAGCCTCGACCTGAACCTCCTCGTCACGCTCGATGTGCTGCTCGCCGAGCACAACGTCACGCGCGCGGCGCTTCGCCTGAACTTCTCGCAACCCTCGGTTAGCGTGCATCTCGCGAAGCTGCGGGAGATCCTGGGCGATCCGCTGCTGCTGCCGGGACCTCGCGGCATGCAGCCCACGGCGCGCGCACTCGCGTTGCGCGAGCCGCTACGCGAGGCGCTCGAATCGCTCGAGCGCGCGCTCGCGCCTGAGCGCCCGTTCGATCCGGCGGGCGCCAGCGACACCTGGCGCGTGGCCGCGAGCGACTATGGCGAGTCGACCATTGCGTTGCCGGCCCTGCGTGGCTTGCGCGAGGCTGCGCCGAACACACGCCTGGCCGTGGTGGAACTCGCGCCTGCGCGTGTCGCGAAGCAGGCGGCGCAGGGCGAAATCGATCTGGCGTTCCATACCACCAGCGACGCACCCGAGAACCTGCGCCGGCGTGCGCTCTTCACCGAGCGCTACGTGCTTGCGGGCCGCGCGGACCATCCGCGCCTCAAGCGCCGTCCGGGCGCGAAGCAGTTCTGCGCACTCGAGCACGTGATCGTCTCGCCCGATGGCGGCGGATTTCACGGCGTCACCGACGAAGTGCTGGCGCAAGCCGGACTCACACGGCGCGTCGTGCTCTCCGTTCCGCACTTTCTTTTCGTCATTGCCGTGCTCGAACGCAGCGACCTCGTGGCCATGCTGCCGTGGCGGCTCGTGCGCGAGAAGGCGGCGTTGCGCGTGGTCGAGCCGCCCATCGAGGTGCCCGGCTACGAAATGTGCATGCTCTGGCACGAGCGCTCGCACCGCGACTCCGCGCATCGCTGGCTGCGCGAGCAGATCGCCCGCGCCGTGTAGCGGCTTAAGGCGCGCGTGTGCCACAATCCTGGTGGCGCCGCACCCAGACAACCACCATGAATCCGATCGATCCCCAGCGCCGCGCCGACTGGCTGCTGCGCGCCAAGCCCGTTGCGGGCATAGAACGTATTGAAGCCTTCTTTCAGGGGAAGGCGTTTGCGATGCATCGCCACGACACCTATGCGATCGGCCGCACGCTCGCGGGCGTGCAGAGCTTCAAGTACCGGCGCGGCACGACCCACAGCCTGCCGGGCCGCACGATGGTGCTGCATCCCGACGAGCCGCACGACGGCCAGGCCGGCACGGGCGAAGGCTTTCGCTACCGCATGATCTACGTGCAGCCCGCTGTGTTCCAGCAAGTGCTGGGCGGCCGCGCACTGCCCTTCATCGAGGGCGGCGTGACGAACGATCCCCGTTTATGGGCGGCAACCGAGGCGCTGCTGCAACAGGTCTCGCAAGGCATCGACCCGTTCGAGCAGAGCGACGCGCTCGCGGAACTGGCGCATGCGCTGGCCGCCGTGGCAGGCACGCCGCCGCCGCGTTCAAAAGGCGACTTCGCAAG
The DNA here is from genome assembly GCF_009789655.1 of Paraburkholderia acidiphila. GTDB lineage: Bacteria > Pseudomonadota > Gammaproteobacteria > Burkholderiales > Burkholderiaceae > Paraburkholderia > Paraburkholderia acidiphila. Next base: position 637,446 of record NZ_CP046912.1, read on the forward strand.
CGCACAGCGCGCCCGCGAGTACCTCGACGCGCAGTGTCAGCAAGCCGTTTCGCTCGGCGCGCTGGAGCACGCCGTGGGACGCGACCGCTGGAGCCTTTCGCGCGACTTCCGCATGTTCTACGGCACGAGCCCGTATCGCTACCTCACGCAACGGCGTCTCGACGCCGCGCGCACGATGATGCTGCGCGGCATGCCGCTCGCCGACGTTGCGGCCTGCGCGGGGTTCACGGACCAGGCCCACATGACGCGCCATTTCACGAAGACCTACGGCATCGCGCCGGCGCGCTGGTTACGCATCGCGGGTGGCGCGTCGGAGCGCGTCGTCACGATCGTTCAAGACACGCGCCTCCCAGGGGCGTAGTCTCGGCCGGGTCGTCCGCTATTGCGGTCGAATCAACCTGGGAAGAGGTCCGCAACCATGAGTCCATTTGCCGAATCGTTCGTTCTCGAAGCCGCGTTCGGCGACGTGTCCGAATATTGGTCGCCGAAAATTGTCGCGCAGGTCAACGATCAGTATGTGAAGGTCGCGAAAGTGCGCGGCCAACTCGTGTGGCACGACCATGCGCACGAGGACGAACTGTTCTTCGTCGTGCGCGGGCATCTGAAGATCGAATACGAAGGCGGGCGTGTGGTCGACTTGCCCGCCGGTTCGATGCACGTGGTGCCGCGCGGCACGCTGCACAACCCGGTAGCCGACGACGAGTGCTGGATCGTGCTGATCGAACCCGTACAGACGAAGCACACAGGCGACGTCGAGTCGCCTCTGACGAAGACGATCGACCAGCAGTGGCGCCGGTAACCGCCCGTTGACGACGACATGGCGCCTCGCCTGGCCGAAGCGTGTGGCCACGCGGCGAGGCGCGCCCCGGCGTGCGGCATAAACCGCATGCCGGGGCAGGTTTCAGACCACCGTCACGCCACCATCAGGCCAGATCGAAACGATCCAGGTTCATGACCTTCGTCCACGCCGCGACGAAGTCCTTGACGAACCGCTGCTGGGCATCGCTGCTGGCATACACTTCGGCCAGCGCGCGCAGCACGGCGTTGGAGCCGAACAGCAGATCGACACGGGTGCCGGTGTACTTCACTTCGCCGCTCTTGCGGTCGCGGCCTTCGAACAACTCGGCGGTCCCATCGGCGGGCTTCCATTCGGTGCGCATATCGAGCAGGTTGACGAAGTAGTCATTGCTGAGCACGCCCGCGCGGTCGGTCAGCTCACCGTGGCGGCTGCCGTCGAAATTGGCACCCAATGCGCGCAGTCCGCCGATCAGCACGGTCAGTTCCGGCGGCGTCAGCGTGAGTTGCTGGGCCTTGTCGATCAGCCGGGCCTCGGTCGTGGCGCCGCCCTGCTCGCCGCGATAGTTGCGGAACCCGTCGGCGAGCGGTTCGAGAAGTCCGACCGCTTCGACATCGGTCTGGTCCTGGCGGGCATCGACCCGCCCCGCCGCAAACGGCACGTCGACCTTGACGCCCGCGGCGGCGGCGGCCTGCTCGATCCCGACCACGCCGGCCAGAACGATCACGTCGGCCAGCGACGCCTTGCCGGAGGCCTGCTGGATGGCCTGCAGCTTCGGCAGCGCAGCGGCGGCGATCCTGTTGACTTCCCAGTCCTTCTGCGGCGCCAGCGCGAGCCGTGCCCCGTTGGCTCCGCCGCGCTTGTCGCCGCCACGGAACGTCGAGGCCGATGCCCACGCCACCGAAACCAGTTCGCTGACCGACAGGCCGGACCCGGCGATCTTCGCTTTCAGGTCGGCGATGTCGGCGGCGCCCGGATTGTGCGTGGGTGCCGGCAGCGGATCTTGCCAGAGCAGGTCTTCCTTCGGCACTTCCGGGCCGAGATAGCGCGCCTTCGGTCCCATATCGCGGTGCGTCAACTTGAACCACGCGCGCGCGAACGCCTCATTGAAGGCCTGCGGATCCGCGTGGAAGCGGCGCGAGATCTTTTCGAAAGCGGGGTCGAAGCGCAGCGTGAGGTCCGTGACCAGCATCGTCGGCTTGCGCTTTTTCGACGGGTCGAACGGGTCGGGGATGATGTCCGGCGCATCCTTCGCTTCGAACTGAATCGCGCCGGCCGGGCTGCGTGTCTGCACCCATTCGTACTTGAAGAGATTCTCGAAGAAGTGGTTGCTCCACTGCGTCGGCGTTTGTGTCCAGATCACTTCGATGCCGGACGTGATCGCATCCTCGCCCGCGCCCGAGCCGTAGCTGCTGGTCCAGCCAAGACCTTGCGCTTCCAGCGGCGCGGTTTCCGGGTCGGCGCCCACATTCGTGGCCGGGCCGGCGCCGTGCGTCTTGCCGAGCGTGTGGCCACCGGCGATCAGCGCGACGATCTCCTCGTCATCCATCGCCATGTTTCCAAACGTGGCGCGAATGGCCGGCGCGGCCGATACCGGATCGCCGCTGGCGTTCGGCCCTTCCGGGTTCACGTAGATCAGACCCATCTCGGTGGCGGAAAGCGGGTTCTTCGCCAGCGTCTCCGGATTGCGGTGCGTGAGCCACTTCTTTTCATCGCCCCAGTCCACGTCGAGATCCGGTTCCCACACGTCCTCGCGGCCGGCGGCGAAACCAAAGGTACGAAAGCCGGCGTTCTCGAGGGCCACGTTGCCGGCCAGCACGATCAGGTCGGCCCACGAGATCTTCTGGCCGTACTTCTGCTTGACCGGCCACAGCAGCCGGCGCGCCTTGTCGAGGCTCACGTTGTCCGGCCATGAATTGACCGGCGCGAAGCGCTGCTGGCCGCGACCGGCGCCGCCACGGCCATCCACCATGCGGTACGTACCCGCGCTATGCCAGGCCATGCGGATGAACAGGCCGGCGTAGCTGCCCCAGTCGGCCGGCCACCACTCCTGCGAATCGGTCAGCACGGCCTTGAGGTCAGCCTTGAGCGCGCTGTAGTCGAGCTTCTTGAACTCTTCGCGATAGTCAAAGCTTTCGCCCAGCGGATTGGAGCGGTTGGAATGCTGGTTCAGCAGGTCGACGCGTAGCTGGTTAGGCCACCAGTCGAGGTTTCCCGTGCCGGTACCGGCTATGGGCTTGGGTTCGGCGTGAACTGGACATTTTGCAGAATCGGGGGTGGGCGTGTCGATTGGCGAGCTCATGTTTCCTCCATTCGCGTGCGGGGGGTCTTTAATATATACGTTACTCATGACACGCCCCCAATTGAGTGCCGCTATGTGGCCGATAGTCGATAGCCGATAGCCGATTTCCGGCGCAGCCACGCCGACACCGACGAAACGTTCATCGTGGTCAAAGGCGAATTGCGTATGCATACGCGCGGCGGCCGCATCGTCGTGCGTGCGGACCGGCTGGTGGTCGTGCCGATGAGCGCCGAACTCAAGCCCTGAGCGATTGCCGAAGTGAGCGCCTGCCGATCGATGCGCGCGGTGGACCACGATCTCTGGAAGCGTCGCGCGTTGCTCGTGACGCAATCGATAAAGGCCGGCATGTTCTCGCACGCCGGCCTTTTTATCTCGAGCCGACGGGCCGTCCATATAGTTGATTGAACGCAAAGCTCTTGCTCGGCGACCCGGGCGCCGCGCCGTGCGTCTTATGCTCGGCGGATAGTCGTCTGAATACGTTGTGCTCAAGCGCCGGAAATATTGATTGCAATTTCAACGGCTTATTCTTCCGCCGGAAAACCGCCTCGCGCACAGTGTCCTTCGCCATAGGACGACTCCGAATCTCCGGGCGAATCCTCACCGATTGACAAGCCACACGCCACTTCCAATAATCGCCCCGGACTCGCCCATCAGGCTAGTAATCGCCACGCCAGGCACAGGCCGAATCGTCATTGCGTAGCTGTCTGTGCCCCGCGATCCAGCGTCGCAAAACGATCATTAATCAGGAGACCAAATGACACGCTCATCTCTCTTCGCAGCGACGCTCATCGCGTTCGCGTTCGCTCAGTCCGCCCAGGTTCGAGCCGTCACGATTGCGCCGGGCACCGCGCTCGCGGAGAAACAGGAGATGACGCGGCAAAATCAGGCCGAGGTCGAATCGCTCGATCCCGCCTACATCGAATCGTATTCTGCCAATCTCATCGGCCTTGACCTCTACGAAGGTCTGACACGCCTCGACGCGGCGGGCACTGTCGTGCCGGGCGTGGCAGAGTCGTGGACGCGCCCCGCCCCGGATACGTGGATATTCAAACTACGTCGCGACGCAAAATGGAGCGACGGCCGCCCCGTCACGGCCGCCGACTTCGTCTATGCCTGGCAGCGCGTCGCGGACCCGAAAACCGCGTCGCCATACACCATCGCCGTCGAGTTTCTGAAGAACGCAAAGGCCGTGATCGCAGGCAAGCAGCCGACCTCCGCGCTGGGGGTACGCGCAGTCGATCCCTACACGCTAGAAGTGAAGACAGAAGCGCCGACGCCATTTCTCACCGAACTATTCGCCAATTCATCAATGGCACCCGTCGATCGTGCGACGGTCGCGAAGTTCGGCGCGTCGTGGACACGTCCCGGTAACCTCGTAGGCAACGGCCCCTACGTCCTCGCCGACTGGCAGCCCAACAACCGCATCGTCCTCACCAGGAACCCGCGCTACTGGAACGCGGCCCATGTTGCGATCACCAAGGTGACGTGGCTGCCAATCGAAAGCGACGAAACCGCCATGCGGATGTACCAGGCGGGCCAGATCGACATGACGTTTACGATCCCCTCCGGACAATATGCGCAGATCTCCAGAACCATGAGCGCCGACATCAGGGCCGGCTTGCGTATCGCGACGTACTATTACTCGCTGAACAACGCCGATCCCGTACTCCGTGATCCACGCGTGCGTCAAGCGCTCTCGATGGTGATCGATCGCGACCTCCTTACCTCGAAGATCACGCAAAGCGGAGAATCCTCCGCCTATGGACTTATCGTCAAGGGCACCAAAGGCGCCGATCAATTCACGCCTGACTGGGCGTCATGGCCGATGGCGAAGCGTATCGATACTGCGCGCGCGCTGCTCAAGGCGTCGGGCGTTTCCGATGCGAAGCCGCTAACGATCACGCTTACCTACAACACCAACGATCTCCACAAGAAAGTCGCACTCTTCGCTGCGAGCGAATGGCGCACCAAGCTGGGGGTCAACACGAAGCTCGACAACCTGGAATTCAAGGTGCTGCTCAAGCAGCGCCACGATGGCGCGTATCAGGTCGCACGTAACGGCTGGTTCGCTGACTATAACGATGCGATGACGTATTACAGCCTCGTGCAATGCAACAGTCCGCAAAACGATCAGCGCAACTGCAACCCGAAGGCCGACGCCACCGCGATCGAAGCCAACCTCCAGACCGACGAGACGAGGCGCCAGGCGATGCTCACGCAGGCGTTCGCGCTGGCGATGAACGACTACCCGCTGCTGCCCATGTTCCAGTACTCGGCCGCCCGCCTCGTCAAACCCTACGTTGGGGGCTATTCGCTCACGAATTACATCGACGAGCGCGCCACCCAGGACATGTACATCCTGAAGCATTAACGCAGGACCCAACCCATGCTCGCCTACACCCTGCGTCGCGTGCTGTGGTCGGTGCCGACCGTGCTCGCGGTCATCACGGCCTGCTTTCTGCTGCTGCATCTCACGCCCGGTGGTCCGTTCGACACCGACAAGCGCCTCTCCGCCGCGGTCATGGCCAATCTCAACGCGCGCTATCACCTCGACGAGCCGCTATGGCAGCAGTATCTGCGCTATCTCGGCGCGCTGCTGCATGGCGACCTCGGCAGTTCGTTCCGCTATGCCGACTGGTCGGTCAACGAACTCGTGAGGAAGGCCGCGCCGGTGAGCCTCGGCATCGGCGGCCTCTCCATTCCGCTCGCGGTCCTGTTCGGCGTGGCGCTCGGCACGCTCGCCGCCGTGCGCCGCAATAGCGTGGTCGACCACGCCGTGATGCTGCTCGGCAATCTCGGCAACGTCGTACCGCCGTTCGTGCTCGGTCCGGTTCTCGTGCTCGGCTTCGCTATCCTGCTCAAATCGACCGACGGCAACGGCCTCTTTCCCGCGGGCGGCTGGGGCGACGGCGACTGGCGTCACCGGGTGCTGCCCGTCGCGCTGCTCGTCATCATCAACATGGCCGCGATCGCACGCGTCATGCGCGGCAGCCTGATCGAGGTGCTCTCCGGCAACTTCATCCGCACGGCGCGCGCCAAGGGCTTGCCCGGGCACATCATCGTGTTGCGCCACGCCATGCGCCCCGCGCTCATGCCCGTCGTTTCGTTGCTCGGTCCCGTATGCATTTCGTCGATCACGGCGGCCGTCGTCACCGAATCGGTCTTTGCGCTCCCCGGTCTCGGCCAACTCGTGGTGAACGGCGCGGTCAATCGCGACTACACGCTCGTGCTCGGCCTGGTCGTCCTCACCACGGTCTGCGCCGTGCTCTTCAATCTGCTCGTCGACCTCGCCTATGCGTGGCTCGATCCTCGCATCCGCTACTAGTCCGCTTCTGGTCCACTATTAACCAAGGCCCTGTCACCATGAACGCACCCGGTCTCATTGCGCCAGTCGCCACCGCGCACAAGCGGCGCACGCCGCCCGCGCTGGCGCGCTTCGCCCGGCACCGCGCGGCGCTCGCAAGCGTCGTCATGCTCGCGCTTATCGCGCTCGCCTGTTTCGCCGGCCCCCTGTTCCTGCCGCATTCGCCCATCGACAACGACTGGAGCGCGATTAGTCTTGCCCCCACGCTCGAGGGCGGCCATTGGTTCGGCACCGACGAACTGGGCCGCGACTTGCTGGCGCGCACGCTGGTCGGCGGGCGCGTCTCGCTCGAGGTGGGGCTGCTCGGGACCTTCGCTTCCGCGCTGGTCGGCGTGATGTACGGCGCCACGGCCGGCTATCTGGGCGGCCGTGTGGACGCCGTGATGATGCGCATCGTCGACATGATGTACGCGATCCCGTACATGCTGATCGCCATTCTCATGGTCACGCTGTTCGGGCGCGCGTTCTCGCTCGTCGTGCTCACCATCAGCGCGTTCTCGTGGCTCGACATGGCGCGCGTGGTGCGCGGGCAAACGCTGTCGCTGCGCTCGCGCGAATTCGTCGACGCCGCGCGCGCCATCGGCGTGCGGCCCGCGGCGATCATCGCGCGCCATATCGTGCCGAATCTCGCGGGCATCGTCGCCGTCTATGCCACCGTTACCGTACCGACGATAATTCTTACGGAATCCGTATTATCGTTTCTCGGCCTTGGCGTCCAGGAACCCATGACGAGCTGGGGCGTGCTGATCCAGGACGGTGCGCAAAAGCTCGATGCCATGCCGTGGCTGCTGCTCTGCCCCGCCGTACTGCTCTGCACGACGCTCTACTGCGTGAACTTCGTCGGCGACGGTCTGCGCGACGCACTCGACCCGCGGGAGCGCTGACATGGCCCTGCTCGAAGTCCAGGACCTGAACGTGCGTTTCGAGCGCCGCGACGGACCGCCCGTGAAGGTCGTCCACGACGTGTCGTTTTCGCTCGATACCGGCGGCACGCTCGGTATCGTCGGCGAATCGGGGTCCGGCAAGAGTCAAACGGTCATGGGGTTGCTGGGGCTGCTCGCTTCGAATGGGCGCGCCACCGGTCACGTACGCCTGCGCGGCGAGAATCTGCTGGCCATGAAGCCCCGCGCGCTCAACCGCGTTCGCGGTGACCGTGTCGCCATGATCTTCCAGGACCCCATGACCTCGCTGAACCCGTTCCTCACAGTCGAACGGCAAATGACCGAAGCGTTGCAGTTGCACCGTAACGTCACGCGGCGCGTTGCCCGCCAGCGCGCGATCGAAGCGCTGGAGCGCGTGCGCATTCCCGACGCGCCGCGGCGCATCGGCATGTATCCGCACGAGTTCTCGGGCGGCATGCGCCAGCGCGTGCTGATCGCGGCGGCGCTGATGATGGAGCCCGACGTGCTGATCGCCGACGAGCCGACCACGGCGCTGGATGTGACCGTTCAGGCACAGATCATGGCGCTGTTGCGCGAGATGAATCGCGAGCGCGGCACCGCCATCCTGCTCATCACGCACGACATGGGCGTGGTGGCCGAGCTTTGCGACGACGTCATGGTGATGTACGCGGGCCGTACGGTAGAGAGGGCAAGCGCGCGCGATCTGTTCGCGCAGCCGCTGCATCCGTATACCGCCGGACTGCTGGGCGCGCGGCCGCACCTCGATGCACCAGGCGGCGCGCCGTTGCGCACGATCCCCGGTAATCCGCCCATGCCGGGCGGCGGCGGCGCCGGGTGCGCGTTCGCGCCCCGCTGCGCGGCGGCGTTGGAGCGATGCCACACGCAAATGCCGCCGCTCGAATCCATCGGCGCACCGCCGCATCCGCGTGCGCGGGCGTGCCATCTGGCCATCGGCGATAGCGCCGAACTGGGAGCACGTGCATGACCGATCACACAAAAGCGCCTGGCATGCCTGACGACACGCTTCTGCGCGTACGCGGTCTCGCCGTGAATTTTCGCGTCGCGCGCGGCCCGTGGCCGTGGCAGAAAGCGCGGCTCCACGCCGTAAACGGCATTTCGTTCGACATACGCCGCGGCGAAACGCTGGGGCTCGTAGGCGAGTCGGGTTGCGGCAAGTCCACGCTCGCACGCGCCGTCATCGGCCTCGCGCCCGTCGCTTCGGGCAGCGTGATCTGGCAAGGCGAAGAAACCGTTTGCGGGACGCAGCGACGCCTCGGCGCGCTGCGCCGCGGCGTGCAGATGATCTTCCAGGATCCGCTCGCCTCGCTCGATCCGCGCATGTCGATTGGCGAGATTGTGGCCGAACCCTTGCGCACGCGCGCGCCGCAGCTGGGCCGCAAGGAAATCGCGCGCCGTGTGCTGACGATGCTCGAGCGCGTGGGCCTGAACGCGCATCATCTCGAGCGGCGCGCGCACGAATTCTCGGGAGGTCAGTGCCAGCGCGTGGGCATCGCGCGCGCGTTGATCGGCGAGCCCGCGCTCGTGATCTGCGACGAACCCGTTTCCGCGCTCGACGTCTCGATTCAGGCGCAGATCGTCAACCTGCTGCGCGATCTGCAACGCGAGCTCGCGCTCTCGCTGCTCTTCGTCGGTCACGACCTCGCCGTGGTCAAGACGCTCAGCCATCGCGTCATGGTCATGTACCTCGGCCGCCTCATGGAACTCGGCACGCGCGAGGCGGTGTACGACGAAGCCGCGCACCCCTACACGCGCGCCCTGCTCGACGCCGTCCCGGTTGCGGACCCGGCGCATGCCCGCGAGCGTCATGCGCCGCTGCTGCGCGGCGAAATTCCCTCGCCGCTCAATCCGCCTTCGGGCTGCGCATTCCGCACGCGCTGCCCGAAGGCCTCTGCCCAGTGCGCCGCCATGGCGCCTGAACCGGCCGCCACCGGTCCCTGCGGATCGATCGTCGCCTGCTGGCACCCGCGCACAGCCAGCGACGCCGTTGCCGCCTGAAATACCCGCTGCGCGTATGTCAGCGGCCGTCCAAACTGATTCGCATTCCTGATTGACTGCGAATCGACGACAACCACACGAAAGGGAGACATGATGAAAGGAGAACGCAGAAACAGGAGCAACACCGCGCGACTCGCGCTGGTCGCGCTCGGGCTACCGCTGAGCTTTGCGGCCGCTGCGCAAATCGCCAGCGTCCAGCAGACGACGCAACCCGCTGCGCAGGCGCAGACTCGGCAAGCCGCGCCAGTCAAGCCGAAAAAGCCACGACACAAGGCGCGCCGCAAATCGGCCAGCAGCGCCGCTCCAGCGAACACACAGGCTGCAAACCAGACTGCGCAACCGTCAGCGGCCGTGCAAATGCACGCGCCGCGCGCCGACCCGCTCGTGGAGCCCAACGCCGTCGATCGCCTCGCCAACGGCACGCCGGATCAACACGCCGACCAGACGGTGCGTGCCGACAACCCGAAGCAGCCGCAATCGAGTCAGGCACAAAGCAAAGGCTTCATCGCGGATAGCAGCCTGACCCTCAACCTTCGCAACTACCTCGACCACTTCGACAACGAAGGCGGCCCGCATCGTCATGCGTGGGTGCAGGGCGCGATGCTCGACTACACCTCGGGCTATACGCAGGGGCTTGTCGGTCTTGGCCTCGACGCGTCGCTCTACGGCGCGCTGAAGCTCGACGGCGGCTAGGGCGCGGGGAACATGGTGCACGTGGGCAAGGACGGCGGCGGCTCGAACCAGCTGGCGTGGGCCTACCCCGGCATCTGGGACGTCAAGGCGCGCATTTCCGATACGGTCGCGAAGTACGGTCTGCAAATGGTCTCGGACAACCCCTTCTTCGAGCCGCACGACAACCGCGCGCTGCCGCCCACTTTCCTCGGCGTCTCGCTCGTGAGCAAGGACCTGGCCAATGCGGTGCTCCAGGCGGGCAGTTTCACGAAGGTGAATCCGCGCGGCCACACCAACCTCGTCGATCTCTCGACCTCGTACGGCGGCGTGAAGTTCAAACGCTTCAGCTACCTCGGCGGCAGCTGGGACTACAGCAAGGACGGGAGCCTCTCGCTTTTCGCCAACCAGGCCGACGACGTCTGGCGCCAGTACTACGCCTCCGTGCAGCAGAGCTACGGCGACCCAACGACAATCAAGTGGACCGGCTTCTTCAACATCTACTCGACGCACGATCAGGGCAGCGCGATGCAGGGCCCCATCGACAGCAACGCGTACAGTCTTTCGCTCGCCGCTCAGCACGGCCCGCATTCGCTGCTGCTCGGCTACCAGCAAATTCTCGGCGACCAGTTCTACGACTACGTGAACGAAACGGCAGGCGACTATCTCGTCAACTCGATGGACGTGGACTACAACGCGCCTCACGAGCAGTCGTTCCAGGTCCGTTATGGTTTCGATGGCGCATACGCGGGCCTGCCGGGCGCGAAGGCGATGCTCTGGTACGCGCTCGGCTGGGGCGCCAACGCGTCGGCGGGCGCAGCCGCCAACCCTACGCCCGCGAGCCCGTTCTATAACGTCTACTGGAGGAACGGGCAGCCCGTGCACGGTTCGCACCACGAGTTCGGCTTCATTCCGAGCTACACGCTGCAAAGCGGGCGCTTCAAGGACACGAAGATCACCTTCATCGCCATGTGGCATCACGCCTCGAAGTACTACTCCGACGCGAGCAACCAGGAATACCGGCTCGTCATCAACATGCCGTTGAAGCTGTTCTGAAGCGCCGCGGTCGCGACGCGGCGGCGCGCGCCGGAGCCGCCGCCGCGTGCGCCGTACGCTTCAAGCCTCGCGGGCGAACACCTCGCGCGCGGCGAAGAGGCCGTTGAGCGCCGCGGGAAAGCCCGCGTACACGGCCATCTGCATGATCGTCTCGACGATCTCTTCGCGCGTGAGCCCCACGTTCAGGCCCGCCGCGATATGGACCTTGAGCTGCGGCTGCGCGTGGCCAATGGCCGTGAGCGCCGCGATGGTGGCAATCTCGCGCGAGCGCAAGTCGAGACCCGGCCGCGCGTAGATGTCGCCAAACGGAAATTCCAGCAAGTACTGCGCGAAGTCCGGCGCGATATCGGCAAGCGCGTCGATCACGCGCTCGCCGCCGCTGCCGTCAATCGCCGAGAGCATGCGCTTGCCTCTTGCGAGACGGCTTTCCTGCTGGAAGACGCTGGTCTGATTTGTCGTTTCGTGCATTCTCGTTCCTTTGCATGGCGTGGGAATAACCTTCGATCTTGTTGTCGAGGACGAGAAGACACGCCTGGAGTTCGGCCACCTGCGCACGCACCGCTTCGCGATGCGCCGCCAGCAATTCGCCGCGCTCGCGCTCGGTTGCCTTGCCGGCCGCGCGCAATTGCGCGTAGCGCAACATGCCCTGGATCGGCATGCCCGTGGTTTTCAGACGGCCCAGAAAGCCGATCCATTCGAGCACCGAGCGGTCGTAAGCGCGCTGGCCCGTTTCGTCGCGGACCGCGTAGGGAATCAGCCCGATCCGTTCGTAGTAGCGGATCGTATGAGCCGTAAGGCCCGTGCGCGCGGCCAGTTCACCAATCTTCATGCGCTTCTCCTCATCGACGTTCTGAATGGTGGGACTTCGAGTGCACTCCAGGTCAAGCTTTTTTTGGCGCGGGGGCATCGCATCGTGGAAGCATAAACAAAAAAGGCGGGGTATCCCCGCCTTCGGCACCTCACGCGCTAACGCGCACCTCCACGTCCGCGCGCGCCAGCAATCCGCTGCAACGCGGCGAAAGATGCGCGAACCCGACCCGCTTGCCCGCGCGCTCGTAGCGCCCCTGCACCGCTTCGAGCGCGGCGATGGCCGAGTGGTCCGCCACATGCAGATGCGCACAGTCGATCGTGACCTGTGCGGGATCGCCCTGCGGATCGAACAGTGTCTGGAAGTGCGCGGCCGAAGCGAAGAACAACGTGCCGCGCGGCACGTACACGCGCTCGCCCGCAGCGGTGTCGCGCGTCTCGCAGCGAAACTCGCGCGCATGCTGCCACGCGAAATTGAGCGAAGCGATCACGATGCCGCACAGCACCGCCGTCGCGAGATCCGTGCACACGGTGATGATTGTGACCGCAACGATCACGACAGCGTCGTTGCGCGGCACTTTGTGCAGCACGCGCAGCGAGCCCCATGCGAAGGTTTGCGCGGCCACCACGAACATCACGCCCACGAGCGCCGCGAGCGGAATGCGCTCGATCAGCGGCGAAAGGAACAGGATGTAGAGCAGGATCATCACGCCGCTCGTTATGCCCGAGATGCGGGCGCGGCCGCCCGAGCCGAGATTGATGACGGTCTGGCCAATCATCGCGCAGCCGCCCATTGCACCGAACAGGCCCGACGCTACGTTCGCCGCGCCGAGCGCCACACACTCGCGGTTGGGGCGGCCGCGCGTGGCCGTCACGTCGTCGGTCAGGTTCAGCGTGAGCAGCGTCTCCAGCAGCCCCACCATCGCCATCAGTACGGCGTAGGGCAGCACGATCTTCAGCGTGGCGAGATCGAACGGCACGGCGGGCAGCGCGAAGGTCGGCAGGCCGCCCGCAATGTGCGCCATGTCGCCGAGCGTGCGCACCGGCAGGTGCAGCCACTGCGCGGCAAGCCCCACGCCGACGATCGCCACGAGCGCGGGCGGCGCGGCCTTCGTCACGCGCGGCAGGACGAACACGATCGCGATGGTGAGCGCAACGAGCCCGGCCATGAGCGCGAGCGCCGGGCCGTGCATCCACTGCGGCCCCTGCGGGCCCGGCACCTTGAAGTGCTCGAACTGCGCGCGCGCAATGATGATCGCGAGGCCGTTGACGAAGCCGAGCATCACCGGATGCGGCACCATGCGGATCAGTTTGCCGAGGCGCAACGCGCCGAACAGCATCATGCCGATGCCGCTCAGCACGACCGTGGCGAACAGATACTGCGGCCCATGCTGCACCACGAGCGCGACGATCACCACGGCCATCGATCCCGCCGCGCCCGAGATCATCCCGGGCCGGCCGCCGAACAGCGCCGTGATCGTACAGATGAAAAACGCGCCGTACAGGCCCGCGAGCGGATTGACGCGCGCGACGAGCGCGAAGGCGATGCACTCGGGCACGAGCGCGAACGACGACGTGATGCCTGCCAGCAGTTCGCTACGCAGCAGTGAAGAACGGGAAGGACGGCGCGAGCCGGAACGGTCGGATTCCATGTAGCGGTCGGGATTTGCGGCAGATTGGCTGGATGCGGGTACCACGCCCCACGCGTCGCAGTGGCTCGAATGGAGGCGGGGGAAAGGTCGGCGCGCGAAGCGGCGGCATGGCGCCGCTTCGAAGAGGCCCGCGCGGGTGCGCGCGCCATGATCCAGACGGACGAAAGGGCGCATCCTAGCATGGTTGCCGTAAGGTTGCCGGCGAGCGCGCGGCATCGTCCAGCGACTTTCGTCGGCTTTCGAATTGCCTCGTCTAGGGATGAATGGTTTCGCCGCGATTCAGCATGCCGATGAACTCCTCGATCTTGCGCGTCCGTGTTGCGGGCTTTTTGGCATTCTGTAGCCGAAACAGGATGGCGTAGCGGTTCCGGCCGTTCAGCGTCGCAAAGAACGCGCTGGCCTCAGGATTGGAATCCAGTGCGGCCTGCAGGTCGTCCGGCACAACTGAGTGGCTGGCCGACGGATAGGCCGCCTCCCAACGGCCATCCGCTTTGGCTTTGTCGATTTCACGCATGCCCGAAGGATGCATTCTGCCAGCGGCGATCAGCGCTTCGGCCCGGTCTTTGTTGAGCCTCGACCAGATACTTTTTGCGGAGCGCCGAGTGAAACGTTGCAACCAATACTCTTCACTTTCAGTCTGTTTTTGCCCGTCGATCCAGCCATGACAAAGGGCGCTTTCCAGCGCCTGTTCGTAGGTCAAGGTTGACTGCCCGGCACCCTTTTTGGCAAGGCGAAGCCATACCCCGGATGAGGTACCGCCGTTTTGCGTCAACCAGTTTTCCCATTCACTCTGGTCGAGGAATGTCAGACGAGGCTCAGTCATGGAGGATCCGCATGATTGCAGTCAGGCAGCGAGGCTTTTTCGTTCATTGATACCTCGCAGATTACCGATTTGCGCGGATTTGGGAATACCCGATTCATTGACAGTTCCGCAAGGCGGCCTCTGGCGCGCCCGGGATCGACGTCACCGCGCCGGCTCCTTCGTTGTCCTCGACATGCGGGCAAGTTGTGGACACCGAAGCGGCTAACCACATGTCCGAAAATGGCGAGCGTTACGGGCAATCGAAATGTACGATGTCCCTCATGCCTGCGATCATCGACATTCCCGAGAGCGACGCCTGTTATCTGGCACTGAAGGCGCATGACGCGCGCTTCGATGGCTCCTTTTTCGCTGCCGTCACCAGCACCGGCATTTATTGCCGTCCGGTGTGCCGCGTAAAGATGCCTCGTCGCGAGAACCTGCGCTTCTACCGCCACGCGGCAGAGGCCGAGGCGGCCGGTTTCAGGCCTTGTTTGCGTTGCCGTCCCGAGTTGGCCCCGCGCGCGGCATCGTGGAGCACGGAAGATGCCTCACGCATTCTGGCCCTGCAAGCGGCGCGATTGATGGACGAGCCCGACGCCTGGCGGCACATCGCCCCGATGGATTCAACTGTGGAGCAATCTGGCGGCGGCTTGATGACCCAAATTGCGCAGAAGGTAGGCGTCAGCGACCGCCATTTACGCCGCATTTTCGAGTCGCATTTTGGTGTCTCGCCCCTCCAGTACCTGCAAACGCGGCGACTGCTCGCAGCCAAGCAACTGATCGCCGATACGCAACTACCGATGGCCCAGGTGGCGTTGTCCAGCGGCTTTGCCAGCGTACGGCGCTTCAACGACGCGTTCTCGCGTCACTATGGCCTGAACCCCAGCGCCCTGCGTCGCGCCAGGTCGGCGCCGGATAGTCAGGGCGTGAGTGTGCGACTGGGGTGGCGGCCGCCCTACGACGTACAGGCGATGCTGGACTTTTTGCGCCGGCGCGCGTTGCCCGGCGTGGAGCAGGTGGCGGATCGGGAGTACACGCGCACGCTGGGCCTCATGCAAGGCGCGCAGGGCCGCAGCGGCTGGTTGCGTGTCCGTTTCGACGAGGATCGCGCCCAGGCCGTGCTGACTGCCAGCGACTCGCTGGCTGCCGCTTTACCCACGCTGATCAACCGCGTGCGCGCAGCGCTCGATCTGGATGCCGATCCAATCGCCATCCACGCCGCGCTGCACACCGCGTTCCCATCGAGCGACGGCGTGCGCGTGCCGGGCACACTGGATGGTTTCGAACTCGCCGTACGTGCCGTGCTGGGTCAGCAGATCACCGTGGCCGCCGCTCGTACGCTGGGCGCACGCCTGGTTGCGGCCTTTGGCGAGCCTGTCGGGACGCCCGTCGCGGGCCTGGATCGTCTTTTTCCCACGCCTGCCGCTCTGGCCGCCGCCAGCGGCGACGAGTTGGGCCAACTGGGCATCACGCGCCAGCGTCAGGCCGCACTGCATGCTCTGGCTCACGCCGTGCTGGAAGGCCGCATCGCTCTGCATCCCGGCGTGGACATCGCGACAACCTGTGCCGATTTGCGCGCCCTGCCTGGCATCGGCGACTGGACGGCGCAGTACATCGCTCTGCGCGCTTTGCGCTGGCCCGACGCTTTTCCTGCCGGTGACGTAGCGCTGCAAAAAGCCCTCGGCGTGAGCAACGCCCGCGCCGCCACCCAAGCTGCCGAAAGATGGCGGCCCTGGCGCGGCTACTCGGTACTGCGGGTCTGGCATGCCATGGAGCACCGCACTTCACCATGAAAACCACCCTTATCGACGCCCCTCCCGGTCGTGTGTACCTGAGCGCCGCCGAAAGTGGTCGATTCGCGCGATGAATACACTCACACAAACCCTGAACCCGATACATGCCCAGAGCGATCTATTTGGAGGCGGCAACACCCGCTTTTCAATAGACACATCCTTCCGAACGGCAAAGCGTTTCGCTCTCGACGCTCATTCCTGGGTTGAAGTCGTGCCTGGCTGGATTTCGGGGGCTTCCCTGCTCTACGAGCAGATGCGCGACAGCGTTCCCTGGCTCGAACATGATCGGCGAATGTACAACAAGATGATTCGCGAGCCACGCATGACGGCGGTTTATCAAGAACTTGGTGAAGTGCCGGAGGAACGCCTGCTGCAGGCCGTTCGCGCGCTCTCGACTCATTACGGTGTGGCTTACGACGGCTTGTGGATGAACCTCTATCGCAATGGACAGGACAGCACCGGTTGGCACCGCGACCATCGCTCGTGCCGAAAGCTGGAGTGCATCGTGCCCGTCCTGACGCTCGGAACGACCCGACGGTTCCTGATCAAGCCGATAAAAGGCGGCAGCTCCATGACCTTTAAGCCCTCCTCCGGCGACCTGGTAGTGATGGGCGGGCGGTCCCAGCAGGACTGGGTGCATTGTGTGCCCAAGGAACCGGGCATCGTGGAGGCGCGAATCAGCGTCAACTTCATGAGTTCGGCGCAAGGCGTGCGGGATCCTCAATGAGCCTTGGGTCATTCGTGCTCGTGTCGTGACCCGGTAGTTCGCACGCAAAGCTTGACGCGTGTCTTACGCAGTCTCGCCACCTGAGCGCGTGCCGAACTTCGCCCGATACGCGCTCGGACTCGTCAGCGCGATACGCCTGAAGTGCCGCCGCATCGATTCTTCGGAACCGAATCCCGCAAGCTCGGCAATGCGTGCGATGGCAAGGCGAGGCCTCGACTCGAGCAGATCGCGCGCAACCGCCACGCGCTCGCGCAACACCCACTCATACGGCCCCATGCCCGTCGCCTCGCGAAACTGCCGCTGCAGCGTCCGTGGGCTCATGGAGGCCCTGGCAGCCAACGACTCGACACTGTGCTCACGTTTCGGATTGGCTCGCACCCAGTCCATCAGTTGCGCGAGACGGCTGGCTTCGTCGGGCGGCATGGGACGCGGGACAAACTGTGCCTGTCCGCCCTCGCGATGCGGCGCGACCACGAGCCGCTGCGCCACGCGGTTGGCCACCGCAGGACCATGATCTCGCCGCACGAGGTGGAGCAGCATGTCGAGCCCGGCAGCAGACCCCGCCGAAGTCAAAATGCGCCCCTCGTCGACGTAGAGCGCCTGCGGCTCCACGATGACGTCCGGATAGCGCCGCTGCAAGCGCTCGGTATAGCGCCAATGCGTCGTCACGCGCTTGCCGTCGAGCACCCCCGCGGCCGCAAGCACGAACACACCGGAACAGATCGAGCACAGGCGAGCGCCGCGCGCATAGGCCGCTCGCAGCTTGTTGAGCAACGGCGCGGGCGGCAGCTCGTCCGCGTCGCGCCAGCCGGGGATGACGATGGTCTGCGCCCGATCGAGCATCGCGAGCGTATAAGGCGCCTCCACCGTGATACCACCGGCAGCCCGCAGCGGCCCCCGCTCGAGCGCGCACACGGCGAAGCGATACCAGTCGACGTCCAGCTCCGGCCGCTCGAGCGCGAAAAATTCGGTCACGCAGCCGAATTCGAAGGTGCAGAGCCGGTCGTAGGCGAGCGCGACGACAAGATGATCGGTCGATTGATTCATGGCGCAATGTTACCGGAGATTGGCAATCGCGCCACTGGCCTGTCATGCCGCCTGCCTCGCACAATGGATGCCATCTCAACGCGACACTCAGGAGCCGCATTCATGTCGACCGTATCCGCCATTCCCGCCGCCGGGAGCAACGAAGCGCTCACGCATTTCACCGCATCGCTGCGCTTCGAAACCGACTGCTCCGATGTGCATGCAGCACTCACGGGCAGCGAACCGCCGGATTTCGTACTGCTCGACGTTCGCGGTCCCGCGCGCTATGCGGCAGGCCATGTGCCGGGGGCGGTCAACCTGCCGCACGGGAAGATCATCGCGTCGAAGCTCGCCGCCTGGCCCGCCGAAACGTTGTTCGTGACGTACTGCGCCGGGCCGCATTGCAACGGCGCGACGCGTGGTGCGATCCGCCTCGCGCAGTTGGGAAGGCCCGTCAAGGTGATGATCGGCGGTGTAACGGGTTGGCTCGACGAGGGCTTCGAGCTGGTCGTCGAAGAGGCGGGATAAACGCCTGCCGCACATTGGAATAGTGCGTCGCGCTTACTTGCAGGGGAACGTTCCGGCCAACGCCTTGTAGATGACGGCCGCGGTGGGCTCAAGAACATGATCGAGGTTCCGCTTCATCCATGTAATCACGGTAGCGAGCTGGTCTTTGCGGCTGACGTTCGGCGGCACACAGTACCGTGGCCGCTGCTTGTCGATGAGAGACTGCACCAGCACGCCGTTCGTGTAGCCGGCGTAATACATGAGGCACGCGTCGAGATTCTCGGGCTTCTGGCATACGCCAAGGAACACATCGCCCTGATCAATCGTGGGAGCCGGGGGCTGCGCCGGGGCCGGGGCCTGGACCTGCGCCGCCGTCGGCTGGGCAGTCTGTGCAAACGGAGTCTGCGCAAGGGCGCTGCCGGTACACAGCACATTGGCGAGGAGGAGTCCTGCAAGGGCGAACTTTTTCATTTCGGGTAGAACCTGTGCGTGCGAAAAATCCAGCCGCGCAGCATAACGTCAGGTGGGCTCCACCAGCTTGTCCCTCGTCAGCGTTTCACGTCATTGCCCTTGCCCGTCTTCCGGCGGATTCGCGCTCTCGCGCAAACAATCGAGCGCCAGCGCGACGGCCGCGCGGCTCACGCTGTCGCGCCGCCAGTACATGCCCACCGCACCCGAGCTGCCGAGCGGCATCGGCATGGCAAGCACGCGCAGCACGTTGAGCCGCTCGAAGCGCACAGCCGCACGGTGCGAGGCCACGCCGATCAGGCGCGTCTGGTTCAGCAGCGTCACATTGAGCATCGACGAATTCGATTCCACGGTGTGGCGCGGCATGCTGCGCCCCGCCGCCGCCAGCGCCGCTTCGAGCGCCGTGCGAATGGGCGTGCCCTCCGGCCAGACGATCCACGCGTACTCGAATAAATCGGGCCAGTCCAGCTTGCGGCGTTTCGCGAGTGGATGCCCAAGCCCCACGACGAAGTTCACCGGGTCGCGATAGAGCGTTTCCATTTCAAGCGTCGGGTCGACCTGCGCATTGGCCGCGCGTCCCACCACGATATCGAGGTCCCCGTGCACGAGCGCCGGCATCATGAGGTTCATCGTACTTTCCACGAGTCGCACCTGCGCGCGCGGCATTGCCTCGATGAGGCGCGCGACCGCGAGCGGCACCGTGTCCGCCGCCGAAACGCCCGACGTGCCGATCGAGATCAATCCGCTGCCGCCTTCGCGCAGCGCGTCCATGTCGTCGCGCGCGCTGTCGAGATGACCCTCGATGCGCCGCGCGTGCTCGATCAGCGCCTCGCCATAAGGCGTGGGTCGCAGGCCGCGCGCGTGGCGCTCGAACAATGGCAGGCCGATGTCGGCTTCGAGGTCCTTGAGCCACTTGGAAAGCGCCGGTTGCGTGGTGTTGAGCGCTTCGGCCGACTGGCTCAGATTGCCGGTCTGCGCTACGGAAAGCAGCATCTGCAGGTGCCGCAGACGCAGGCGATGTGTCCAGTCCATGTGTCCTCCGCCAAGCTATACCCAAAAACATATGGATAAGAAGAATTCATCATTTTACTGGATATGGCTCGCTGGCTTATAAATTCGGTCAACGGCAGCGAAACGCAGCACTGACCCGCCGCACGGCCAAATACACAGGAACAAAGGAGACTCGCATGTCCAGCATGTCAGCCAACGCAGTCGCGCCCGAACGCGCCGCCTATTACGCGCAGATCGCGCGCAGCGGCATGTCGCCGCTCTGGGAGTCGCTGCACGCCCTCGTGCCGAAGTCGCCGCGCCCGCAGGCCCTGCCCGCCATCTGGAAGTACGCGCAAGTGCGCGAACTCGTCATGCAGGCGGGTTCGGTCATCAGCGCAGAAGAGGCGATCCGGCGCGTACTCGTGCTTGAAAACCCCGGGCTGCCGGGCAAATCGAGCCTCACGCCGAATCTCTACGGCGGCCTGCAGCTGATCCTGCCCGGCGAGATTGCGCCGAGCCATCGCCATACGCAATCGGCGCTGCGCTTCATCGTCGAAGGCAAGGGCGCGTGGACCGCCGTGAACGGCGAGCGCACCACCATGCACCCAGGCGACTTCATCATCACGCCCTCGTGGACCTGGCACGACCACGGCAACCCGTCCGTCGAGGAAGGCGGTGAGCCCGTGGTGTGGCTCGACGGGCTGGACATTCCGCTCATTGGGCACCTCGATGCGGGCTTCGCAGAGAACTACCCCGAGGCCACGCAGCCCGTTGCGCGCCCCGAAGGCGACAGCTACGCGCGCTTTGGCCACAACATGCTGCCCGTGCGCCACACAGTAAGCGATCCGACCTCGCCGATCTTCAGCTATCCGTACGCACGCAGCCGCGAAGCGCTCGACACGCTCTACCGCAACGGCGAGCTCGACGACTGGGATGGCGTGAAGCTGCGCTACGTGAATCCGGCCACGGGCGGCTGGCCTATGCCCACCATGGCAACGTTCATGCAGTTCTTGCCCGCGGGCTTCAAGGGCAAGACGTACCGCAGCACCGATTCGACCGTCTATTGCGTGGTGGAAGGCCACGGCGCGGTACGGATCGGCGAGGAGCGCTTCACGTTCGACCCGCACGACGTGTTCGTCGCGCCCTCATGGGTGCCGGTACAACTCGAAGCGCAAAGCGACGCCGTGCTCTTCAGTTATTCCGATCGCCCTGTGCTCGCCGCGCTCAATCTGCTGCGCGAGGAACGCATCAGCTAACGCTTTGACGGCGAGCGCGTGTTCGGTTCGATACAAGCTCGCTTATCAATTCGGAATCCATATCAATCCAGTTTTACTCTCTCAAAGAGCAACCATCATGGCATTCGTTTTTCAGCCCGAGGCGCCCGTCGCCCTTGCCGTCGCTGGCTCGACCGATCAGTTCGCCGTACGCCGCGTGTATTGCGTGGGCCGCAATTACGCCGCGCATGCACGCGAAATGGGCTTCGACCCGGACCGCGAGCCGCCCTTCTTCTTCTGCAAACCCGATAACGCCATCGTGCCCGTTGCCTATGGGCAAACGCTCGAACTGCCGTATCCCGCGCAAACGCAGAACTACCACTACGAGGCCGAACTCGTCGCGGTGATCGGCAAGGCGGGCTCGGACATCGCCCTGGAAGACGCACTCTCGCACGTGTGGGGCTACGCCGTGGGCCTCGACATGACGCGTCGCGACCTGCAGATGAAGATGCGCGAAATGGGCCGCCCCTGGGAGATCGGCAAGGCGTTCGATCTTTCCGCGCCGGTCGGGCCCGTGCATCCGGCAAGCGTCGCCGGCCACTTCGACAACGCGGGCCTGTGGCTCACCGTGAACGGCGAAACGAAGCAAAAGAGCGATGTGTCCCACCTCATCTGGTCGGTGGCCGAAACGGTTTCGTATCTCTCGAAGTTCTTCCGCCTCGAACCGGGCGATGTGATCTTCACCGGCACGCCCGAAGGCGTGGGCCCGGTCAAAGCCGGCGACACCATGAAAGTGGGCGTCGAGCGCCTGGGCGAGCTGACCGTCAAGGTGGTTTGAGGCGCATCCGTTCTACAGGAAGGTCCATCGTGCAGCTCTACAGCTTCTTCAATAGCTCGACTTCGTACCGCGTGCGCATCGCCTTGCGGCTCAAGGGCGTCGAACATGAATACCTCGGCGTCAACATCCGCACCGGCGAGCATCGCGCGCCGGACTATGTCAAGCACATCAACACATCGGCGGCGGTACCGGCGATCGCCGAAGGCGACTTTCATCTGGGCCAGTCGCTCGCCATCATCGACTGGCTCGACGCGCGCTATCCCGAGCCGCGCCTCATTCCGGCCGAGCCGCAAGCGCGTGCGCGTGTGCTCGAACTCGCGTACCTGATTGGCTGCGATATCCACCCCGTCAACAACCTGCGCGTGCTCAAGTATCTGCAGGACGTGCTGGATGTCACGCCAGAGCAGAAGAGCGCGTGGTATCGCCACTGGATCGCCGAAGGCATGGCGGGCGTCGAGCGTCTGCTCGCGCAAGCCGCGAGGTCGCACGATGGACCGTGGTGCTTCGGCGCTGCGCCGACACTGGCCGATTGCTGCCTCGTGCCGCAAATCGCCAACGCGCTGCGCATGGGCTGCGACCTTTCGGCCTACGAACGCAGCATGGCTGTTTATCGGCACGCCAGCGAGCATCCCGCATTCGCAGCGGCCGAGCCGCAGCGTCAGCCCGACTACACCGCCTAGCAACACGCCTCGAACAAGTCATTCAGGAGACAAGACATGCATTCCTCTAACACCAGGCGCAGCGCGATCGTGGTGGGCGGCGGCATCGGCGGACTGGCAGCGGCGCTCGCGCTCGCGCGCGCCGACGTCCGTGTGCTGCTGCTCGAGCAGGCCCCGCAGATCGGCGAGATCGGCGCCGGCATCCAGCTCGGGCCGAATGCGTTCACCGCGCTCGACGCGCTCGGCGCGGGCGAAGCGGCGCGCAATCGCGCGGTGTTCACCGACTCGCTCACACTCATGGACGCGACCAACGCCAAGCCCGTTGTACGCATCGAAACGGGCGAGCGTTTTCGCGAGCGCTTTGGCAATCCGTATGGCGTGATTCATCGCGCGGACATTCATCTGTCGATTCTCGAAGCGGTGAAGGACAACCCGCTCATCCAGTTCCGCACCGACACGCAGATCAAGTCGCTCGAACAGAACGATCAAGGCGTCACCGTGATCGACCAGCATGGCGAGCGCTACAGCGCCGACGCCGTGATCGGCTGCGACGGCGTGAAGTCCGCGGTGCGCGCGGCGCTGATCGGCGACGAACCGCGCGTGACGGGTCACGTGGTCTACCGCGCCGTGGTCGACGTGGACAACATGCCGGAGGATCTGCGGATCAACGCGCCGGTGGTTTGGGCGGGCCCGCACTGCCACCTCGTGCACTACCCGCTGCGCGGCGGCCGCCAGTACAACCTCGTCGTAACCTTCCATAGCCGTGGGCAGGAAGTCTGGGGTGTGCGCGACGGCAGCAAGGAAGAGGTCCTTTCGTACTTCGAAGGAGTTCACGCCCTGCCGCGCCAGATGCTCGACCGGCCCACATCGTGGAAGCGCTGGGCCACGGCCGACCGCGACCCGGTCGAACAATGGAGCTTCGGGCGCGCGACGATACTCGGCGACGCCGCGCACCCGATGACGCAATACATGGCGCAAGGCGCCTGCCAGGCGCTCGAGGACGCGGTCACGCTAGGCGTTGCCGTCAAGGCAGCCGATGGCGATTTCGTCGAGGCATTCAAGCGCTATGAAGCCGCGCGCATTCCGCGCACGGCGCGCGTGCTTTACTCCGCGCGCGAAATGGGCCGCATCTACCACGCGAAGGGCGTGGACCGTCTGGTGCGCAATGCGCTGTGGGTGGGCCGCACCCAGGATCAGTTCTACGACTCGCTGCAGTGGCTCTACGGCTGGAGCGCCGCGAACTGCCTCGAAACCGGCGCGGTGTGAAACTAGCGCGCGAAGTACATGTCGTGAAGCTCATCCACGTTCACGTCCTTCGCGCGCGCAGCGAACGTGACCTTGCCGCCCTGCATGAGATACACCTGATCGGCCAGGCGCAACGCCATGTTGGTGTTCTGCTCCACCAGTACGATGGTGCGCCCCGCAGCCTTGAGCCGGTCGAGAATCGCGAACACCTCCTGCACCATGACGGGCGCGAGCCCAAGCGAAGGTTCGTCGATCAACATGAGTTGCGGCGCGGACATGAGCCCGCGCCCGAGCGCCAGCATCTGCGCCTGACCACCCGAGAGCGTGCCCGCGGGCAGCGCCCGGCGCTCCTTGAGCAGCGGGAACAGCGCGTAGACCTCTTCGAGCTGCGATTTCGCCGCCGCGCGCCGCGTTTTCGCGAACGCGCCCAGCATCAGGTTCTCCTCGATCGACATGTCGCGAAAGATCATGCGCCCTTCGGGCACCATTGCAATGCCGCGCTGCGCCATGTCCCAGGTGGGCACGCCCGCAAGCGGCGCGCCATCAAACGTGATCTGGCCGCGCTCGAGCGGCACGAGCCCCATGATCGCGCGCAGCAGCGTGGTCTTGCCTGCGCCGTTCGGGCCCACGATGGTCGTGACTTCTCCGCTCGCGATACTGAGCGAAACGTCCCACAACACGTTGATCGCGCCATAGCCGGCGCGGGCGCTGCTGACTTCAAGCATGGGCGGCCTCCCCCGTATAGCTGCGCACGACTTCGGGATCGCGGAACACTTCGGCGGGCGGCCCATCGGCGATCAGCTTGCCGAAGTTGAGCACGCACACGCGGCGGCACAGGTTCATCACGGTTTCGATATCGTGCTCGATGATCAGGATGCCTACGTTGTATCGCTCGTGCACCGCGAGCAGCGTTTGCATGAAGCGACGCTTGGTGGCCGTCTCCAGCCCGCCCAGGACCTCGTCGAGCAGCAGCAGCTTTGGCCCCGTGGCAAGCGCCTTCGCCACTTCCAGCGCCTTGAGCTCGGTGAGCGCGAGTTCCGTCGCCGCGTCGCGCTGCGCCTTGCCTTCGAGACCCAGGAACGCGAGGATTTCGTCGATGCGCGCCTCGTCCACGCGCCCCGTGCCGAAGCGTTGCGCGACGATCAGGTTCTCACGCACCGTGAGTTCGTGCATCGGCTGCGGCACCTGGAACGTCCGCCCGATCCCAAGGCGCGCGCGCCGATAAAGCGGCGATTTCAGAAGATCGACGTCACCGAAACGGATCGAACCGCTCGTGGGCCGCACGAGCCCTGAAATCGCATTGAAAAGCGTGGTCTTGCCCGCGCCGTTCGGACCGACCAGGCCCACCACGTCGCGCGTGCCGAGCGACAGCGAAACGCCGTTGACTGCCGTGATGCCGCCAAAACGGATCGATACATCCTGCAAGCGCAGTTCCGCCGCCTGATCAGCTTGCTGCATAAACACCTCGCCGGGTACGTTTGAAACGCAGCGCGGTCAGACCCGCGGGGCTCACGATGATCATCGTGACGAGCAGGATGCCCAGCACGATCTGGTGCCCTGTCGGCAGCAGGCTTTTGAGCACGAGCTGATCCACCAGATACACCGTGACCGCGCCCACCAGCGGCCCGAGTATGGTGCGATAGCCGCCGCAGATCGCCGCGATGATCGGCACGACGGCCCAGCTCGCGTTAAACGCGTAATCGGGTTCGAGAAAGTTGATGTAGTGCGCGTTGAATGCGCCGACTAGCCCTGTCATCAGCGCCGAGAGCATCAGCATGGCGAGCTTGAGCATCACACTGTTCACACCCACCACGCGCGTAGCATCCTCCGACTCGTGCATGGCACGCAGCGCGAGTCCCACATGGCTGCCGCGCAGCCGCGCATAGATCGCGGCGAAGACGAGCACGAGCGTGAGCACGACGAGATAGCCGCCGCTCTTGCTGCCGAAGTCGAAACCCGCCACCTTCGGCAGCCCCGGAATGCTGGACAGACCGCTCGCGCCGCCGGTGAGATCGGACCATTCGGTCGCGATGATGCGGAAGATCTGCGCATAGGCGAGGATGGCGAGCGCGAAGTACGGGCCCTTCAGGCGCAGCGCGGGCGCCATGGCGAGCGAAGCGATTGCGGCTCCCACGCCACCCGCGAGCATCGCGGGAAACACGGGCCAGCCGGCCTTCAACGTGAGGAGTGCGGAGATATACGACCCCACGCCAAAAAAGGCCGCGTGCCCGAAGCTCACCATGCCGCCGAGGTTGCCGAGCAGTGCCCACGCCAGCGCCACGCCAGCGATCGTGAGCGACGCCACCGCGAGACTCATGAGATACAGGTTCTGCCCGAACACGAGCGGCACGCCCGCATAAAGCACGAGCAGCACTACGGCGAGCGCAATCACGCGCGGGCCGGACCCGGCCGTTGTGGCTTTCAATGTCGACATCGTTCTCATCCCCTTCGTTTAGCCACGCCGAACAAGCCGTTCGGCAGCACGTAGAGCACGAGCAGGAATAGCAGCATGCCTGCGAGTTCCTGCAGCGCCGAACTGGCGAGCGTGACGGTAAGCGCCTCGGTAATGCCGAGCAGCATTGCGCCCGCCAGCACGCCCGGAATCGAGCCCACGCCCGCGAGCACGGTGATGATGAACGCCTTCACGGTCAGCGCCTCGCCAATCGAAGGCTGGATCGCGCTCGACGCGTAGATCGACACGCCCGCGCACGAAGCGAGCAGCCCCGCGACGACGAACGAAATCAGCTCGGTCTTGCGCGGGTCGATGCCCATCAGGCGCGCAGCGTCGCGGTTGCTGGAGATCGCGCGCACGGCGCGGCCATACCACGAACGCGAGAGCCACCACCAGAGCGCGAGCATCAGCACGACGCTGATGCCGAACGAGAGCACTTCGCTGCGCATGGAAAGCAGGTTGCCGAGCATCACGCTGTCCTGCAGCCAGGCGCTGCCGGTCGAGCGCACGTCGGCGCCCCAGCCCAGCAGCACGGCGTTGGTCAGCACGATGCCGATGCCGTAGGTGAGAATCAGCGAGTTCAGCTCGCGGTCGCGCTTGATGCGGCTCACGAGATACCACGCGGCCGCCGCAGCCGCGCAGACCACGGGAATCGCCACCGGAATCGCGAACACGGGGTTGAGGCCGAGCTTGGTCTCGAACGTGTAGGCGATATAGGCGGCGAGCAGCACCAGTTCGCCGTGAGCGAGATTGATGATGCGCATCGAGCCGAACACCAGCGCGAGCCCCAATGCGACGAGCGCGTAAGCACCACCCACGAGCACGCCCGAATACAGCGATTGCAGCAACAGGTCCGTCATCGCGGCTCCTCCTTCGTTGCGCGCGCAATTACCACGGTAGCGCGGGGTAGTTCAGCTTGCCCGTGGCGCGCTCTTTCGGCCACACGAGCACGATGCGATTGCCCTGGATCTGCGCCATGTTGTTCAGGAACGCGGGGTTGTCGCCGTTCGGCGCGAAGCTCACCTTGCCGATCAGCGTGTCGTGCGGCTTCGCGCGCAGTTCGGCCGCAATGCCGTCCTGCTTGAGCGTGCCCGCGTCGGCCGCGCGCGACATGGCGTCGAACAGCAGACGCGACTGCACGTAGGCGAATTCGGCCAGGTAGTCGGGCTCCTTGTGATACGCGGCCTGATAGGCTTCTACGAACGCCTTGCCGTCTGCCGTGCCGAAGTCCGCGGGGTATGGCAGCATCGCGCAGCCGATCACGTTGTTCACGAGGTCGGGGTAGTCGGCGGTCATCTTCGGCGTGACGATGGACCACGCGCCCATCACGGCTTTCAGTTGCGGGCGCAACACCTTGGCGGCGCGCAGAATGCCGATATAGTCGTTTTCATACGCGATCATCAGCAGAACTTCAGGTTTGTCCTGCAAGCGCACCTTGTTCACGAGCGGCTTGAAGTCCGTCATCGCCGGGTCGAACGCATGCACGGTCACCGTCACGCCCTGCGCGCGCAGTTGCGTGGAGACTTCGTTGGAAAGGTCGGTGGTGGCCTGCTTCGTCGAGGCGAGAATCGAAACCGACTTCACGCCCATGGCGTTCAATTGCCCCACCACGGCCTTCGAGTAGCCCGATGCGGGCCCGATGCGGAAAAAATGCTTGAGGCCGCGCGAGGTCATCGCACTGTCCACGGCGCCCGAGGTGATATAGACGATGCCGGCCTTGTCGGCCGCCTCCGAAGCCGGGCTCACCGAATTGGAGCCGTAGCCGCCCGTAATGGCGAGCACGCCTTGCGAAGCAAGCTTTTCCACCGCGGAAACGGCCTTGGCGGGCTGCGCCTCGTCGTCGACCACGGTGAGCGCGACCTTGTGCTTGCCGCTGCCTTTGTTGAAGAGATCGGCGGCGAGGCGTATGCCTTCGAGCTGCGCGTTGCCTGCGCGCGCCATCGAGCCGGTGAGCGGCAACTCCACGCCCACTGGCAGCGTGTCGGCAAATGCGGCGGGCGTGTGTGCGAGCAGCGCGCAGGCGCTCGCCGCCCCCGCGCCGATGCGAAATAGCGCGCGCACGAGGGCGCGCGGCTTGCTGCGAGTAGCGAAGCGGACCATCGATCCTCCAAACCTTAGTCTCGGTGATAGGTAGCGGCGCCGTTCAAACGCAGCGCTCGCCCTGTTTCGTTGTTCTATGTCTTGCTTACCACGGCACGCCCGGATACACGGGCTTCGACGTGGCGTAGTTCGCGGGCCAGACGAGCGCGAGCTTGCCGTCGCGCGCGAACTGGCCCATGTGCGCCACGTAGTTCGCGTTGTCGCCGCGTGCGTCGAACGCCACCTTGCCGAGGAACGTGTCGTCGCGCTGGGTGGCGCGCAGCGTGTCGGCCAGACCGCCCTTGTCGAGCGTGCCGGCTTTCTGCGCGGAGGCGATCGCGTCGAACAGCAGTTGCGCGTAGACGAACGACGTCTGCGACTGATAGTTCGAGGTGGTCTTGAAGAGCCGCTGGTAGGTATCGGAAAAGTCGCGCTGGTCCGCCGAGCGATAGTCGGCCGGCGAGGACAGCACGGTTGCCCCATACACGTTCGGCACGAGGTCGGGGAACGACTGCGCCATCTTCGGGCTCGCGAACGCCCACGGCGCCGCAATCGCCTTCAGGTCGGGCTTGAGCACGCGCGAGGCGCGCAGAATGCCCACGTAGTCGTTCTCGTAGCCGAGCATCGCCATGGCGTCGGGCTTGTCCTGCAGCTTGACCTTGTTGATGAGCGGCTTGAAGTCGCTGATCGAAGGATCGTAGGCATGCAGGAAGGTCTTCACTCCCTGCGCCTTGAGGGCCGTGTCGAGCTGTTTGGCGAGGTCGCTCGTCGCGTCCTTCGTCGAGTAGACGATCGCCACCGACTTCACGCCCAGCGTGTTGAAGAGGCCCACCATGCCCTTCGTGTAACCGGGCGTGTTGCTTACGCGAAAGAAGTTCTTCAGGCCGCGCGTGACCATGTCGTCGCTGGTGCCGCCCGAGGTCACGTAGACGAGACCGGCCTTGCTCGCGGCCTCCGAAGCCGGGCCGGCGCAGTTCGAATTGGCCGCGCCCGCGATTGCGACCACGTGCTGCGAGGCGAGCTGTTCGACGGCGGCAACGGCCTTGGCCGGGTTCGATTCGTCGTCCACGGCGACGAGGGTGATCTTGTCCTGCGGATGGCGACGGTTGTAGATGTCGGCCGCCACCTGGATGCCGCGGTACATTTCGGTGCCCGCCTGCGCGAGCGCGCCGGTCAGCGGCAGTTCCACGCCCACGCGCCATTCCGTTGCGTGCGCAAGCGTCGGCGCGAGTGCGATGGC
The DNA here is from genome assembly GCF_009789655.1 of Paraburkholderia acidiphila. Lineage (GTDB taxonomy): Bacteria > Pseudomonadota > Gammaproteobacteria > Burkholderiales > Burkholderiaceae > Paraburkholderia > Paraburkholderia acidiphila. The sequence goes on from NZ_CP046912.1 coordinate 667,050, forward strand.
CAGCGCCGCTGCCAGGGCGCTGCGCAAGCGCCTCGGTGCGGGGCGCTCGCTTGCGGGTTTGCCGATGCTCGCGTGCTGCGCGCGCGGCTCGAGTCGCGTCATGTCTCCTCCTATGCCTTCCGGGGCTTTTGTGTACTTTGGCGTGCTGCTGCGCGGCGCTCGCCTGATTCGCCTGGGCGCGCCACTGGACAGGTGCCAGTGTGGTTCAGGCACGCGAAGCCAACAATTCGTTTTCGGGAAAGCGGGCGTTCGGCTCACTGGAAGTCGGCATTTATCCCGATACCTGGGTACGTGCCGCCGAAGGAGCCATCGAGGAGGGGCGAAAAAAAACCGCTGCACTCAGGCAGCGGTCTTGGGTACGGGCCGGTGCACCGCGCAAGCGATGCGCCGTCAAACGGACGGTCTATGGGCGCTCAGGCCGGTGCGTTTTCGGTGCTCAGCTTCGAGACCATGCCGGTCTTGGCGTCGTAGGCATAGCCCTGTTGCTCCAGATGCGCGCTGACCGCTTCGACGACCACTTGCTGCTGGGCCTCCTTGCGCAGCAGGTCATGCTCCGGCGCGACCTGGCCCAGTTCGGCGGCGAGGCGGCGGCTCAGCGAGGCTTCGCCGGCGCTGCGGGCAAGGCCCACGATCGCCTTTTCGTTCGCCTGGGCCAGTTGCTGCTTCAAACCGTTCGCATACTCGGACCAGCGCTTGATGTTCTCGCGCGCATCGGTGATTGCGGCGGCGTGCGTTGCCGTCTCGCGGGCAAGCTGGGCCTTCAGCGCTTCGACTTCTTCCGGGTCGGCGGCGGCAGGCTGTGCCTCGGCTACGCCCTCGGCCGCTTCGCTCGACGCCGCGGCATTGGCGAATTCGCCCAGTTCGGCCAGTTCGGTCGCGCGCTGCTGTGCGGCTTCGGCGCGCTCCTGCGCCTCGGACAAGCTCGTCGTCAGGCGTTCGATTTCGGAAGCGTCGGCCGTGCGCTCTTCGTTCAGGCTGGCGAGCTGTTGCTGGGCGTTTTGCAGTTCGGTGGCGGCGGCGTCGCGTTCGGCCTGTGCACCGGCGGCCTCCTCGCGCTGGGCTGCGTGGGCTTCCTGCTCGGCCTGCAGCGCCGCGCGAATGGCTTCCAGCTCGCCTTCGAGCTTCGCAACGGCCTCGGCGTGCGCCGCTTCCAGCGCGGCACGCTCCGCTTCGTTATCTTCGGTCGAGGCGGCGGGCTCGGCCTGCTCGGCCGCCTCCGCGGCTGCGGCTGCGGCTTCCGCTTCGGCTGCGGCTTCCGCTGCGGCGGTCTGGCTCGCCTGCGCCTCGCGCTCGGCTGCCAGTTCGGCGACCGCGCCCTCCAGTTCCGCCTCGAGCGTCGAGACGCGCTCGGCCAGCTGCTCCGCGCGCTGTTCCGCTGCCTCGGCGCGCTGCATCGCGCTCGCGATGTCTTCCTCCAGACCCGACCCGGCATCGGTCTTCGTCTCGAAGGCACGCGTCATCTTGTCCAGCTGGACTTGCAGGGCGTCGAGTTCCTGGACGGTGGTTTGCAGCTCCTCGAGCGCGTTGTCGCGTTCGTTGCACGCGTCTTCGACGCGCTCGCGCATCGACTGCAGGCGGCGCGCCACGGCGCGCTCGGCCTCGTCCTGCGCGGAGGTCCACAGACGGTCGAGCGCGTCGCGCATCGTGTCCGTTACCGTTTCCGGCAAAGCCGGGCGTTCCACGACCTGCTGCACTCGCGGGGCGCGCTCTTCGCGCCACTTGCGCAGCGACGCAGCGACTGCGACCACCGAGCCGGTATGGACTTCGGACCAGATGGCCATGGGAGAAACCTTCTGGCCCTCGTCGGCCATCCGTTCCGCGATTTCCGCAACCAGTTCGTCCGTGATCGTAATGCTGCTTGACATATCTGCCTCGAGAAAGTGCGAGCCCACCCCGCGTTTCTAGAGATTGTCAGCCAACCACCCCCCGGTTAATCGATGGAAAAGCCGGGTTTAAGGGGGGGTGTTCATGGAATTGCGCTCTTTGCCACGCTTCGCGCCCAACTTCGCGCCGAATTTCGCGTCAAACCGACGCCACTACCCGGACCGGGGCCTGACGCGGCGGGGCTGCGGCTAAGCTCGCCGGTCTCGCGCAGGGATCCCGCCCGGAGCACACGGTTCCCGGGGCTTCGGTCAGGCTGCCAGCGCCTTGCGGATCGCCGCCGAAAGCTCCGCGGGGGCGAACTTGGAGACGTAACCATTCGCGCCCGCGTTGCGCGCGTGCGCCTCGTTGGCGCTGCCCGAAAGCGACGAGTGAATCAACACGGGAAGATGCTTCAAACGCTGATCCGCCTTGATCTTGCGCGTGAGCATGAAGCCGTCCATCTCGGGCATTTCGAGGTCGGTGATGACAAGCGAAACCTTGTCGCGAACCGGAATGCCCTCGTTTTGCGCGTCGGCGGCCATCTGCTGGAGGATCGTCCATGCGGCCTGTCCGTTGTGGGCGATCACGTGCGGCACTTCGAGCGCGGTGAGCGCCTGCCCGATCAGCGCGCGGGCAAAACCCGAGTCGTCGGCGGCAAGAATGCGGCCGCCCGCGAGGCGCACGGCTTCGCCCACGGCGTCGGCGCGCACTTCGGTATGCTGCTCAGGGAAGGCGTCGCGCATGATCTGCTCGACGTCGAGCAACTGTGCAAGGCGCGCGTTCTCGGTGCCCGGATTGATGCGCGCCACGCCCGTCACGTAGCCCGTCGTGCCGCTCGACTCGGCGCTCAGCACCTCGCTCCATTCCAGCCGGACGATGTCCTCCACCTCCTCCACAGCGAGCGCCTGCGTGCCGCGCGAAAACTCGGTCACGAGCAGAATGCCCGGCGGCTTCTCCGAGACAGAGCCGATCATCGAACCGATATCGATCACCGGAATGATCTGGCCACGAATATCCACCGCGCCGGCCAGGTGCTCGGGCGAGCCCGCAATGGGCGTGAGCTCGGGCATGGTCGCGATTTCGCGGATCTTGAAGACGTTGATGCCGTACAGGCCGCGCGCCGCGCCCTTGCGCGCCGAACCCAGGCGAAAGAGGAGCAGTTCGAGGCGGTTATTGCTCGTCAGGGTGGTGCGCTCATCCACGCCATGCTGTTGCACTGATTTCAATTGGTACTCCATAATGTTCTGTTGCGGCCGGCGCGGGGAACCGGTCATCCGGCTTACGGCTGTGCGGCTGCTTTGCGCGTGGCGCCTGAGCTTTCCCCTACTAACGGCACGGGCGCGTCCAGCTTGAACCGGATTACGCGTTTATCCAATGTTTATCTGGTTAACCAGCAGTTGAGTCCCGGCACTTACGCCGTGGAAAGAAACGTCAACGATTGTAAGTGACAGATCGCGAGGAAAAAGGCGGGCATTATTTCGTCATCCGAATTAATGATTCGATTAGACAAATGGCTGCCCGCTCATTGGGCAGCCATCGTGTGGTTAAGCGATCCGGGCTATGCCGCCGGCTTTGAAAATGCCAACGTGCTGGGCCCCGCATACCCCAGCAGCGCCGACACCTCCACCGCACCGCGCGCGATCAGCGCCTTGAAACGCTCCATGCCCGGCACGCCGCGGCTCACCGGCGTGCCCATTACGAGCGCCGCGATCACCGCGCCCGACTCGTCGCGTATCGGCGCGGCGAAGCCCACCACATCGGCGGAGCTTTGCTCGACGGTGACAGCCACGCCGGTCTCGGCCACCTCCTTGAGCAGCGCCTTCAGCTCGCGCTTTTGCGTGCGCGTGGCAGGCGTGTGGGCACGCAACTCGGCAGTGCGGAAATACTCGGTCTGCTGCGCCTCGCTCATCGCGGCCAGCAATACACGCCCCCCGGAGGAGGAAAACAGCTCGCGCCGCTCGCCCATGCCCGCGATGAAGCGGATCGCATTGCGGCTCTCCGCCGACATCACATAGACCATGGAAGGCCGGTCGCTCGCGAGCTGGCCGATCAGGATCGTTTCGCCCGCCTCGAGCGCGAGGCGCTCCATCACAGGGCGTGCGATTTCGGGAAAGCGCCGCTGCGCGACGATGGCCGCACCGAGCTTGAAGGCTTCCACGCCGAGCGCGTATTTGCCGCCGTTATGCGTCAAATAGTGCGCATGCGTGAGCGCGCGCAGCAGCGCGAGCAGGCTTGTCTTCGGCGTGGCGCTCAGGTCCGCGAGTTCGGTGAGCGTGGCGCCCTGCGGATGATCGGCGAGAATGCGCAGCACCTGCACGATGCGCGTAGTGGCCCGCGGCCCGGGCGACGCGGTCGATTCGGTGCCCGGTTCACGGTCTTCGGGGTGGTGCGCCATGGATCGATTGACGGTTGAACGGTGCGAAAAATTATACATGCCGCCCTGCCCCCAAAAGCGATGCGAACCGGCCGCATCGGTATGGCCGGTGCCTGCTCAAACGGCTTCCTCATGCTCGCCGCGCGTAGGCACTCGCGCGCCTGTGCCGATCGCGCCGCTCGCGCACAACGTGTCGATGCGCGCGGCGTCGAGCCCGAGCAGATCGCCGAGCAGCGCGTGCGTGTGTTCGCCGAGCAACGGCGGCGGCACCTCGTATTGCACGGGCGTGGCCGACAAGCGCAGCGGGCTCGCCACGCTCGGCGACGTGCCCGCCAGCGGATGCGCAATGCGGCGCACGGACTCACGCGCGCGTGCATGCTCGGAGCCGAACGCCTGCGCCACGTCGTTGATCGGCCCGCACGGCACGCCGCATGCTTCGAGCGCGCCGGTCCACGCGTCGCGCGTGCGCGTGCGGAACGCCTGTTCGAGCACCGGCAGCAGCAACACGCGATTCACGCTGCGCGCGCTGTTGGTGGCGAAGCGCGGGTCTGCCGCAAGTTCGTTCAGATCCATCGCGCCGCACAGCGAGCGGAACTGGCTGTCGTTGCCGCACGCGAGAATCAGATGACCGTCGCTCGCCGCGAAGGTCTGGTACGGCACGACGTTGGGATGCGCATTGCCAAGGCGCCGCGGCACCTCGCCCGAGCAGAGGTAGTTCATCGACTGGTTCGCGAGCATCGCCAGCTGGCAGTCGAGCAATGCAATGTCGATATGCTGGCCGAGGCCGCTGCGCTGCCGCTCGATCACGGCGGCAAGCACGCCCGTTGTCGCGTACATGCCGGCCATGAGATCCGTGACCGCCACGCCGACTTTTTGCGGACCGCCCCCAGGGGTCTCGTCAGGCTCGCCCGTCACGCTCATGAGCCCGCCCATGCCCTGAATGAGGAAGTCGTATCCGGCGCGGTGCGCGAGCGGCCCGCTCTGACCGAACCCCGTGACCGAGCAGTAGATGAGCGCGGGATTGAGCGCCGCGAGACTTTCATAGTCGAGCCCGTACTTCTTCAGGCCGCCCACCTTGAAGTTCTCCACCAGTACATCGCACTGGCGCGCAAGTTCGCGGATCAGCGCGGCGCCTTCGGGCGCGGCGATGTCCACCGCCATCGAAAGCTTGCCGCGGTTCGCGCACTGGTAGTACGCGCTCTCCACCGTGTCGCGGCCCGCTTCGTCACGCAGATAGGGCGGCCCCCACGCGCGCGTTTCGTCGCCCGGACCGGGCCGTTCGATCTTGATCACCTGCGCGCCGAGATCGGCGAGATTCTGCGTGCACCACGGCCCTGCCAGCACACGGGAAAGATCGAGCACCCGTATGCCTTCCAGAGGGCGGGCGCGCTGTGGCTGCGCTTGCGTTTTCGTTGACTGCGATGGCGATGCTGCTTTCGTCTGCTGCATGTGAAATGACCTCTGCCTGGATTGCGAAACTACACGTTCATGCGCGGCGCGGGCGCAATGTCAGTCGAGCGGCTTGCCCGCCGTTTCGGGCATGCGCCAGTAAGCGAAGAGACTCACGGCCGCACCTGCGCACACATAGGCGAGAAACCAGCCTTCGCGCTGCTGCGATTGCAGCCAGGTCATGAGATACGGCGTGGTGCCGCCGAGCAAGGCCACCACGAGGTTGTACGCAGCGCCAATGCCGATGCCGCGCACGGCGGTCGAGAACAGCTCGGCCATGATCGCGGGCGCAATGGCCGAATAGAGGCCATAAGTCAGCAAGCCGAAGCATTCGACGAGCAGCATCGACGTGATGCTCGGCCCGATCGAGCGCACCACCGGATACAGGAACACGAGATAGGCCGCCGCGAACACCATCAATTGCGGGCGCCGCCCGAAACGATCCGACAACGCGCCGAAAAACGGCTGCGCGAGCATGAAGATGGCAATGCTCAGCGTGCTCGCGAGAAACGCGTCGGCCGGCGTCGCGCCCGCGTGACGGATCGCGTAAATCGGCATGAAGCTGATAAAGAGGTAGAAGCTGAACGCACCCAGCACGCTAATGCCCACGAGGCGCAGGACGGCGGTGCGATGCTGCGTCCATGTCCACCACAGCGAGCGGCGCTCGATGCGGCCCGAACGGCGCAATTGTTCGAACGCATGCGTTTCGCCCACGTTGCGGCGCATCCAGAAGCCCGCGAGCGAGCCGCAGCCGCCAATGAAGAACGGAATGCGCCAGCCCCACGCCACGAGCGCTTCCTTCGGCATCACGTTCGTCATGACGCTGGCAAGCCCGGATGCGAGCAGCAGCCCCGCCGCGATGCTGAAGAACAGGAAGCTGCCATACAACCCGCGGTGTTTCGCGGGCGCGGATTCCGCGAGGAACGTGGTGGCCGCGCCGTACTCGCCGCCGACCGAGAGGCCCTGCACCATGCGCAGCACCGTCATGAGCACCGGCGCGAGCACGCCGATCGTCGCGTAGGTGGGCAACACGGAGATCAGCAGCGAAGAGCCCGCCATCATCATGATCGTGAGCGTGAGCGCAGCGCGCCGCCCAAACCGGTCCGAAAAGCCGCCGATCACCCAGCCGCCCAGCGGCCGCATGAAGAAGCCGACGGCGAACACGGCGAAGGTCGCGAGCAGCGAGGCGGTGTCGTTCTCGGCGGGGAAGAACTGCTTGCTGAAGTAGATCGCGAAGGTCGTGTACACCGACCAGTCGAACCACTCCACCACGTTGCCGACGCTGCCGGCAAATATGACGCTGGCCGTGCGTCGCGGCGCCGCTTCGGCGGCCGCGCCTGCCTGCGCAATTTCGGGGTTGGCGTTCATCCAGCTTGTCTCCTTGATTCCTGTTTTCAGGTTTATTCGAATCGTTCTGGCTGCCGGGCCGGCGAAACCGGTCTCGGGTTCCGAATGTAGCATCGGATTCCGAATACCGAACGACATCGATGCTCGGCGTATACCCTCGAAACACTGAATTTTTAGCCTATTTCTCTTTATAAACAATTGCTTATCACTTCGCCGCAGCGGCTCGATCCTGTTCCGATATTCGAACGCTGTTGCCGATATCGAAACACGATTCTAGAATCGGAACACGATACCGGCGCAACGCGCCATCCCACACTGGAGGAAGACAGGCATGACGACACACGAGGACGCCCAACTGCTCGGACGCGGTTTCTACTGGCAGGAGCTGCAAGCGGGTCAGCGCTTCCGCACGTTCCGGCGCACGGTCACGGAAACCGATCTGGTCAATTTCATCTCGGCTACTGGCATGCTGGAGGCGATCTTCATCGATGCGCATTTCGAGCACGGCGCCATGAGCGGCCGACCCGTGCCGGGCGCGCTCACGAGCGGCCTGATCGAAGGCTTGCTGTTCCAGACCATGGTGCAAGGCACCGGGCTCGCCATGCTCGAGTTCTCGATGAAGGCGCACGCGCCGGTCCTCGTCAACGACACGATTTACGGCGTGGTCGAAGTCGAGGAAGTGAAACCCACTTCGAAACACAATCGCGCCGTGGTCACGAGCCGCGTGGACGTGCGCAATCAGCGCGACGAACTCGTGCTCTCGTACACGGTCAAGCGCATGCTCGCCGGCCGCCCCGAATGAGCGCGCAAGCGCCCGCTGACTTCGCACTGCCAGGAACTGCGCTGTAAAGCGCAGCACGTTATGAACGACCCTTTCGCACTCCGAACGATTCCCCCCGAAGACGAAGCCTTGCGCGCACCGGTGCGCGCATTTCTCGAGCAAGCGCTCAAAGGTATCCCGCCCGCCGTGCGCGCGCGATCGTGGCTCGGTTTCGACGCCAACTTCAGCCGCCAGCTCGCAGCGCAGGGCTGGCTGGGGCTCACGCTGCCGCACGAATATGGCGGCGGCGGCCGCAGTCCGTTCGCGCGCTTCGTGCTCGTCGAAGAACTGCTCGCGGCCGGCGCGCCGGTTTCGGCGCACTGGATCGCCGACCGCCAGAGCGGCCCGCTGATCGCCCGCTACGGCACCGAGGAGCAGAAAGCGTTCTATTTGCCGCGCATCTGCAAGGCCGAGGCGTTTTTCTGCATCGGCATGAGCGAACCGAATGCGGGCTCCGACCTCGCGAGCGTACGCACGCGCGCCGAGCGCACGGCCACCGGCTGGCGCCTGTCGGGCCGCAAGGTCTGGACGACCAACGCGCCGCACTCGCACTTCATGATTGCGCTCGTGCGCACTTCGGGCGCGCCCGAGGACCGTCATCGCGGGCTTTCGCAACTGATCGTCGATTTGTCGCTGCCGGGCGTGCATGTCGCGCCGATCCGCGACCTCGCCGGCGACGCGCACTTCTCCGAAGTCACCTTCGACGATGTCGAATTGCCCGAGAGCGCGCTGATCGGCACCGAAGGCGCGGGCTGGGAACAGGTCACCGCCGAACTGGCGTTCGAGCGCAGCGGCCCGGAGCGCATTTATTCGAGCATCGTGCTGCTGGAAGAATGGGCGCACGCATTGCGCGAAGACGCTCGCGCAACACACACGCCGGTTGGCGAGAGCGAGCGCCGCACGCTCGGCGCATTCGTGACCGAGCTGGCCACGTTGCGCGCGATGTCCGTGGCCGTCACCGGTGCGCTTGCCGACGGTGCGAGCCCCGCCACGCAGGCTGCTCTCGTGAAAGATCTCGGCACCAGCTTCGAGCAGAGCGTGCCCACGCTGATCGGCGATGCGCTCGGCGCGCATCCGCAGCGGGCCGTGACCCGCGAGCTTGCCGATACGCTCGACTACGTGACGAAGATCGCGCCGTCGTACTCGCTGCGCGGCGGCACGCGCGAGATTCTGCGCGGCATGATCGCGCGCGGCCTCGGGCTGCGCTAAACGAACGACGAACAGGGAGAAGAACACCATGGATGACATGCTGACCGAATCGGCGCATCACGTGCTCGAGCGTCACTGCACGCCGCAATTCGTGCGCACCGTGGAGGCGGCGCGCGAGCGCAACGCAGGGCGCGCCCTGTGGGACCAGCTCGATGCGCTCGGCTTCCTCGACGCACTCGTGCCCGAGGAGAAAGGCGGTTCGGGTATGCGCCTCGCCGCGGCGGCGGGCGCGCTGTTCGAATTCGGCGCGCATGCGCTGCCGCTACCCGCCGCGCACACCATGATCGCGCGCGACCTGCTTGCACGCGCGGGCGTCGAAGCGCCGCGAGGTCCCATCGCGATTGCGCTTGGCAATGCCTTGCGGCAGGGCACGGCGTTCGTGCCCTACGGTCTCGTGGCCGACACGCTCATCGTCGAAACCGCCGATGGCGCGAGTCTCGTCCCGCTCGCCAGCGCCGAATTGCGCGCGCACGGCGACAGCCTCGACGCCACCGTGACCTACCCCGCGCAAGCGGCGTGCGCGCTGCCCGCAACCGTGCGTGGCGTGGGCGAACTGGGCGCGCTCGCCACAGCGGCAACGATGGCAGGCGGCATGCAGCGTGTATTCGACATGACGCTCGGCTATGTGAACGAGCGCCAGCAGTTCGGCCGCTCGCTCGGCAAGTTCCAGGCCGTGCAGCAGCAGCTGAGCGTCATGGCCGAGCACGTGGCCGCCACGCGCGTCGCGGCCCAGCTGGGCTGCGCGGGCCACCACACTTCGGAGCAGCGCATCGCGGCGGCCATTGCGAAAGCGCGCGCAAGCCGTGCCGCGCCGCTGGTGGCGAACGGTGCGCACGCGCTGGTGGGCGCGATGGGGATCACCGCCGAGTACGACCTGCAGCTCTATACGCGGCGGTTGCACGCGCAACGTCTTCAATATGGATCGGAGTCGTTCTGGGACGATGTGGTCGGCACGCACGCTATCGATCATTGGAGCAACGTGGCCGCGGGTGTCATCGGCATTTACGATGCGCTCGACGAAGCGGCCGCGCAGGGGACGTAAGCGCGCGCGACCGTGAACATCACGCCACGCCGACGCGCTCGACTACGACATCGAGTAGCACGTTCGCTCCGTCGATGAGCTGATCGTCGTCCGTATGCTCACGCGGGTTGTGGCTAATGCCGCCGCGGCTCGGCACGAAGATCATCGCGGCGGGCGCGATACGCGCAATCATCTGTGCGTCATGGCCCGCGCCCGACGTCATGCGCCGGTTCGAGAAGCCCCGGCGTTCGGCGGCGGCTTCGATGGCCTGCGCGAGCGCCGCGTCGAATACCACCGGCTCGAAACGCACGAGCCGCTCCGTTTCGATTTTCACGCCTTCCTTGCGCGCCACCTCGCCCATAAATTGCGCGAGGCGGCGCTCGGCGTCCCGCAAACGCTGCTCGTCAGGGTCACGCAGATCCACCGTGAAAACGGCTTTGCGAGGGATGACATTGATGACATTCGGCTCGATGCTCAACATGCCGATGGTGGCGAGCGTCGTGCCGCTCTCCACCGCGAGCGCGCGCAAAAACGTCGAAACCGCCGCAGCCACCCAGCCCGCGTCGTGGCGCAGATGCGTAGGCGTCGTTCCCGCGTGATTCGCGTTACCCTGCACCGTCACGCGCTGCCACGAAATGCCCTGCAGATTTTCGACCACGCCAATGCGCACGTTTTCCGCTTCGAGAATCGGTCCCTGCTCGATATGCAGTTCGAAATATTCGTGCGGCACAATCGCACCGGGTTCCATCTCGCCTGCGTAGCCGATACGAACCAGTTCGTCGCCAAGACGGGTTCCGTCGATGCCGCGCGCGTCAAGCGCCGCTTCCACGCCAAGGCCGCCGGCGTACACGAGCGAGCCCATCATATCCGGCTGGTAGCGCACGCCCTCTTCGTTCGTAAACGCACCCACGGCGATGGACCTACCCGGCTTCACGCCCGCTTCGCGAAACGCCCGCACTACCGCCAGCCCGGCAAGCACGCCGTAGCATCCGTCGAGCGCACCCGCATTGCGCACGGTGTCGATGTGGGAACCCATCATCAGCGGACGTTGTGCTTCGTCGTCAGCGCCCGATCGCAATGTCCCGAACACATTGCCGATCCGGTCGATGCGTACCTCGAGATCGAGTTCGCGCATCCACGCCACCACACGGTCGCGTCCGGCCTTCTCGTCGTCGGTGAGCGCGATGCGCGTGCGCCCGCCGGCTTGTGCGTCTGCGCCAATCTCACCCAGTTCACGCAGTTGCCGAAGCAGCACTTCGCCGTTCAGTTTCAGCGTATTCATGATTTGTTGATCCCAACCTGCAAGGCCAGGCGCGCGACTTCCGCGAAATAGCGTGCACCCGTCATCAGGATATCGTCGTTGAAATCGTAGCTGGCGTTATGCAGCGGGATACCGCCGCGCTCCGGCACGTCGCCGTTGCCGATGAAGATGAAATTGCCCGGCACGGCTTGCAGGAACGCGCCGAAATCCTCGGAAATCATCATCGGCTGCACGTTCGGGTCCACGGCGGCGTCGCCCGCCACGTTGCGCGCAGCGTTTACCGCCAGGTCGACGAACTGCTCCGAATTGACCGTTGGCGCAAACTCGTGCGTGTACTCGAAGCTGCACTCGGCGCCGTACGTCCGGCAGATGCCGACGCTGATCTCACGCATGCGCGTTTCGAGCAGCGCTTGCACAGCCTCCGAATAGCTGCGCGTATCGCCCTTGATGATCACGTTCGAAGGAATCACATTGCGAATGCCGTCGGTGATGAACTCCGTGCAGGAGATCACCGCTTGCAGGCTCGGGTCTAGATTGCGCGACACGATCGTTTGCAGCGCGAGGACGATTTGCGAAGCAATGACGATCGGGTCCGCGCCCATATGCGGGCGCGCCGCGTGCGTACCACGCCCCTTGATATGGATAACGAAGTTATCCTCGCTCGCCATGATGCCGACCGCGCGCGTGGCGAACGTGCCAGCGGGCATGCCCGGCATGTTGTGCGCGCCGAAGATCGCATCGACGGGAAAGCGTTCGAACAGCCCGTCGGCCATCATCGCCTTGGCGCCGCGACCATGCTCCTCGGCCGGCTGGAAGATGAAGCGCACCGTGCCGTTGAAATCGCGCCGCTCGGCGAGCAGCCGCGCCGCGCCGAGAACCATCGACATATGGCCGTCATGCCCACATGCGTGCATTTTCCCCGCGTTCAACGAGGCGTGCGCGCGGCCCGGCGCCTGCTCCGCGATATTGAGCGCGTCCATGTCGGCGCGCACGCCGATCGCGCGCTTGCCGTCGCCCGCCGTGAGGTTCGCCACGAGCCCCGTGCCGCCAATGCCGCGATGCACGTCGAGGCCCAGCGTCTCGAGGATCTTCGCCACGTAGTCGGCGGTATGGATCTCCTCGAAGCCGGTTTCGGGACGCTGGTGCAAATACTGTCGCCAGCTTTTGAGTTGGCCTTGCAGTGTGCTTTCCATCCGCATGTCCTCTTTGCCGTTATTGCGTGACCTGGCTTAGCCAGGCGTCGCGACGCGCCGCCACGGTTGGCGCTGAAGCGCCGACAAGTTCCGCGTAGACGCCTGGCGCCGTGGCGCCTTCGGTGCTGATCAGCAGCACGCGTGAACTGGCGTCGAGGCCTGCCGCGCGCGCGAGATCGGGATTGCGCATGAGTATCGCAAGGCCCGCGAGACCTGCCGCGCCCGATTCGCCCGATACGATCGGTACGTCGCCAGCCGCGCCGGTGGCGAGGCTACGCATGGCTTCTATGGCATCCGCGTCGTCGATCAACATGAAGTTGTCGACACACGGCTCGAGTATCGTCCACGCGAGCGGCGACGTCTCCCCGCACGCGAGACCTGCCATCACGGAATCGACCGATCCGGTGGCCTTCGCAGCGCCGCCCGCAACGGCGCTTTGATAGAGGCAGTCAGCCTGGCGCGGTTCGACCACGATGAAGCGCGGACGCGCAGCGCCATGGTGTTCCCACAGATAGCTCGCCACACCAGCCGCCAGGCCGCCCACGCCGCCCTGCAAAAATACATGCGTCCATGCACCGCCAGACTGCTCGATCACTTCCGCCGCGATGGTGCCGTAGCCTTGCATGACGTCGCGCGGGATCGCCTCGTATCCTTCGTAAGAGGTATCGGAAACGACGTGCCAGCCGTTTGTGTTCGCGAGTTGCGCAGCGTGCTCCACAGATTCGTCGTAGTTGCCCGCAATTCGAACGATGCGCGCGCCATACGCGGCAATCGCCGCTTCGCGCTCCGCGCTGACGTTCGCATGAAGGACGATCACGCAGTTGCAGCCAATCGAGCGCGCGGCGGCGGCAAGCGCTTTGCCGTGGTTGCCATCGGTCGCGCTGATGACCGTTAGGTTCGTGACCATCTCGCGGTAGCCGCCCTCGATCAGCTTGCGGGGATCGATTTCATGCATGGGCCACAGGCGCATGACGAGGCGCATCAGCGCAATGGGTGCACCCAGCGCCTTGAAGCTGCCAAGAGGAGAACGAAACGATTCGTCCTTGAGGCCGATGCGGGCCACGCCCAGCAGCGCCGCCGCGCCGCTCAGGTCCCAAAGCGGCGTAGGCTCCGGGTTGATCAGTTCCCAACCGGCGAGCCAGGCCCGGCTCTCGTCTCCCGATTTCACGTTCAGGATGTTCCCGAGCGTTTCCGGGTAGGCGTTGCGCGTGGCGCGCGGGTTGGCGATCAGCATGGGTTGGCTCCGGTGAACTTGCAATGTCGAAATGATATTGCGCAGCCCCCGTAAAAAAGTCTCATAATGCGGTCGCATCACGCAAAAAAATATCGACTTTGGGCCTCAGCGTAAATGGCGACACATCTCGACTCCTTCGACCGCAAGCTCCTGATGGAGGTCCAGCGCGACGCCCAGACTCCTCAGAACGAACTCGGCGCGCGCGTGAACCTCTCCACGGCGGCGGTGAACCGGCGTTTGCGCCGCCTTGCGGACGACGGCGTGATCGACCACTACGCGGCGATCGTTTCGCCCGAGAAGGTCGATCATCCCATCACGATCGTCGCGACCGTGGAAGTGGAAAGCGAACAGATCGATCTGCTCGACGCCATGAAGCGCACGTTTTCGCAATGCCCGCAGATTCAGCAGTGCTACTACGTCGCGGGCGAGTGGGATTTCGTGCTCATTTTTGCGGTGCGCAACATGGACCAGTACACGGAACTCACGCGCGAGCTATTCTTCTCGAACAACAACGTGAAGCGGTTCAAGACGCTGGTGAGCATGAGCCGCGTAAAGGTGGGGCTCGAAGTGCCGCTCACGCTGGACGGCGAATGAGGAGCGCGCATTTCGGCACAACGCGGTCATTTCGAAAACAGGAGCCACGACACATGAGCAGCACCGTGCATCATGCTGGAGCCATTGAAGGTGACGAGTTGTTCCACCACCCGGAAGTCGCGACGCTGCGGGCGGACCTTGCACTCGCGCTGCGTGCCGCCGCGCATTACGGGCTCGGTGAAGGCGTCTGCAATCACTTTAGCGTCGCGCTGCCCGGCGAAGACGGCCTCTTTTTGCTGAACCCGCGCGGCCTGATGTGGAGCGAGGTGATGGCCGACGACATCGTCATTGTCGACGCACAGGGCCGTGTGATAGCCGGCCGCCATGAGGTGGAACCCACGGCGATGTTCATTCACGCCGCCGTCCACGCCATCGCGAAGAAAACCTGTGTGCTGCATACCCACATGCCGTATGCCACCGCCCTCACCCTCACGCAGGACTGCGGGCTCGATACGACCTTGTCGCAGAATGCCATGCGCTACCACGGCCGCGTCGCGCTCGATCGCGAATACAACGGCCTCGCGCTCGGTCCCGAAGAAGGCGAGCGCATTGCGCATGCGCTCGACGGCAAGGATATCGGCTTTCTCGGCAACCACGGCGTGGTAGTGTGCGGCGAGCGTATCGACTATGCGTTCGACGATCTCTATTACCTCGAGCGCGCATGCGCCGCGCAGGTGCGCGCGGGATCGACCGGACGCGCGTTGCGCCCCGTAGCCGCCGATATCGCGCAGCGCGTGGCGGACCAGATCCAGGGCGAGCGATTGCAGTCGGAACTGTTCTTCGCGGCGCTGCGAAGAACGCTCACACACGCTTGACGAAGCGGCAGTCCTACTTCCCCTGCCAAACCGCCTTGCGCTTTTGCGCAAACGCCGCCGCGCCCTCACGCGCGTCGGCGGAAGCGAACACCGGGTCGGTAATTTCGCGCTGACGCTCGAACATCTCCGCGCTGGACCAGTCGCGCGACTCGCGCATCACGCGCTTGCTCGCAGCCACCGCAAGCGGTCCGTTCGACACGATCTTCTGCGCGAGTTCGATCGCGCCCGCCAGCGCTTCGCCCGGCGCGGTGAGGCGATTGACGAGGCCGAACTCGTACGCCCGTTGCGCGCCGAACATGTCGCCGGTCAGCACGAGCTCCATGGCGATACGCTCCGGCAACTGCTGTTGCAGACGCAACAATCCGCCAGCCGCTGCGCACAGCCCACGCTTGACTTCGGGAAGCCCGAACTGCGCGTTGGTCGCCGCCACGACGAGATCGCTCGCGAGGACGACTTCGAATCCGCCAGCGAGCGCATAGCCTTCCACCGCCGCAATCAGCGGCTTGCGCGGCGGCGCTTGCGTGAGGCCCGCAAAGCCGCGGCCCGGCAGGCTCGGCCTTTCACCCTTCAGAAAGCCCTTCAGGTCCATGCCCGCGCAAAACGTGCCGCCCGCACCCGTGATGATGGCGAGCCGCAGGTCATCGCGCCGTTCCAACTCGTCCAGCGCGGCGGCTATCGCATCGGCCACCGCCTTCGTGCACGCGTTGCGCGCCTCGGGACGGTTGATCGTGAGGATCTGGATACCGTCGCGATACTCGATCAGCAATTCGTCGCTCATGGTCGGCCTCACTCAGCGCGGCTGCATGCGGATCGCGCCGTCAAGGCGAATGGTCTCGCCATTGAGCATCGGATTCTCGAGGATATGCAGCGCGAGCGCGGCGAATTCGTCGGCTTCGCCCAGACGCGGCGGAAACGGCACCGTGCGGCCAAGCGATACGCGAATCTCCTCGGGCAGGCGCGCGAGTAGCGGCGTGTCGAAGAGACCCGGCGCGATCGTGCACACGCGTATGCCCTTGCTCGCCAGATCGCGCGCGGCCACGAGCGTCATCCCCACCACGCCCGCCTTCGACGACGCATACGGCACCTGTCCGATCTGCCCTTCGTACGCCGCGACCGACGCGGTGAGCACGCACGCGCCGCGCTCGCCGCCCGCATCGGGCTCGTTGCGCGCCATGGCCGCCGCCGCGAGCCGCAGTGCGTTGAAGGTGCCGAACAGATTCACGCGCACCACGTTTTCATAGGCTTCGAGCGAGCCCGGCGAGCCGTCCTTCTCGATCAGACGCACCGCGCCGCCGCGGCCCGCGCAATGCACGAGCGAGCGCAGCGTGCCGCGCTTCGTCGCCGCTTCGAACACGGCGGTCATGTCGTCGGCGCTCGTCACGTCGGCGGCTACGAAGCTCGCGTTCGCGCCGAGTTCGTCGGCCACCGCCGCGCCGCGCGAGCTGGCCAGGTCGGCGATCACGACCTGCGCGCCCTTTGCCAGCAGGCGCTTCGCGCTCGCAAGACCCAGCCCCGATGCACCGCCCGTCACCACCGCCACCGTGCCGGCGAATTTGTTCTGCTCGTCCATGTGTCGTTTCTCCTTCGTTGTTCGTGGTTGCTTTTTAGAGGCGTTCAATGAGCGTGGCGTTGGCCATCCCGCCCGCCTCGCACATCGTTTGCAAGCCATAGCGGCCGCCGCTCAGTTCGAGCGCGTTGAGCATCGTCGTCATGAGGCGCGCCCCCGAGGCGCCGAGTGGATGCCCGAGCGCGATCGCGCCGCCCGCCGGGTTCAGGCGCGCCGCGTCCGCGCCCAGCGACTTCTGCCAGGCGAGCGGCACGGCGGCGAATGCTTCGTTCACTTCGAAGTGCGAAATATCGTCGATCGTGAGGCCGCGTTTCTTCAGCAGACGTTGCGTGGCGGGAATCGGCGCGGTCAGCATCATGAGCGGATCGTCGCCGCACACGTCGAACGCCACGATGCGTGCGCGCGGCTTCAACCCCAGCTGCGCCGCCTTCTGCTCGCTCATAATGAGCAGCGCCGAGGCGCCGTCCGAGATTTGCGAGGCGTTACCCGCCGTCACGTTCCAGCGGATGCCAGGAAAGCGCGCTTCCAGTTCCGCGCTTTCGAACGACGGCGCGAGGCCCGCGAGCCGCTCGACTGTGGTGCCCGCGCGGATGGTTTCGTCGAGGTCCACGCGGCGCACGCCCTCGGGTCCCGGAACCTCGATGGGCACGATCTCGCGCGCGAACTGGCCCGCCGCGCGCGCGGCGTCGGCGCGGCTGTGCGATTGCGCCGAGTAAGCGTCGAGCGCCTCGCGCGTGAGCGCCCACTTCTGCGCCACGAGGTCGGCGCTCACGCCCTGACCGACCATGCCCTCGGGATAACGCGCGTGGTACAGCGCGCCGTACGGATCGCGGCCGATGCGCGACGACCCCATCGGCACGCGGCTCATCGACTCCACGCCGCCGGCCACGACGATTTCGTTCACGCCCGCCATGATCGCCTGCGCCGCGAAATGGATCGCCTGCTGGCTCGAGCCGCACTTGCGCTCGATGGTGGTGGAAGGCACGTGCTGCGGAAAGCCCGCTGCGAGCCACGCGAGGCGGCCAGGCGTCGAGGCCTGCTCGCCCACCTGACTCACGCAGCCGATCATCACGTCGTCCACGCTGCCGGGATCGAGGTCGTTGCGCTCGATTAGCCGCTTGAGGACCTGCGAAAGCAGATCCACAGGATGCAGGTCGACGAATGCGCCGCCTGCCTTGGTCCGGCCCATCGGGCTGCGCACTGCGTCGACGATTACCGCGGTATGGGTCATGGTTCTCTCAACGGTTGGAAGTGTCGTGAAAAATGAATCGGTCGACTCAAAATACACCTTGTCGAATCAGAATTTCAATAGTGGTAAACACATTTCGGATCAAAGGGATCATTTTTATTGATTTCTCGTTCACGATCCGCAACACTATTTGCACGACTTGACACCAGAAGACCGAAAAAGGAGACATCGGCGCGCGGCGGAGGGCGGCGCGGCATCGCGGAGGCAGAAAAATGAGCCAGGCGTCTTAAAAAATTGTTCCGGTAAGCAGCAGAAAGCTAGAATCCGGGGTTTGCCGCGGGCCACATCGGCGCGCCGCACCCTTACCCCGAAGAAGGACCCGAAATGAACGACCAGGCCAACTCCCGCACCGACGACGCCGCCGATTCACAGCCCGATTCACAGCCCGACTCGCAGCTCGTGAGCGCGCTCGCGCGCGGCATCCGGATCCTGCAGTGCTTTTCGATGGGCGACGCGGAGCTGTCGGCGCGCGATCTGGTCGAGCGCACGGGCTTGCCCAAGCCCACGGCGCTGCGGCTCATCAACACGCTCGCGGAGTTCGGCCTGCTGCGCTATTCGGAGCGCATTTCGAAGTATGTGCTCGGCACGGAGATGCTTAGCCTTGCCGCCCCGGCGCTGGGCCGCATGACGATCCGGCAGATCGCGCGGCCGATGATGCAGGAGCTGGCCGACTACTGCCACGGCCAGGTCACGCTCGCGGTGGGCTACCGCCTGAACATGGCGTACGCCGAAGTGATTCAGGGCGAAGGCAGCGCGGTGTACCGCTCGGAAACGGGCACGCGGCTCTCGCTTTCGCGCACGGCGTCGGGGCGCGCGTATCTGTGGACGGTGCCGGGAGCCGAGCGCGAGCGGTACCTGCAGGAAACGCTCGCGCGCGACCCCGCGAAGGGCGAGTTGCTCGCGCAGCGCCTCGCACAGGCGCAGCAGGAGTTGCGCGCGCACGGTTGCACGATCTCGCACGGCGACATGCAGCGCGAGATTCATTCGGTGGCGATTCCGCTGTCCGCCCCGATCGACGACGAGTATTGGGTTTTTAGCTGTTCGATTGCAGTTTTCAACATCAGCGGCAACCAGTTGACCGACGACATCGCCCCTCGGCTGATGTCGCTCGTCAGGCGCGTGGAGGCAGCGCTCGGCAGCATGACTGGGGCCGCGCATGACATGGAGACGAGACCGTGGAGCGTGTCCGCGAACTAGCTGTAGCAGCACCCACGCGGGAAGCCCTGTGCTTCCCCGCACTCAACCAGAGCATCACCTACAGGGAGCTGAACGAACGCGCGGACCGTATCGCGCACTGGCTCCTCGGCCTCGGCCTGCAACCCGGCGACGGCATTGCGCTGCTATTCGAGAATCATCCGGCGCTCGCCGTTATCGCCATCGGCGCCGAACGCGCCGGCCTCTACTACACCCCCATCAGCATTCAGTTGAAAACACGCGAGGCCGCGCACGTCCTCGAGGACTGCGGCGCGCGCGTGCTGATCGTGTCAAATGCCATGCATGAACTCGCTGCGACGCTCGTGGCCGAGGGCGCGGCACAGGGCGTAGCCTGCTTCGTTGCGGGCGCTTCCGAGGCGCTGCCTGGCTTCGCCTCGCTCGAAACGGCGCTGGCCGATGTCGATCCAGGCGCGCCGCTGCCGCCTTTGCCGCGCGGTCGCGACTTTCTTTATTCGTCGGGCACGACCGGTCTGCCCAAGGGCATCCGCAAGCCGCTCGTGCCGTTCGAGCAGCGCGACGCCGACGACACCGAAACGGCGGCGTGGCGAAAGACCTTTGGCTTTACCGCCGACTCCGTCTACCTGAGCACCGCGCCGCTCTACCACGCCGCACCGCTGCGTTACCTCATGCGCATGCTGCATACGGGAGGCCGAGCGATCGTGCTGCAGAAGTTCGACGCCGAGGCCGCGCTCGACGCCGTCACGCGCTACCGCGTCACGCACAGCCAGTGGGTGCCGACGATGTTCATCCGCCTGCTGAACCTGCCCGAGACCACGCGCGCGCGCTACGACGTCAGCAGCCTGCGCGTGGCGATTCACGCCGCCGCGCCGTGCCCGCCGCATATCAAGGAGCAGATGATCGCGTGGTTCGGTCCGGTGATCTACGAGTACTACGCAGGCTCGGAAAGCGTGGGCCTCACGGCGATCGACTCGGACGAATGGCTCGCACATCGCGGCTCGGTGGGGCGCTCGAAATATGGACAGATCCATATCATCGATGATGAGGATCACGAACTTCCCGCGGGTGAAATCGGCCGCGTGTTTTTCGAAGGCGGCCCCTCCTTCGAGTACCACAACGATCCGGTGAAGACGCGCAGCGTCTATAACCGCCACGGCTGGGCGACTTACGGCGACATCGGCCATGTCGATGCAGAAGGCTATTTGTACCTGAGCGACCGGCGCGTGGACCTCATCATCAGCGGCGGTGTGAACGTGTATCCGCAGGAGATCGAGAACGTGCTCGCGGAGCATCCCGCCGTGGCCGACGCCGCCGTGATCGGCGTGCCGCACCCCGAGTTCGGCGAGGCCGTGAAGGCGGTCGTGCAACCGCGCGAGCGCGACGCCGCCAGCCCGCAACTCGCCGAGGAATTGATGGCGTTTTGCCGGGAGCGCCTTTCGCATATCAAAGTGCCGCGCTCGATCGAATTCGAGGAGGCGTTGCCGCGCCATGACAACGGCAAGCTGCTACGACGCATTCTGAAGGAGCGCTACCGGCAGCCGGCAGTTTGATACGGATAACGAAATTACCAAAGAGACTGGAGACACCAAGTATGCGCAGCGTATTCCGCGACGATCACGAAATCTTTCGCGAGCAGGCCCGGCGCTTTATCGAACGCGAAATCGTACCGTTTCATCATCAATGGGAACAAGAAGGCATCGTGCCGAAGTCGGTATGGCGGCGCGCGGGTGAGGAAGGCCTGCTGTGCTGCACGATTCCTGAAGAGTATGGCGGCGGCGGCGGCGACTTCGGCCACGCGGCCATCATGATCGAGGAGCTCGCGCGCGTGAACGCGAGCGGCATTGGCTTTCCGCTGCATTCGGATATCGTCGCGCCGTATCTCTTCGCGTACGGCACCGAAGCGCAAAAGCGCGCGTGGCTGCCGAAGCTCGCGCGCGGCGAGCATATCGGCGCCATCGCCATGACCGAACCCGGCACGGGCAGCGATCTCAAGTCGGTGCGCACTACCGCGCGTAAAGACGGCGACCATTACGTCATCAATGGCCAGAAGACCTTCATTACGAATGGCCAGAATGCCAGCCTCGTGGTCGTGGTCTGCAAGACCGCGCCCGAGCTGGGCGGCAAGGGCGTTTCGCTGATCGTGGTCGAGGAAGGCACGCCCGGCTTCAGCAAGGGCCGCAAGCTCGACAAGATCGGCCTGCGCGCGCAGGACACCTCCGAGCTATTCTTCGAGGACGTGCGCGTTCCCATCGCGCAGCGGCTCGGTGAGGAAAACCAGGGGTTCTCGTACCTCATGCGCGAACTGGCGCAGGAGCGGCTCGTCATTGCGGTGCGTGCAGCCGCGTCGATCGAGGGCATGCTCGAGCGCACGATTCGCTATACGCGCGATCGCAAGGTATTCGGCCAGGCCATCTTCGACTTCCAGAACGCGCGCTTCAAGCTCGCGCATGCGCGTGCGAAGGCGGAAATGGTGCGCATCTATGTCGATGACTGCATTGCGCGGCACCTGCGGCGCGAGCTTTCGCCCGTAGACGCCGCCATGGCGAAGCTCAACGCCACCGAACTGCAGAACCAGTTGCTCGACGAATTCCTGCAGTTGCACGGCGGCTATGGCTACATGTCCGAGTACGTGGTGGGCACCGCGTGGGTGGATGCGCGTGTCATGCGCATCTACGGCGGCACCGACGAGATCATGAAGGAAATCATCGCGCGCACGCTGTAAAGGCGCGTTATCCAGGAAGCTGCAGGAAAGCACACATGATCAAGCCTTTGGAAGGCGTTACGGTCGTGGAATTCGCGGGGCTCGGCCCCGCGCCATTCTGCGGCATGCTGCTCGCGCAAATGGGCGCGCGCGTGATCTGCATCGGCCGCGAGGGCGGGAGCGAGCCAACGGGACCGCTTGCGCGCGGGCGCGAACACGTCGCGCTCGACCTCAAGCGCCACGACGACGTTGCCCGCGCACTCGACCTGATCGCGAGCGCCGATGCGTTGATCGAAGGCTTTCGTCCCGGCGTGATGGAGCGGCTAGGGCTCGGCCCGCAAGCGTGCCACACGCGTCGCGCCTCGCTCGTCTACGGCCGTATGACCGGGTGGGGCCAAACCGGACCGCTCGCGCACACGGCGGGCCACGACATCAACTACATCGCGATCTCGGGGGCGCTGCATGCGGTGGGTCTCGCAGCCGGCGAGCCCGTGGTGCCGCTCAATCTGGTCGGCGACTTCGGCGGCGGCGGCATGCTGCTCGCCTTCGGCGTGGTGGCCGCGATTCTGCGCGCACGATCGACGGGCGTTGGCTGCGTGGTCGACGCCGCGATGACCGACGGCGCAGCCATGCTCATGAGCATGATGTACGGCTTCTACGCAGCGGGGCACTGGCAAGACGAACGCGGCACAAACCTGCTCGACGGCGGCGCGCCGTTTTATCGTACGTATCGTTGCGCGGACAACCGTTATATCGCCGTGGGTTGCATCGAGCCGCAGTTCTATGCAGCGTTCATGAAGGGGATCGGCGCGGAAGACCTGCTGGCACTGCCGCAACGCGACCGCGCGAACTGGCAGCGCATACAGGCACGCATTGCCCAGACAATCGGCACGCGCACGCGCGACGAATGGACCGCGGTGTTCGAAGGCAGCGATGCGTGCGTCACGCCTGTGCTGAGTCTTGCAGAAGCGCCGCTCGACGCGCACAACATCGCGCGCAGCGCATTCGCGCAGAGTGACGGCGCGTGGCAGCCGCAATGTGCGCCGCGCTTCGTGAGCTACGATGGCGAGGGCGCTTAGCCTCGCACCTCGCCGAGCTTTTCTTTCTCGTCGGCCAGCAATGAAAGCTGGCCGGTCGCAACGATATGGCTGAGCGGCGCCGGGCGGCCGAGCAAATAGCCCTGCACTTCGTCGCAGCCTTCGTCGGCGAGCAGCGTGAGTTGCGCCTCGGTTTCGATACCCTCGGCCAGCACCGGAATGCCAAGGCTCTTGCCGAGCGCGAGCACCGCGCGAATGATCGCGGTGGCCTGCCGGTTCGACTCCGCCTCGCCCACGAAGGACTGATCGAGCTTGATCTTGTCGAATGGGAACGAGCGCAGCGTGTCGAGCGACGAATAGCCGGTGCCGAAGTCGTCCAGCGCGATACTCACGCCGATGGCCTTGATCCGCTGCAGCACGTCGAGCGAGCGCTCGCGGTCCGCGAAAATGGCCGTCTCGGTCAGTTCGAGCTCGAGGCGTTCGGGCGCGAGGCCGGTCTCGACGAGCACGGTCTCGACGAGCTTCGGCAAATCGGCGTGCGAGAGCTGCACCGGCGAAAGGTTCACAGCCACCTTGTAAGGCGGCGACCATGAAACGGCGCGCGTGCACGCCTCGCGCAGCACCCACGCGCCAATGCCGAGAATGAGGCCGTTCTCTTCGGCAAGCGGAATGAATTCGGCGGGCGAAATGAAGCCAAGCCGCGGATGCTCCCAGCGCAGCAGCGCTTCGTAGCCGCAAATGTCACCCGTAGCGATCGAGGTCTGCACCTGGTAGTGCACGCTCAACTGCCCGCGCGCGAGCGCCTCGCGCAAGTCGTGCGTGAGCGAGCGGCGCGCCCGCGCGATCTCATCCATCGCCGGCTCGTAGAAGCACACCGACTGCGAGAGATCCGCCTTCGCGCGGTACATGGCGAGGTCGGCGTTGTTGATGAGCACTGTCTTCGTGGTGGCGTCGTCGGGATAGATCGCGACGCCAAGGCTCGCACCCGAAAGCACTTCGGCGTCGTCGTAACGCACGGGCCGGTAGAGCGCGGCTTCGAGGCGCGAGAGCAGATCGCCGAGTTCCTCGCGCGAGGCGAAGCGCGTCAGCGCCACGAACTCGTCGCCGCCCACGCGCGCAATGAACTCGCCTTCGCGCATCAGGCTCGAAAGACGCCGCGCAAGAATGCGCAGCACTTCGTCGCCGGCGTGATGGCCGTGCAGGTCGTTGATTTCCTTGAAGCGGTTCAGGTCGATGCCGACGAGCGCGAGCTTGCGCGTGTCCTGCGTGCGCGCCAGTTCGGCGTCGATGCGTACGTTGAAGCTCGCGCGATTGGGCAGGCCCGTGAGCATGTCGCTCATCGCCATCGTGCGCAGATGCTCGACGGATTCGGCGCGCACGCTGTCGTCGAGCAGAAAGCTCACGCAGCCCGCGCCCGCGATCACGAGCGCCATGCACGCCACGGCGAGCGCGAGCGCCTGCAGCGCGGCGGGATTCGAGAAGTGGCCGTCGATCGGCATCGGCACGACCTGGAACGCGGACATGCCGGTGAAGTGCAGCGCGGCGATGGCAAGCGCGAGCACGCCCGCCACGACGCGAGCGCAGGCGTCGGCGTTCGCCCGCGCACTGGCCGCGTTCTCCTGCGGGCGCCTCGCCCCCACGCCGGCAAGATGCAGCGCAAGCGCGCTGATCGCGACCGCGAATACGATCGACAAGGCGATCCCCAGGCGATTCCAGATCACGATGCCTTGCACGCGATACGCGAGCATGCCCGCGTAATGCATGAGCGCGACCGCCAGCCCGACGATCGCACCGCCCAGCGCGGGCGCCGCGCGCGTGAGACGGTTCGCGACCCGGCTCGTGGCGACCAGAAACCCGGCGAAGCTGCCCACGAGCGCGATGAGCAGCGACGTGATGGTCAGCACGGGATCGAAGGAGATCGGCACGCCCGGCTCGAAGCCGAGCATGGCGATGAAGTGTGTGCACCAGATATCGGCGGCGGCGACCACGGCCGCGATGAACGACCAGCCGAGGCGCTGCAGCGAATGCGTGGCGAACGCGCGCAAGACGAGCCGCGCGGCGACCCACGAGCCCGCGGCGCAAATCAGCAGCGCGACGACAACGAGCCACAGATTGTGCTTGTAGACGATGCAGCCCACTACGCTCATCACGGGAAAGTCTCCTTGTTCACCACGCGTTCACCCCGGGCGTCGCACGACATTATCACGACAATGCGACGAGGCCGAGCACCTCTCGCAACTTCGCGCTCGTCGCGTGCAGCGACGACGAGGCGGCGGCCGCTTCGTTCACCAACGCGGCGTTGCGGCGCGTGGTGTCGTCCATCTGCGCGACCATGGCGTTGACCTGCTCGATGCCCTGCGCCTGCTCGTGGCTCGACGCCGTGATCTCGCCCATGATGTCGGCCGCGCGGCCGATGCTGCGCACCACGCCTTCCATCGCGGCGCGCGCCTCGCCGGCGAGTTGCGTACCCGCGCCGACCTCGTTCGCCGAGTTCTCCACGAGCTGCTGGATCTCGCGCGCGGCGGCCGCGGCGCGCTGCGCGAGGCTGCGCACTTCGCCGGCGACCACGGCGAAGCCGCGTCCCTGCTCGCCCGCGCGCGCGGCTTCCACGGCCGCATTGAGCGCGAGAATGTTGGTCTGGAACGCGATGCCCTCGATCACGTCGACGATCTCGAAGATGCGCTTGGCCGAGGCTTCGATGGCGCCCATCGTCGTGGTCATGCGCGCGACGACGTCGTCGCCTGCCTGCGCGACCGTCGACGCTTCGCGGGCGAATGCGCTCGCCTCGCGCGCGTGCTCCGCGCTCGCCTTGACCGTACGCGTGAAAACGTCCATCGAGGCAACCGTCTCTTCCAGGCTGCCCGCCTGGTGCTCGGTGCGCGCGCTCAGGTTCGCATTGCCTTGCGCGATTTCGAGTGCGGCCTGCTCCACGTGTACGGTGCTCGTGCTCACCTCCTGCATGGCGCGCGCCATCTGGGCGATCGCCCCTTTGAGCGCGACCGCCGTCGGGGCGCTGGCCGGCATGCCGTCTACCGCGAGGCACACCTCGCGCCCGCGCACGACGCTGCGCACGATGTCCGACAATTCCGCCGCCTCGATGGCCGCCACGCGCAGACGGTGCGCAAGCACGATTTCGACGGCGGTTTGCGCGACCACGTAGGCGGCATGCAGCAGCACGCGCGGCAGGTTCGCCTCGCGCGTGCAGTACACGGCAAAGTTGAGCGCCTGCAGCCGGTCGAATGCGAGGTGATGCACGGCGAAGAATCCCGCGGCGAGCACGATCGGTCGCCAGTCGCGATAGACGAGCAGGAGACCGAGCAGCACGAACACGCCGAAATGGAACTCGGTCACGCCATGCGCCGCCTGGATATGCAGCGCGACAAGCGCGGCGTTGGCGAGCGTGAGCACGACGCGCGAAAGCGCCGTGCCGCGCGCGCAGAAAAACACGAAGCTGCCGATACCGAGGAACAGCGCGGCGCCCACGAGCGCAAGCTGCGGTTCGTAATAAACGAAGCCGATCAGCACCGCCGCAAGCGCGGAGATCACGAGCGTGGAATACATCACCGCGTCGGCGGCGCGCGCGACGTCGTCGAGCGCACGAATGGCCACGCGCTGTTGCGAGCCGGACGGTCGAAGCGGCTGCGTGCGACCCGGCGAATCTGCCAGCATGAGCGACACTTTGATGAGGATATAAGGTTGCAGGTGGGCGTTAAAGCGGCGGCGGCTGGTGGACCTTCGTGCGCGTGATGGAATCCGGCTGCAAAAAGGGCCGTCGTCATGGCGTCGGCGCGACTCGTTTGGCGGGCTCGGCAAGATAATCGGGACCCGCGAACGAGTTTACGGCAGCGACCAGTGAAACTTCAGGAAACCCTTTGCAGCACAAGCATTTGCAAACGTTTGCAGCGTTACGGTCCTATTTTAATTTTTCGCAAGGAATGAAAACACATTGGATTGCGCAGGGTGAATGCCGTCAGGCCATCGCTTCGGCGCCTTCCGGCAGGAGAAATTACCAATAGCACGATCGTTCTATTTTAGGTAGGCTCCTGAACTTCTCCCCCATGATGCGAGACCGTTCCGCCATGTCGCTGATCCTTTCCCGCCGCGATCTGAACTTCCTGCTCTACGAATGGCTCGATGTCGAAAGCCTCACCCGCATCGGGCGCTACGCCGACCACTCGCGCGAGACCTTCGACGCCGCGCTCGACACCTGCGAGAAGATCGCCACCGACCTCTTCGCGCCACACAACAAGACGAACGATCAGCATGAGCCGCACTTCGACGGCGAGACGGTCACGATCATTCCCGAAGTGAAGACGGCGTTGAAGGCATTCAGCGACGCGGGCTTGATGGCCGCGGGCCAGGACTATGAATACGGCGGCATGCAGTTGCCGCTCGTCGTCGAGAAGGCGGGTTTCGCGTGGTTCAAGGGTGCGAACGTGGGCACGAGCGCCTATCCGTTCCTCACCATCGGCAACGCGAACCTGTTGCTCGCGCACGGCAGCGCCAAACAGATCGACACCTTCGTGCGCCCCGAACTGGAAGGCCGCTATTTCGGCACGATGTGCCTTTCCGAGCCGCAGGCGGGCTCCTCGCTTTCGGATGTCGCCACGCGCGCCGACTTCGAATGCGATTCGCCGCTCGGCGCGCAATATCGTCTGCGCGGCAACAAGATGTGGATCTCGGGCGGCGAGCATGAGCTTTCCGAGAACATCGTGCACCTCGTGCTCGCCAAGATTCCCGGGCCCGACGGCAAGCTCATTCCAGGCGTCAAGGGCATCTCGCTTTTTGTCGTGCCCAAGTACCTCGTGAACGAGGACGGCTCGCGCGGCGAGCACAACGACGTCGTGCTCGCAGGTCTCAATCACAAGATGGGCTATCGCGGCACGACAAACTGCCTGCTGAATTTCGGCGAAGGCACGCAATACACGCCGGGCGGCCGGGCCGGCGCGATCGGTTATCTCGTGGGCGAGCCTCATCACGGGCTCGCATACATGTTCCACATGATGAACGAGGCGCGCATCGGCGTGGGGCTCGGCGCAACGATGCTCGGCTATACCGGCTATCTGCACGCGCTCGATTACGCGCGCAATCGTCCGCAAGGGCGCCCGTTGGGCGCCGCGGGCAAGGACCCGGCTTCGCCCCAGGTAAGGCTGGTCGAGCACGCCGACGTGCGCCGCATGTTGCTCGCGCAAAAGAGCTATGTGGAAGGCGCGCTCGCGCTCAACCTCTGGTGCGCCAAACTCGTGGACGAAGCGAACGCGGCCAGCGCCGCCGAGCGCGAACCGCTCTCGCTGCTGCTCGACCTGCTCACCCCCATCGCGAAGAGCTGGCCCTCGCAATGGTGTCTCGCCGCCAACGATCTCGCCATTCAGGTGCACGGCGGTTATGGCTACACCCGCGAATACAACGTCGAGCAGTTCTATCGCGACAACCGTCTCAATCCGATTCACGAAGGCACGCACGGGATTCAGGGGCTCGATCTGCTCGGCCGCAAGGTCGTGATCAAGGACGGCGCGGCGCTCAAGCTCTTTGTGGAGCGCGTGCAGGCTACGCTCGAGCGCGCGCACGCTTCGGGCGCCGCCGACGACGCCGCCAACGCCCGCGCGCTCGCGGCCGCACTCGCGCGGCTCACGCAAGTCACGCGGCAGTTGTGGGCGGCAGGCGACCCGGCGGCGACGCTCGCCAATGCTTCGGTGTACCTGGAAGCGTTCGGCCACGTGGTCATGGCCTGGGTGTGGCTCGAACAGGCGCTCGTGGCGCGCACGGCGCTCGCCGCGCACACAGGAACAAGCGGTGAGGAGGCGGACTTCTATCGCGGCAAGCTTGCAGCGGCCGCTTATTTCTTCGCGTGGGAACTTCCGAAAACGGGCGCGCAGTTCGACCTGCTGGCTTCGCTCGATCGCACGACGCTCGACATGCAGGACGCCTGGTTCTGAAGCAACGAGTGCTCTCGCATGCGCGGCTCAGGGGGATTCAGTGGCCCCCTGCGGCCGCCAGCTTTCCCGCACGAGAGCGCATGAAGGCAGTTGCCTCTCGACTCGCGGGCCTTTTCCGGTTGCACGTCGCCCGTCGCGCGGGACGCGCGCCCTGAGCATCACGGCTCGCCGTGAACGTGCGCCCGCTGAAGCGAGTGGTCTGCGATTGCGGTGTCGACCGTCGAAGCAAGGGTTGCCTCGAAATACTCGAGCGCCAGATCGACGAAAGTCCGCACCTTCGCTGAAACATGCCGCCTTCCGGGATAGACGAGCGCCAACTCCTTGGCGCCTTCGCGGATTTCGTACTCGCGCAGCACCGGCACGAGCAGACGATTCTCGATGTCGTCCTTCACATAGGCTTCGGGCAGGATCGCAAGCCCCATATGCACCAGCGCCAGCTGGCGCAACATGATCATGTCGTTGACCGTGCAGCGCGGGTCGATGCCGATCGTCTCCTCCTCTCCGTGTGCGTTGACGAAACACCACTCACGCCCGTGAATCGCTCGCGAAGGTGCAAGGAACCCGCGTAGCGGCAGCTCCGCCGGCGTGACGGGCAAGCCATACGATTCAAGGTAGCCTGGCGATGCGACCACGACCGGTCGCAATGAAGCGAGCGGCCGTCTGACCAGCGAGCCGCTGCTCACCTGACGCGACGTGAGAATGCCGACGTCGAAGCCATCCTCGACGAGATCGACATTGCGGTGGAGCAGTTGGAATAAATGACTGGATTAATTAGAGATATAGCCGGGGCATTTCAGCCAACCGCGCGATAGAACATCATTTTTCTTCTTTTTATTCATCTAACGCGAATATTAAATTCGCGTTTCTCTGTAGTTAAATTAACAAATAGATTTTATATTTCGTTCGCGCATACCAAGCCGCCAATTCCGATCCCGATACAGGAATCACGGAATAAGCCCTGCGGCCCCAGCGTGATGCGGCGAGTGGGCGGCGGCCTGGGGCCGCCCTCCGTTCGCCTTTCTCCCTTTCGCTGCCCGCTTGCGCAATGCCGGCGCCTGCACGTACGCGTTAGCACTCCTTCCAACTATCCCGATTTGCATCATGATTTCTAATTCGACGAGGACTACGAACTTACAAGCGCAAGACTCGGCGATAAAGCGGAAAGCAGCCTGGGCGTCACTGCTCGCCATCACTGCGCGCGCGTGGAATCTGGTGGAAAAGCAAGCGGACAGTCCAACGCACTCTACCGCCCGGCATGGCTGGCCGCAGGTCTT
The DNA here is from genome assembly GCF_009789655.1 of Paraburkholderia acidiphila. Classification (GTDB taxonomy): domain Bacteria; phylum Pseudomonadota; class Gammaproteobacteria; order Burkholderiales; family Burkholderiaceae; genus Paraburkholderia; species Paraburkholderia acidiphila. The sequence continues at coordinate 697,167 of NZ_CP046912.1, forward strand.
CGACGCAGACGGCAAACGCGTCGTCATGCACCGGCCGCAGGTCACCGTGAGCACGAGCTACCCGGGTGCGAACGCCGACGTCGTCGCGCAGAACGTGGCCACTCCGATCGAGCAGCAGGTCAACGGCGCGGACAACATGATGTACATGAACTCGTCGAGTTCGTCGACAGGCGACATGACGCTCTGCAACTGCGCGACTACGACAACCAGTTGCAGATCGCGCAGGCCACGCTCGCGAGCCGCAAAGGGTCGCTCGATCTGTTCGAGGAACGCTTTGCCGGCGGCGTCGTGTCGAAGGTGCAGTTGAGCCAGGGAGAGTCGGCTCAAGCTTCGGTGTTCAGCATCCAGCAGCAGATCGCACAGCAGGAAGACGCGATTTCGCTGCTGCTCGGCCAGAATCATGGCCCGATTCCACGCGGCAAGGCGATCACCGCGCTGAGCGCACCGGCCATTCCCTCGGGCTTGCCCTCCACCTTGCTCGAGCGCCGCCCCGACGTTCTCCAGGCCGAGCAAGCGCTCGTTGCGGCGAACGCGTCGATCGGCGCGGCGCGCGCGCAGTACTTCCCCGACATCTCGCTTACCGGCATGTTCGGCGCGGCGAGCACGGCGCTTTCCGGGCTCTGGACGGGGCCTGCTCGCGTCTGGTCGTTCGCTGGCGCGCTCACGCAACCCATCTTCAAGGGCGGCGCGATCGCGGGGTCCGTGCATCAGGCCGAGGCGGCGCAGCAGGAGGCGCTCTTCAGCTACGAAAAGACGATCCAGCAGGCATTCGCCGATGTCGAGAACGCGCTGGTCGGCACAGCACGCACGCGCGATCAGCTCGACGCGACCACGCGACAGGTGAGCGCGCTTACGGAGTGCGGGGCTGTCGCGACCTCTATGAAGGCGGCTACACGAGCTATCTGGAAGTGCTCGACGCAGAGCGCAGTCTCTTCAATGCGCAGTTGCAGCAGTCACGGCTTCTGGATCAGCAGCTCGCCGAAATCGTGAACCTGTACAAGGCGCTGGGCTACGGCTGGAATCCGCCTGCGCCTCCCACTGCGAAAGGCGACGCGAAACCGTCGTAGTCACGGCGGCGCGGCAGTCTGACGCCGCGCCGAAAAGCGAGGCGCCCCAAAAGACGGGACTGAAATCCGCCGTTTGGGGCGCTGCGCGACGCCTCGTGCGAAGGCGCCGCATCACATCATTTCACCTCGCGAGCGCACAAGCGTCAGTTCGCCGCCTGCTGCTCGAAACGCCTGAGCAACTCGTTGCCGCGCGAATTGGCCGAGTCGAGCGCCTGTTGCGGCGTCTTGGCGCCCGTCCACACCTGTTCGAGTTCCTCGTCGACGATCGTGCGGATCTGCGGCATGTTGCCAAGGCGCAGGCCCTTGGTCCACGGCAGCGGTGGCTTGTTGAGCATCTGCTTCGTGGCCGTGTCGGCGCCCGGGTGAGATGTGTAGAAGCCCTGCTGCTGCGTGAGTTCGTAGGCAGCCTTCGTCACCGGCAGATAGCCCGTGTCCTGATGCCATTTGGCGGCCACGGCCGGCGAGCTCAGATACGCGAGGAACTTCGCCACGCCCTTGTAGACCTCGGGATTCTTGCCGCCCAGCACCCACAGGCTCGCCCCGCCGATGATGGCGTTCTGCGGCGCACCCTTCACGCTCGGGTCATACGGCATCATGCCGGTGCCGAACTTGAACTTTGCATATTGCTGGACGTTCGCGAGCGCACCGGACGACCCCATCATGATCCCGCAGTCCCCGCTATAGAACTTGGCATTGGCCTCATCCTTGCGCCCGACGTACGTAAACGTGCCCTGCTTCGCCATGTCCTGCAGGAAGGCGATATGCGCGACCTGCAGCGGCTTGTTGATTTCGAGCTGCGCGTCGAGGCCGTCGAAGCCGTTGTTGCGCGTCGCGATCGGCGCACCATGCCATGCGCTGTAATTCTCGATCTGGATCCAGCCCTGCCAACCCGTGGTGAAGCCGCAGCTCATGCCCGAAGCCTTGAGCTTCGCGGCAGCCGCAGCGACTTCAGGCCAGGTCTTCGGCGGCGCGTCGGGAAGGCCGGCCTTCTTGAAGGCGTCGCGGTTGTAGTAGAGCACGGGAGTCGAACTGTTGAATGGCATCGACACGAGATGGCCGGTCTTCGCGTCGCTGTAGTAACTCGCGATAGTCGGCACGAAGCCCTTCTCGTCGAGGGGCACGCCGGCGGTCTTCATCACGTCGTATACGGGCAGCACGGCCTTCTTCGCGTTCATCATCGTCGCGGTGCCGACTTCGTACACCTGCAGGATGGCGGGCGCGTCGCCGCTGCGATAGGCCGCGATGCCGGCAGCGAGCGTCTGGTCGTAAGTGCCCTTGAAGACGGGCACGATCTTGTATTCGCTCTGCGACGCGTTGAACTGCTGAGCGATCTCATTCACCCGCTGGCCGAGTTCGGACTCCATCGCATGCCAGAACTGGATTTCGGTGGCGGCGTGCGCCGCTTGCGCGCCGCCGGCCAGCACCACGGCGGCCATCAGCGTGCGCAAGCGGCCACGCGAACCTGCGCGTTGTGTCTCGTGCTTTTTCATCTGGGTCTTCTTCCTGTTATTGATCGTTGTCCCGGCGGCTACGCGCGATAAAACGCGGCTCGGGACTTTGGCTCAGGACTTCGATTTTCGACTTCGATACACCGGGCCGCCCACCGGCGGTCGTTCAGGCGCGCGCACGGCACCCTCGGCCCAAGGCAGGGCAAGGGTAGCACAGCGAATGGGACGCCCGTGTGATGGCGCGTGCGCCGGCGTGTCAGTCGGCCGCCGGATCGTGGCAGCAGACGCAGAGCTTGTTGCCTTCAGGATCGCGAACGTACGCGCCGTAGTAGTTCGGGTGATAGTGAGGGCGCAGGCCCGGTGCGCCGTCGTCGGAGCCGCCATGCGCGAGCGCGGCGGCGTAAGCGGCGTCGACTGCCGCGCGCGAAGGCGCAAGCAACGCGATCATCTGGCCGTTGCCGGGCTGCGCGGCGTTGCCGTCCCACGGCCGGCCCACCAGGAAGAGCGGGCGCGGCACGCCCGGTTCCATCCAGCCCGCCCACGGGTACTCGGGCTCGCGGAACTTCTGCACGAAGCCCAGCGCCTGCATGATCGGGGAATAGAACGCCAATGCCCGCTCAAAATCGTTCACGCCGATGTAGACGTGAGAAATCATTGCCATCGTCTCTGCCTCCTCGTTTTCGGCCGCGTTTGTGACCCTGTTCTGGGGCGGCGCTGTCAGCCGCGCCGTTGCGCCACGAACAGCACTGAAGCCGGCTTGCCGCTGCGCGGATCGAGCGGCTCGCGCAGCGCGCGCAGGGCGAGGCCGCTCGCATCGAGCAACGCGATCCAGCTTTCCAGCGTGCGAAAGTACCACGGCGGCGCGTCGCGAAACGCAGTGCTGAATCCGGCCCACGATCCGGCGCGCCAGCGATCGACGTAAGGTTCATCGCCGCATGCCATGAGCGGATGCAGCGTCTGCACGATAAGCGTGCCTTGCGGCTCGAGCAACGCGGGCACCGCGCGCAGCAGATCGTCGACGCAGGTCGCGCCAATGAGCGAAAAATTGCACACGACCACATCGGCGCGTCGGTCCAGCGCACCCTGCGCGATCTGCTCGTAGGTAAGCAGACGGCAGTCCGCGAGCCCCGCCTCACGCGCGGCCTCCACGAGTTCGGACACCGCGTCCACGCCTGTCACCGCGATGCCGCGGCGCGCGAGCGCCAGCGCGAGCCAGCCTTCGCCGCAGCCGAGATCGATCACGCTGCGCGGCGAACACGCAAGCACGGCGTCGAGCACCGCTGCGTCCGTCGCGAGACGACGGCTCGCAATCTCGCCGCCGCGCACGGCGGCGATCCATGGCGTCGCGTTGCGCTGCCAGGATGCGAGGATCTCAGCGTCGGTACAGGTTTCGCGGTTCATGGGCCTCCTTGTATGCGCGCGTTGTGAGTGCGCCGCGCCAACACCTATTATGCGCGCTCGAAGACCCAAGGCGACCCGACACCATTGCCCGAGTCACACTCGGGGCGCGATGTTATTCATTTGTAATCCACATAAATACGTATTCCTCAATATGTCAGGATTAACCGACAGCATTAAAGATTTTTTAAATTGCCGCATTGAAATACCGCGTAATGCGTTCATGTCACTGATTCATCGACTCCAGATTCCCGCTCGACTGCCATGGCCAGCGGGACTGAACGAATTGAGGAAACCATGATCCGCTTCGAAGATGATGCACGCACGCGCGGCGAACAACTCGTGTTGCGCTCCATTCTGCTCGGGTACCCCCTCGCGCAATTTGACTGGCGCTCGTTGCGCGCCAAAGACTTCGCTCACGACCTGCACGGACGCATCTTCCAGCATGCGTGCGAGCTTCTGAATGCGCATGTCGCGCCCGATCCAGCCGCGATGCTTGCGTCGATACGCAACGAAGATTGCGGATGCGGCATGCGGGACATTGCCGAGTATCTCGCATGGCTCGTGGGAAGCGATCCGTATTTTTCGAAGGACCGCATTGAAGCGCTTGCGGCTTTCCTCGACGCGCTCTGCAACCAGCGCGAAGCCGAAGTGCAAACCGAAGCGAAGCGTAGGGGCAAGTGAACTTGGCCGACCCCGTATCGTTCCAGAAGCCCGAAGGACTCGTCGCTTTCAGCCGCGTGAACCTCCGGCGGCCATACGTCAGGCGTTGGTGTGAACCCGTCACGCGTTGTTCCCGTCACGACAGGCGAGTATGGCGGCGGCCCACTGTCGAATGGAAGATCGCGCCATGAGCCCGCGCGAGCGCAAAGCGCGCGTCTTTCATGCCGACCGGGTCCGCGCCCGTGCGCTGCACGATCTTGCGCGCGCACGTGAAGTGCTGGACCTGGTCCTGACCATTGCAGAAACGCCAGCGCCCAATCCAGAGGCCGCTCTGCAATCCGTCGCGCGCCTTGCACGCGCCGCCCTGGCTGGCGCGACGCCGCCCGAACCGGTCCTTACGCCCCTTCAAGAGCGTGAGCCTATCCCACCTCCGGTTTGAAATCGGCCGGCGCGCGAGCCGGTTCGCAAGACACATTCCCCAAGGGGAAACTACGAGCCAAAGAACGGCACACAGAAGCCAGCGGGCCCGACGCAATCGCCTGGGCCGTTGGGCTGCGGATGCAGGCTCGCGCATCCGGAGAAGGCCGCGGCGACCGTAACGTACAGCGCGGCGCGCAACACATAGGAAAGAACGCGTGATTTCATGAATGAGATGGAATAAACCGACATTGACTGGCCGCGATGCGAGGTTGCGTCACGACGCGCGGCCTGCTTCGCCGCGACGCAAACGCGCGACCGGCGTCAGTGATGCGCGTACAGCGTTCGATCGAGCGTCTGGATCTGCCCGTCGCGCTCGGCATGCACGAGTTCGTGGCGCACCTGAGCGCGTGTGACCGGCGCGTCGGCCTGCGGGACTTGTGCGCTCGTCAGCTGCTGTGCGGGCGCTTGCGGTGCGCTCGCCGCCTGTGCGTGGGCGAGCGCCGATATCGACAGCATGATTGCGGCGCATGCGCCGCGCTTGAATAGTTTCACCTCGTTTCTCCTGTGCGGCCTCGCGGGCCGGGGTCATCGGTCAGGGCCGGATGCGTTGCGCGCTTCGGCGTCGAATCGGGTTGCGACTCGTGAGGCAAGGATAGAGGCACGACTTTCGCCAAACACCCGCACGAAAATGAAGAAATGTTTAATCGGTGCCATACCAATCCCGGCTTCGATATTTATTTAGGTATTCTGATCAATCGAAAAACCGCCGCAAAAAAACAACGCCAGGGTACGTCGCAGCCTTGTGAAGCCGAACTGGCGGCGCATTGGCGCTCATGCGCTTTCTGAAACTCAGTCTTTCCGTTTTTCGAATTCGTCCATGCAGGGCGTTACGCATAATCGCCGCTGAATTTCGGGCCGCCTGCCGCATCGCGCCTTCGTATGCCTTCGCGCGCCGCGAATTCACTCTCATCTAATGCCACTCATCAACGAAGACCATTCAATGAAAAAAAAAGCTCTCGCCGCCGCCTTTACGCTGGCATCCTTCGCTTCCCTCGCCCACGCGCAAAGCAGCGTGACGCTCTACGGCTCGCTCGACACCTCCGTTGCCTGGTTCGGCAACCAGCAAGGCAAGAACGGTTCGGGCGGCACGTTCCAGATGATGTCCGGCAATCTGTCGCCGAACCTCTGGGGCCTGCGTGGCACTGAGGATCTCGGCAACGGGCTTTCGGCGATCTTCAAGCTCGAGAGCGGCTTCAATATCGACAACGGCAAGCAGAACCAGGGCGGCCGCCTCTTCGGCCGCACGGCGATGGTCGGCCTGAATTCGAGCACCGCCGGCGCCGTCACGCTCGGCCGCCAGTACGATCCGCTCATCGACTTGCTGCAGCCGCTCACCAACGACGGTGCATTCGGTTCCGCGTTCGCCACACCGGGCGACATGGACAACTACGACAACAGCTACCGCACCAGCAACTCGATCAAGTACGCGAGCCCTAATTTCGGCGGCCTGCAAATGAGCGCGATGTACGCGTTCGGCGGCCAGCCCGGCAGCACCGGCGCGGGCCAGACGTGGGCCGTGGCGGCCGCGTACAACCACGGTCCGTTCGGCTTCGGCGCGGGCTACTTCAAGGCCAACAGCAACGGCGGCACGGTCGCGACGTTCGACGGCCTGAATCCGAACACCGATGTCAACGTGGATTCCACCGCCATCACGGGCGGCTTCGTCTCCGCGAACTCGCTGCAGATCATTCGTGCGGCCGGCGATTACACGTACGGGCCGGTGACGGCAGGCCTCGCGTACAGCAACGTCGAGTACGCGAACTATCAGAGCGCGGCCGGCGCGAACAGCAACACGAAGTTCAACACGGGTCAGGCCTTCGTCAACTATCAGGTCACGCCGGTTGCGCTCGTCGGCTTCGGCTACAACTACACGAAGGGTCATGGCAACGGCGTCGACGCGAGCTATAACCAGTTCAGCCTGGGCGGCGACTACTTCCTCTCCAAACGCACCGACATCTACGTGCTCGCGGGCTACCAGAAGGCGTCGGGCAAGACCATCGACGCCGAGACGGGCGAGCTCGTCAACGCGGTCGCCTCGTTCGGCGACTTCGGCAACGATGCGAGCAACGACAAGCAGGCCATGGCGATGGTCGGCCTGCGCCACAAGTTCTGATGTTCTGATCCGCATTGCGCGCGGCGAGCGCGCTGAAAATCGCTCGCCGCCACGAACTTCGGCTATAATCGCCGCCTGTCTTAGGGGAGTAGTCTGCAGCGCCAACCTGGGCGTTGCGCCGTCGTCAACATAATTGGTGCCCCCTGCACCATGGCGTCGGCAGCCGTATTGCGAGTTGCTGCAGCGAAGCGCTGCAACGAATCGCTGAACTGCGCGGCCTGACGAGACCTATGACGTTTTCCCTTTCACCCGGGCCGGGCGAAGGGAAGCGTCATGGTTTCGGTGCCCGGCTCGCACACTACGGCAATACCAATGACTCGTCTCGCCCCGCATCACCTTCTCATTTGCGCCACGGAGCGTTCGTCATGATCTTGACGTTCGCCCTGCTCGTTGCCTCGGCCGGCATCATCTATTTGTCTTGCGAGACCTTCGTCAATAGCGTCGAGTGGCTCGGTCAAAAGCTCAAGATCACGCAGACCGCCACCGGCACGATCCTCGCCGCGTTCGGCACGGCGTTGCCCGAGAGCGTGGTCACGCTCGTTGCGGTCGCTTTCGGCGGGGATCCTGCACACAAGGAAATTGGCGTGGGCGCCGCGATTGGCGGCCCGCTCGCGCTCAGCACGATCGCCTATGCCGTAGTGGGCGTCGCACTGCTCGCCACCGCGAAGCGCGTGGGCCGCGAGCGCGCTGCCACCGTCGATGTCAATACGCGCCGCCTGCGCCGCGACCAGCTCTGGTTCCTCGCGATCTTCGTGGCGAAGATCGCGCTCGGGCTCGTGCTGTTCCGCTTCAAGCCGCTGCTGGGGATCGCGTTTCTCGCGGCCTACGCGTTCTACTGCTGGAAGGAGCTTTCCGCCGAAGACAGCGGCGAAGTGGAAGGCGATCTCGAACCGCTGAAGCTGCGCCCGCATGACGAGAATCCGGCCATGGTGTGGATCGTGCTGCAGACGCTGGGTGCGCTCGCAGTGATCTTCGGGGCCTCGCATCTGTTCGTGCAGCAGATCAGCGCAGTTGGGCCATGGCTCGGTCTGAGCCCGCAGTTGACCGCCGTGTTGTTCAGCCCCATCGCCACGGAACTGCCCGAGATCATGAACGCGATCATCTGGGTGCGTCAGGGCAAGGAGCGCCTCGCGCTGGCAAACATCAGCGGTGCGATGATGATTCAGGCCACGATTCCCACGGCGTTCGGCCTCTTCTTCACGCCGTGGCATCTCGGCACGCCTTCGATTCTCGCGGCCGTGACGACCATGGTTGCCATTCTGTTCCTGCAGTGGGCGTTTCGTGCGCCGAAGGTGCGCAGCCGTCAACTCACGCATGTCGGCTGGCTCTATGTGGTGTTCGCGGCGTTGCTGTTCGTGGTTTGATGCGGTTCCGAGCAACCTCAGGCCGCCGCTGCGGCGGCCTCGGCAACGCCCGTATGGTGATGGAGCCAGCGGATCATGTCGGAATGCTTGACCACGCCGACGAGCCGCCGCGCATCGTCCATCACGGGAATATCGTGGTAAGCGTGTTCGATGAAAATCGGCACCAGATGCGCGAGCGGCGTGGCCCGATGGACAGCATGCACGCCCGCCGCCATCACCGCCTCGACCGTTTCTTCCACCCGCGCCGACTCGCGCAACACCGCGCGACGCAACGTGTTCCAGAATCGCTCGATGCCGGCCGCCGGCACGAGATCGCCGAGCGCATGATGCGTGACGACGCCAACCACGCGGTCCATCGCGTCGACTACGGGCAGCGTCGAAGCACCGTGGCGGCGGAACATGTCGTGCGCCGCCCGCGCACCCATTGTCGCGGGCACGGCGGGACAGCCAATCGACATGATTTCCTCACACGTTAGTTGTTCGAATGATCTTTGTGGAACATCCAGCGGTTCCAGTCGAAGATGCGATAGCGCGGCAAGCGGCACGGCAACGGCCTGCGGCACCGGACGAAACGCGGCGCGCGGATAGCGGTGCCCGGTCAGCGCGTGGAAGGCGAGCGCAGCGCCGAGCAAGGCGAAAGACTGGAACGCGATCGGCGCCAGCACAAAGTGAAAGCCGAGCGCGTGGACAGCGGGACCGCCAAGCACGGCAGTCAGCGCGACCGCACCTGAAGGCGGATGCACGCAGCGGCATAGAAACATCGCGCAGATCGCGAGCGCTATGGCGACGGAGGCCGCCGTGATGGGCGACGCGATCCATTGCGCGCACGCCACGCCGACCAGCGCAGAGACGAAGTTGCCGCCAAGAATCGACCACGGCTGGGCAAGCGGACTGTCCGACGCGCCGAAGAGCAGCACCGCGGAGGCCCCCATGGGCGCCACAAGCAGCGGGATATCGCCCGCCGCGCCGAACACCAGGTGGGTTGCGAGCCCCGTGAACGCGATGCCGATCAACGCCCCGCCACAGCGCCTCAACCGCTCGCGCCATTGCGGCGCAGCCGGGGTGGGCACGAAACTCGTCAGCCAGTCGATGAGTGCGGCGCGGGTCATAGCGGGGCTTGCTGGTCGGTATGTCAGCCAGATTACCGACGCGCGCCGAATATCAACAATTGATATTTCTGTGCGTATATATAGTTCATTCTGTATGCATGTTTGGGATGCGCCGTTTGCACCCGATCCACGCGCTCCTTCCGGACGCATGAGAAGGGGCTGCGCTCAGCTTGTTCGAATCCGCTTATGGGATCGCTTCCGTGGCCGACCGTGCGCTTCTCCTATTCGCTTGCTCCGTTTGATTGCAGCGTTTCTCGTCAGCGGGCGCAATAATCACGCGCCGCAATTGCGCAAACAGCACGACAAGAATAAACACACGCATCGCGAGGCATGAAACGATGGCCATCCGGCAGCCCGGGTGATTAACGCGTGCGATGCACGCCATGCCGCCATGACGGGAAAGCGAATCGTCGCTTTCTAAATTTGTTTTCATCTGGAGTGCGCCGCAACTTAAATCATGCGTTCCGATTGGGCACCGATAATGCCTTTCAGTTTCAGCACTGCGAGGAACGCAATATGCAAAAGCCGATGTCGATCGAACTCGTCAATGAATACGGCCAGCACGCGGTTTGTGTGAAGGTAGGCGGCCAGGTCGTGCTGCTCGACACGCCCGATGTCGATGGCCTGATCGAAGAACTCAGCAAACTGCGCGCACACATGCAGCCAGCGGTACCCGAGCAGCCGTTGCGCTCGCATCAATACGTGCTCGAGATCGATCCTTGCTGGTACACCGAACGCAATCCGCTGTTCGACGGCACCGTCGTGTTCCTGCGCCATACCGGTCTCGGCTGGGCGGGTTTCGCGATTCCCACCGAAAGCGGGCATCGGCTCAAGGCCGCGCTCTGCGCGCACGAAGCCGCCGCTCAGCGCGACGCACATGTCTTTACGCAAGCACTGCCAAATTAGGCGCGCTTCCCGCGCCCTCATCTTCCCCGACTGATCACGCACGAAGCGTGTACGAAACGTCGCCGCCATGTGCGGCGTCGATGCCCGCGCTCGGCCTCGTGCTGGCGCGTCTGCCCAGGAATATCGCCCATGAACCAGCTCCAAGCCATGCGCGTCTTTACGCGCGTCGTCGATCTGAGCAGCTTCAACCTTGCCGGCAAACAGCTCGGCATGTCAGCTGCGGCCGTCACACGCAGCGTCGGCATGCTCGAAGCGCATTTGAACATGCGTCTTCTGAACCGCTCTACGCGCAGCCTTTCTCTCACCGAAGCTGGACGCCTCTATCTGGATGGCTGTCGCGCCGTGATCGAAAAGCTCGACGAAGTCGAATCGGAACTCGTGCGCGCCACGCGCGACCCCAGCGGCGTGCTGCGCATCGCCGCGCCTGCTGTGTTCGCGAGTTCGGGACTCCCCGCCGTGCTCGGCGCGTATCGCGCGGTCAATCCGCGCGTGGAATTCGACGTAACGGCGTACGACACGCACATCGACCTGATCGAAGGCGGTTTCGACGTGTGCTTCGCAACCGACCGCCAGAGCGTGAATGCCTCGCTCGTGAGCCGCAAGCTCACTTCGATCAAGGAGATGCTCGTCGCCACGCCCGCGTGGCTCGCTCGCCACGGCATGCCTCGCAGTCCCGCGGAACTCGCCGAGCACGGCCTGCTCGCGGTTTCCGATGCGCCGCGCCACTGGGAACTCTCGAACGCAGAGGGTGCGCAGCGCATCAACGTGAACGGCCCGATGACGGCCAACGGCTACGCGACCGTGCGCGCCGCCGCGCTCGCGGACATGGGCATCGCACTGCTGCCGCTGCCGCTCGTGGCCGACGACCTCGCCCGCGGCGCGCTCTTGCCCGTGCTCAACGCGTTCGACGTGAACGGCGGCGTGCAGCACATCTCGATCGTCTATTCTGGCCGCAACTACCTCACGATGAAGATCCGCAGCTTTATCGACTTCGCGGTCGACCAGTTCCGCACGAACGTGGCGCAGACGCGCGCTGCGCCGCCGTTGCGCGCAGTGGCTTGATATTGCCTCATGCTTTTAGTTCTTTTCGTCACAACGGGTGGAAAGCCATGCCCAGAATACTAACCATTGAAGACGACGCCGTTACCGAGCGTACCGTCGTGCCCACGCTCGCCTCCACCGGCTTCACCGTGGACGTGGCCCGCTCAGGCCGCGAAGGCATTGCGATGGTGATGGCGGGCGACTATGACGTCGTCGCGCTCGAGCGGCGCCTGCCCGACCTCGACGGTCTCACGATCGTCACCACCATGCGCGGCGTGGGTATCGAAACACCGGTAATCGTGATGAGCTCGACCACGGGTGTCGAGGAACGCATCCAGGGCCTGCGCGCCGGGTGCGACGACTACCTCACGCGGCCGTTTTCGATCGACGAGATGTCCGCCCGTGTCGAAGCGCTCGTGCGCCGGCGCACGCGCCCCGCCACCACGGAAACCGTGCTGCGCGTCGGGCCGCTCGAACTCGATCTCGTCAAACGGCGGCTCAGTTGCCGCGACAAGGTGCTGCGCCTGCGTCCCACCGAATTGCGCGTGCTCGAATTCATGATGCGCCACGCGGGCCAGGTACTCACGCGCACCATGATCTTCGAAGGCGTGTGGGGCGGCCGCTTCGACCCCGGCACCAATCTCGTGGATGTTCACGTCGGACGCCTGCGCAACCGCGTGGACACGCCCGGCCAACCTTCGCTCATCCGCACGATCCGCGGCTCCGGCTATCTGCTGGGTTGACGCAATCCTCGACATGACTGCCGTTCTCTCGGCTTCGCTTCATTTCGCAGTCCTTCACGCCCTACGAGACCGGCACGCAGCTAAATCATTTTTCATTTGCCTGGCTCCCGCGTGTTAGGACGCGCCCGACACAATATCGGCGTCGGCTGCCCCACGCGTGGCGCGCAGCCCGACGCCTGAACGGAGCCCCATCTGATGCTGAAAATCGTCCGGTTAGCCTTGAACCGTCCTTATACGTTCATCGTGCTGGCCCTCTTGATCCTGATCGCGGGCCCGCTCGCAGCGTTACGCACGCCTACCGACATCTTTCCCGATATCCGCATTCCCGTCATCAGTGTCGTGTGGAATTACGCGGGCCTGCAACCCGACGACATGGCGGGCCGTATCGTCAGCTACTACGAGCGCACACTCGGCACCACCGTCAACGACGTGGCGCATATCGAGTCGCAGTCGTTTCGCGGCTACGGCGTGGTGAAGATCTTCTTCCAGCCGACGGTCGATATCCGCACGGCCACCGCGCAGGTCACGTCGGTTTCGCAGACGGTGCTCAAGCAGATGCCGCCCGGCACCACACCGCCGCAGATTCTCAACTACAACGCGTCCACGGTGCCGGTGCTGCAACTCGCGCTCACGAGCAACACGCTCGACGAGCAGAAGCTCGCCGACTACGCGACCAACTTCATCAGGCCGCAACTACTTTCCGTGGCGGGCGTCGCGATTCCCACGCCCTACGGCGGCAAAGTGCGCGAGGTACAGATCGACCTCGACCCGCAAGCGCTGCAAGCGAAGAAGCTTTCGGCACAGGACGTGGCTACCGCACTCGCCCAGCAAAATCAGATCATTCCCGCCGGCACGCAGAAAATCGGTCGCTATGAATACAACGTACGCCTGAACAACAGCCCGCTTACCATCGACCAGCTCAACGCGCTGCCCATCAAGACCGTGGATGGCACAGTGATCTATATGCGCGACGTGGCCCACGTTCGCGACGGCTATCCGCCGCAATCGAATATCGTGCGCGTGGACGGTCACCGCGCCGTGCTCATGAGCATCATGAAGAACGGCTCGGCTTCGACGCTCGACATCATTGCCGGTGTCAAGGCGAAACTCCCGCTCATCGAGCAGTCGTTGCCGCCGGGTTTGAAGCTCGTTGCGCTCTCCGACCAGTCGGTGTTCGTGAAAGGCGCCGTGAGCGGTGTCGCGCGCGAAGGCTTGATTGCGGCCGCGCTGACCTCGGCGATGATCCTGCTCTTTCTCGGCAGCTGGCGCTCGACGCTCATCATCGCCGCGTCGATTCCACTCGCCGTGCTTGCGGCAATCGCTGGACTCGCCGCGTGCGGCGAAACGCTCAACGTGATGACGCTGGGCGGTCTCGCGCTCGCGGTTGGCATACTCGTGGACGACGCTACGGTCACGATCGAAAACATCAACTGGCACCTGGAGCAAGGCAAGGACGTTCGCCGCGCGATTCTCGATGGCGCCGCACAAATCGTCATGCCGGCGCTCGTTTCGCTGCTTTGCATCTGCATCGTCTTCGTGCCGATGCTCCTGCTCGACGGCATTGCGCGCTTCCTTTTCGTGCCGATGGCCGAGGCCGTGATCTTCGCGATGATCGCTTCGTTCGTGCTCTCGCGCACCTTCGTGCCGATGATGGCCCGCTACCTGCTCAAGCCACACGCTTCGCAAGGGCATGCTTCGGGCGAACTGGCCGCCGTCATGGCGCCGCATGGCGCGCACGACCCCATGCGACCCATACGCAACCCGCTCGTGCTGTTTCAACGCGGATTCGAGCGACGTTTCGAGCGCGTGCGCGCGGGCTATCGCGTCGTACTCGGACTCGCGCTCACGAACCGGCGACGCTTTGTCGTGGGCTTTCTCGCGATTGTCGCGCTCTCGTTCGCGCTCACCCCGTTCCTTGGCCGCAACTTCTTCCCCGATATCGATTCCGGTGAAATTGCGCTGCACGTGCGCGCGCCCATCGGCACGCGCGTGGAGGAAACCGCCGATCTGTTCGACCATATCAAAGACACGGTTCGCGAGGCCATTCCGCCCGACCAGCTCACGAGCGTGATCGACAATATCGGACTGCCAAACAGCGGCATCAACCTCACGTACAACAACAGCGGCACGATCGGCCCGCAGGATGGCGACATCCTGATCTCTCTCGCCAAGTCGCACGCGCCCACGGCGCAATATGTGCGCGAGCTGCGTACGGAGCTGCCGCGCCGCTTTCCGGGCACAACGTTCTCCTTCCTGCCCGCCGATATCGTGAGCCAGATTCTCAACTTCGGTTCGCCCGCGCCGATCGACGTGCAGGTGAGCGGACCGAACCAGGCCACGAACAAGGTCTATGCGAATGAACTGCTGCACAAGATCGCGAGAATTCCCGGCATTGCGGACCCGCGCATCCAGCAGGCATCGACTTATCCGCAGCTCACGGTGGCCGTCGACCGCTCACGTGCCGACGAACTCGGCATTACCGAGCAGGACGTGACCAACTCCGTGGTGGCGAGCCTTTCGGGCACGAGCCAGGTGTCGCCCACCTACTGGCTCAACCCGAAGAATGGCGTGTCCTACCCCATCGTCGCGCAAACGCCGCAGTACCGCATGACCACGCTTTCCGACCTGCAGAATCTGCCGGTCACGGGCAAGAGCGGCAGCTCGCAGATTCTTGGCGGTATCGCCACGATTACGCGTGGCGTGAGCGATGCCGTCGTCTCGCACTACAACATCGAACCGCTTTACGACATCTACGCGACCACGCAAGGCCTCGATCTCGGCGCCGTCTCCTCGCAGATCAACAAGGTGATTCACGCGAGCGCCAAGGACTTGCCGAAAGGTTCGACGGTCACCATGCGCGGGCAGGTGCAGACCATGAATAGCGCGTTCACGGGTCTTCTGCTCGGGCTTGCCGGTGCGGTGGGGCTCATCTATCTGCTGATCGTCGTGAACTTCCACTCGTGGAGCGATGCGTTCGTGATCGTGAGCGCCCTGCCCGCAGCGCTTGCCGGCATCGTCTGGATGCTGTTCACCACGCACACACCGCTCTCCGTCCCCGCGCTTACTGGCGCGATTCTCTGCATGGGCGTGGCGACCGCGAACAGCATTCTCGTGGTGTCGTTCGCTCGCGAGCGTCTCGCCGTCACCGGCGACGCCATGCGCGCCGCGCTCGAAGCGGGTTTCACGCGCTTTCGCCCCGTGCTCATGACGGCGCTCGCGATGATCATCGGCATGGCGCCGATGGCGCTCGGCATGGGCGACGGCGGCGAGCAGAATGCGCCGCTTGGCCGCGCCGTGATCGGCGGTCTGCTCTGCGCGACCTGCGCGACGCTGCTGTTCGTGCCCGTGGTGTTCAGCCTTGTGCACAAAGGCGATAAAGGTCGCAACGACGATAGTCAGCATACCGAATCATCTACGGATCAACCTGCCCTCGAATCGGGAGAAGCCCATGTCCACTGAAATCGACATCGCCTCGCCGCAGCCGCTGCGTCACCTCAAATCCACTGCGGCGATCGCGCTCATGGTCGCGGCCGGCATCGTGTCCGGCGGCATATTCAGCCGAGTACACGCGCATCAAGAACTTGCCACGTGGACCGACGCGCAGGCCATTCCCACCGTCGCCACCGTGCAGCCGCAAGCAAGCCCGGCATCGGAGCCGCTCGTGCTGCCGGGGCGTCTGGCCGCCTATATCAACGCGCCCATCTACGCGC
Source organism: Paraburkholderia acidiphila (assembly GCF_009789655.1). Lineage (GTDB taxonomy): Bacteria > Pseudomonadota > Gammaproteobacteria > Burkholderiales > Burkholderiaceae > Paraburkholderia > Paraburkholderia acidiphila. The sequence continues at coordinate 713,209 of NZ_CP046912.1, forward strand.
GCGTTTCCGGCTATCTGCACGCGTGGTACGCCGATATCGGCACGCACGTGAAGGCGGGCCAGTTGCTCGGCGTGATCGACACCCCCGACCTCGACCAGCAGTTGCAGCAGGCGCGCGCCGATTTGCAGAATTCCGTCGCCAACGAAAAGCTCGCCGCCACCACCGCGAAGCGATGGACCGAGATGCTCAAGCAGGACTCGGTCTCGCAGCAGGAGGCCGACGAGAAAACCTCCGATCTGATCGCGAAGCAGGCTACCGTTGAGGCCAACGAGGCCAACGTGCGGCGGCTCGAGGCGCTCGAGTCGTTCAAGCGCATCACGGCGCCGTTCGACGGCATCGTCACCGCGCGCAAGACCGACGTGGGCGCACTGATCGACGCGGGCAGCGGCAGCGGCCCCGATCTCTTCACCGTCTCGGACGCGAGCCAGTTGCGCGTGTACGTGAGCGTGCCGCAAAGCGACGCCGCCTCGATCAAGCCAGGCATGCACGCCACGCTCACCGTGCCCGAACGCCCTGGAGTCAAGTTCGACGCGAAGCTCGTGGACACCGACCAGTCGATCTCGCCCGCTTCGGGCACGATGCTCGTGCAACTCGCCGTGGACAACAAGGAGGGCCTGCTCTTCCCCGGCGAGTACACCGAAGTCCACCTCGCGATGCCCGGCAATTCACACGCGCTCTTCGTGCCCGCGAGCGCGCTGATCTTCCGTGCGCACGGCATGCAGATCGCCGTGGTGGACGCGCATCAGCACGTGCAGTTGCGCGACGTGACGATCGGCACAGATCTCGGCACACGCGTGGAGATCACGGCCGGCCTGCATGCTGGCGAACGCGTGATCGACAATCCGCCGGACTCGCTCGCGAGCGGTGACCTCGTGCGCCTCGCTTCCACCAACGCGCCGGGCACGCAATCGACGCAGACGGCAGCCGTGCACGATGCGGAGCGTGCGCATGGTTAAGCGGTCTGTGCGCGCGCACCCGTTGCGTGCCGCTGCGCTTGCAGTGGCCCTGCTGCTCTCGGCGTGCTCGTTCGCGCCCACGTATCACGCGCCCGCGACGGCCATTCCCACGCACTTCAAGGAAGCGGGCGACTGGCAGACGGCGCGCCCCGCCGACCAGCTCCCGCGCGACGGGTGGTGGCGCGCGTTCGACGACCCCGTGTTGAATCAGCTCGAGCCGCAGGTTGAGAAGGCGAATCCGAACGTCGCCGCCGCGCTCGCGTGCCACGACGAAGCCGATGCGCTCGTCGCGCAGGCGCGCTCCGCGCTGCTGCCGACTGTCGGCGCAGAGGCGAACGTCTCGCGCGAGCGTCAGTCGGCGCTGCGCCCGCTGCGCGGCTCGGATCAGCCGAACGTGTACAACTCGAACACACTCGACGTGGGTATCGGCTACGACCTCGACCTGTGGGGCAAGGTGCGCAACGAGGTGAAGGCCGGCGAAGCGTCGAGCGTAGCCAGCGTGGCCGATATCGCGTCGCTGCAATTGAGCCTGCAGGCGAAGCTCGCCACCACGTGGTTCGACCTGCTCGGGCTGGACCAGCAGTCGAAGCTGCTCGACGACACCATTGCCGCCTATCGTCATGCGCTGGAGCTGACCGAGAGCCGCCATCGCGGCGGCATTGCTTCTTCGCTCGACGTTTCGCGCGCGAAAACGCAACTCGCCTCGGCTCAGGCCGCAGCGGATGACGTGAGCGCGCGCCGCGCGCTCTATGAGCACGCCATCGCCACGCTCATCGGCGTGCCGGCCTCGCAGTTCAACGTCGCGCCGGACACGATCCGCCCGCATATGCCGAATCTGCCCGCGGGACTGCCATCGGCGCTGCTGCAGCGACGGCCCGACATTGCCGCCGCAGAGCGACGCGTCGCCGCCGCCAACGCACAGATCGGCGTGGCGAAGGCCGCGTTCTTCCCTGATCTTTCGCTCGGACTCGATGGCGGCTTCCAGAGCGACACGTTCTCGCCGTGGATCGTCGCGCCCAATGAGATGTGGTCCATCGGTCCCACACTCATGATGACGATCTTCGACGGCGGCCGCCGCGCGGCGGTCGTGCGCGGTGCGCGTGCGAAGCTCGCCGAGAACGGCGCGCAATACAAGGCCACGGTGCTCGGTGCGTTCCAGCAGGTCGAGGACAACCTCGCGCTACTGCACCATCTCGGCGACGAAGCGCAGCGCGAAGACGAGGCGCTCACGGCGGCGCAGCGCACGCTTACACTTTCGATGTCGCGCTACCGTGACGGCGTGGTGAGCTACCTCGACGTCGTGACAGCGCAAACGACCGAACTCTCCACGCAGATTGCTTCACTGGAACTGGACACACGTCGCCTCGATGCCACTGTGGGCCTCATACAGGCGATAGGCGGCGGCTGGAGCACGCAGGACCTGCATGAGGGCAAGGCGGCTTCCTGAGCGCTCCCAAAGCGGCCGCAGCCGTTTTGATCGTCACTCGAACCCCGCCCTCGCGCGGGGTTTTTCCTTTCACCGAATCCTCTCAGGCTCATAAACATTTCTTCATGGTGCTGCATCGGGTTCGATAGGGTGACCTAACTATTCTACTCATACCGGGATGCGATTTATCGCATTCGCTAACCGGCTAACCGATCTCACTCCTGGAGGAATAGTCACATGAAGGCACTCATGATCATCGCTGCGCTCACTGGCGTCGTCGCCACTACGTCCGCATTCGCGCAAACCTCGGCGCCGACGGCCGGCGCGCAGGCCAGTCAGGCCGCCACCGCCACCCAGGTCGCATCGAACGACACGGCTCCCACGGTTGCGCCCGGCGGATGGGTACCGCCTTATGGGCAAGCGGTTCACGAAAAGACGCGTGCCGAGGTGTACCACGAGCTCGTTCAGGCGGAACAGGACGGTCAGCTTGCGTACCTGAACTCCACGCTGTACGCGCACTGAGCGCGACAGGCAGGGCTTTCCGAGCACAAGCGAAGGGCACGCATTCAGCGTGCCCTTCGCTTTTTGATGTTAACAAACGCATGCGTGCGGACCCGGATAGGTAACCGGTTCCCACAAACGGTTACCTCAGCGCGCGTCTCGATCGAACGCAGGTAACGTCAGTTGATAGCCGTAGCGGCTGATGGTTTCGATGCGCACTTCCATGCCCTGGCGCGCGAGCTTGCGCCGCAGCCGCGACACGACGAGGTTGACGGTCGAAGCGTCGAGGTCGTCCTTCTCGGGCCAGGCGTAGCGGATCATCTGATCGCGCGGCACGGGCACATTGGTCTGGCGCAGCAGGCATTCGACGAGCAGATATTCGCGGCGCGTGAGTTCCGCGCGGCGTGCGCCCTCCACGATCTCGCGCGTACCTGCATCGAGTTGCGGCGCGTTCTGGACGCGCTGAGCGCCGCTCGCGGGCTGCGCGTGCTGTCCACCCTGTACGCCGCCGCCGCACGCCGCCGTGGTGCGCAATAGCGCGTGCATGCGCTCGTGCATCTCGATGAACGAGAACGGGTAGCGAAAGCACGCGTCGGCGCCCGCGCGCAGCATCTTCGAGCGCTCGCTCGCGCTGGCTTCGATGCCGAGCACGGCAATGATCGTCGCCCCGGTCGTGACCTTCGAGAGTCCGGGAAGGATGGCGTGCAGCGCTGGCAGCAGCGCGCCGTCGAGCGCCATGACGATCACCGCATCGAAGGGTTCTTCGCCAGCGACGAACAATCCATCGCGCAGGTCTTCCGTGCGCTGCAGGCTATGCGCGCTTTCCTGCAGGGCTTTCTGAAGCCAGGCGCCTTCGGCGTGATTCGGCGAGATGAGGAGTATGCGCATGACTGCGGATGCCCGACGGCTGGACGGGAGAGGTCAGGCGAGCGAGCGCGGCCAGCATTCCACGCTCATGCGCGTACCGGGGCCGCCCGGCTTCTCACGCGCCAGGTCTCGCGCGTCGTCGATGCGTAGCGTGAAGTCGTGAACACGCATCACGGCGGCCACGATGGAAAGCCCCAGACCCGATCCGGCGACATGACGCACCGCTTCGCCGCGGTAGAAGCGCTGCAGGACCGCCGCGCGCTCGCCGGGCGCAATACCGGGACCGTTATCTGCCACTTCGAGCAAGGGGCCTAGCGGCGTTGAGCGCAGCGTCACGCTCACCACGCCGCCTTGCGGCGCGAACTTGATGGCGTTGTCGATGAGATTGTTGAATGCCTCGAAGAGCAGCGCGCGGTCGCCGTGAATTTCGGCGACAGGCTCGGCCGTGATGCGCCATTCGAGTTCGCGGCTCTCGGCGAGCGGCTCGTAGAGGTCGGCAAGTTCCTGCACGAGTTCGTGCAGGTCGACGGTCGCAAAGCCGCCGCGCCTTTGCAGCGTGCCGATCTCGGAGATGCGCAGCATGGCCCGGAAGCGTTCGAGCAGTTGCCCGGTTTCGGTGCGCGCCTGATCCAGCAGCGCCGCACCGGCAGCGTCGGCGCGCACGCTGTCACGCTCGGCCACGCGCGCGAGCAGCGTGTGCAGATGCACGAGCGGCGTGCGCAGGTCGTGCGCGATGCCGTCGCAAGCGCCCTTCACTTCACCCATCAGCCGCTCCACTTCGTCGAGCATGTGATTCACGAGATGGGCGAGCATGTCGAGCTCGTCGTCGCCGCCCACGGGCAGGCGCCGGTCGAGGTCGCCGCGCGCGATGCATTCGGTCACGCGGCGAATTTCGCGCACGCGCCGGATCTGGCGCATGCCGAGCACGAGACCGCCTGCCGCGGCGCCGAGCAACGCGAGCACGGCACCTGCCGCGAGCGTGCGCACCATGATCTTGCGAATGCGCAGCACGCTCGTCATGTCACGCGCGACAACAAGGTGCATGCCGCTTGGCCGCACCTCGCCCATCGCGCGGACCACGGGCGATACGTCGCGGTCGAGCAGCTTCAGCGTATGGGCATGCGTGCTGCCCTCGCGCGTATAGGTGAGGTGCGGCGGCGGCGCGAGCAGATCGCCTGCCACGTAGCGTCCGTCACTCGTAAAGAGTCCGTAGTAATTCACATGCATGTGCTCGTGTTCGAGCCGCTGATAGATCGCGTCGGGCAGCTGCGCATCGGGAATCGAGTCGAAATAGATGAGCTGCCAGCCCATGATCGTGTCGGCGTCGCGCTCGATGGTGGTGCTTGCGGTCCAGGCAATGAAGCCGACCAGCAGCGTGAGAAAAACGCCGAACAGCGCGGTGTACGCGCACAGCCAGCGGAACGTCGTGGTATGCCAGCGCCTGCGCAATGGCGCGGGAGCGGCGGAAGAAGAACGGCTCGACAAAGCGGGTTATCCGAGAATGTAGCCGGAGCCGCGCACGGTCTGAATGAGCGGCGGGACGCCCGGCGGATCGATTTTCTTGCGCAGGCGGCCCATATGCACGTCGATCAGGTTGGTGCCGGGATCGAAGTGGTAGCCCCATACGGCTTCGAACAACATGGTGCGTGTGATGGTCTTGCCTGCGTGGCGCATCATGAATTCGAGCACGCGATACTCGGTGGGCAGCAGCACGACTTCTTCGCCGTCGCGGCGCACCTTGCGCGAAATGAGGTCGAGTTCGAGCGGCCCCACGCGCAGCGCGGTCTCGCGCGCGACGCTCGCGGCCTGGCGGCGGCGCAGCAGCACTTCGAGGCGCGCGGTGAGTTCCTCGGGGTCGAAAGGCTTGGTGAGGTAGTCGTCTCCGCCCGCGCGCAGGCCACGCACGCGTTCATCGACGTCGCCGAGCGCGCTGAGCATCAGCACCGGCGTCTGGATGCCGACCGTGCGCATGGCCGTGAGGATCGAGAGACCGTCCACGCCCGGCAGCATGCGGTCGAGCGTGATGGCGTCGTATTCGTCGCTCATTGCGCGCGCCATGCCGTCGCGGCCGTTGTCGACCCATTCGACGGCGAAGCCGCGCTGCGTCAGCTCGCTGACGATCTCGTTGGCTGTGACGGCATCGTCCTCCACCGTCAAAACGCGCACCTGACTCATCTGTCTCGCACTCCGTCGTGCTGGCCGCACGACTATTCAAGAGCCTCGAGTTTACCGTCGTGCCCGCGCCGCGCCGCGATTCCTTTCATGAAATTAAATTTAAGGTTGCAACGGCAATACGGCCTCGCGCGCGCCTTTGAACTTACATATCCATTACACCGACGGTTGATTGATGTGTGCGCAGGTCGAGTTGATAGCCGTAGCGGTTCACCGTCTCGACGCTCGCATGCGCGCCGTGCGACGCGAGTTTGCGCCGCAGGCGCGACACGACGAGGTTCACGCTCGACGGCTCGACGTCGGACTTGTCGGGCCACGCATAGCGGATCAGGTGCTCGCGCGCGACGGGCGCGCCCGCGTGGCGCAGCAGGCATTCGATAAGCAGATACTCGCGCGTGGTGAGCGGCACGCGCCGAATGCCTTCCACGAGGTCGCGCGTGGACGGGTCGAGGCGTACGAGCGGTGCGCTCGCATGCACGAGCGCGCCGCGGCGTAGCGCGAGCATGCGCTCCTGGATCTCGAGAATGGACCACGGCTGCACGAAGCACGCATCGGCACCGGCGCGCAGAAGGCGCGCGCAGTCCGCGGGTGTCGCGCGCGCGAGCGCGACAACGATCGCCGGCGCGTCGGGCAAGTGCGTGAAGGCCGCAAGCGCGGTGGCGATGTCGTCGTGCGCTTCAGGCCCGGCCGCGCACAGGAACACCGTATCGAATGGTTCCTGCGACGCGAGATAGACGGCGTACTCGACGTGGTCCGCCACCTCGACGCTGTTCAGGCTCTCGCTCAGCGCCTTATACAGGTAGCTTCGCTCGGTCGCCGAGGACGAGCACAGCAGGAGTCTCATCGATCAGGGGCTCGCGTGGCCGTGCTGCGTTCGATGCGTGCAGCAGTCGATCGTGACGATCGTCCCGGGATTCGCCTCGCCAATGGCAACGCGAAAGTCGTGCAGCCGCACGATTGCCAGGACGATGCCGAGCCCGAGGCCGGTGCCCGGGAGGTGACGAGTCCGCTCGCTGCGATAGAAACGCCCCAGCACCGCGGCGCGTTCGCCAGGCGCGATGCCGGGTCCGTTGTCGGCGATGACGAGCTGCGCTCCGCGCGAGCCGGCGCGCAACTCGACCTGCACCGCGCCACCGCGCGGCGTGAATTTGATGGCGTTGTCGAGCAGGTTGCTCAACGCTTCGAAGAGCAGCGCGCGGTCGGCGTGGATGGGTTCGACCGGCGCCACGGCGACGTACATGTCAATGCCCTTTTCCTCGGCAAGCGGTGCATAGAGTTCGCATAGCTCGTGCACGAGGTCCGGCAGAGCGACGCTCGCGAAGCCGCGGCGGCGATCCATCGCACCGATCTCCGAAATGCGCAGGAGCGCAGAGAAACGATTGAGCACGGCATCGGCCTCCCCTCGCGCGCCAACGAGCACACCGGCGAGGACCGATTCGCCGCGCTGCTCCATGGCTTCGGCAGCGTGCGAGAGACGCAGGCGCAATCGCGTGAGCGGTGTGCGCAGATCGTGGGCGATACCGTCGCAGGCGCTTTTCACCTCGCCCATCAGGCGCTCGACTTCGTCGAGCATGCGGTTCACGAGATGGGCGAGCATGTCGAGTTCGTCGCGGCCGGCTACCGGCAGTCGCATCGCGAGATCGCCGTTCGCGATACCGCGCGTGGCGCGTTTGATCTGCGCGACGCGCCGGATCTGCCGCATGCTGAGCACGAGTCCGGCGCACAGGCTGCCGGTGAGGCACAAGAGGCCGCCGCCGAACAGCGCCTTCAGCAGTTCGTCACGCACGTGGCGCACGTCGGAGAGGGTGCGCGCTACGACGAGGCGCGCGCCATCGGGCCGAATCTCGCCCATGGCGCGCAGGGACGATCGCACGGAGCCGGGCTCGAGCACGAGCGTCTGGCCGCGCGTGTGCTGGTGGGATTGGCCATAGTGCCCCAGCGCAAGACCCGTGGGCATGACGCGGATATCGCCGGCGAGCCGGCGCCCGTCCGGTGCGAACAGGCCGTAGAAGTTATCGCGCCGGTCCGGACGCGTGAGGCGCGCGTCGATTGCGCTGGCGAGGCTCGCGTCGCTACGCGAATCGAAATACCGCAGTTGCCAGCGCAGGCCGCTGTCGGTCTCCCGCATCATCGCGCGCGTCACGGAGTAGTCGATCACGCCAAGCAACGCCATGAACGCGAGCGAAAAGATCGCGGCGTATGCGGTGAACCATCGGAACGTGGTCGTTCGCCAGTGGTCGCGGCCAATGTCCCGCACGTTCGGCGTTGCGCGCGACGACGCCGGAACGAACAGGCCGCGCCCGAGCGCAACCCAGGCAGGCAGGTTCATCGCGCGCCTCGCGTGGCGGTTGCCGAGTCGCGCAAGACCGACACACGTGCGGCTGCACGGCGTGCGCGCGCGGCTTTCTCGCTGACTGACATGGCGGCTCCCCGATGGCAATGAATGGTCGACCCAACGGCTTGCTGGCGAACCAGCGAACGCGGGTGTGCTCCTGCCCGGCCATCATAGTGGCGCACCCTGGATGCAACGGCATCACGGCAATGAAGAGCGCGTCATCTTCTTACTGCTGCGTGACGTGTACCTGTCATTTGTCAATGCGTGCGTACGCGAGGTCTCCTGTCACGCCCGCGTGGCGTAGATGAACCTTCTGTCATTCGGCTGAGCCCGATTCGGCATCAGCGCCTCCTTATCCTCGAATCCGCTTTATGCGCTTTTTTCATTTCGTTGCGGGTTCATCAAAAGGAGGATTCATCATGAGGTCATGGCTAAAGTTCGTATGGGTGCCGTTTGTGGGAGCGATGAGCGTAAGCGCGGTTGCCGCGCCGCATCTTACGCAGCAGGAATGTCACAGCTACCCGTTCGTCAAAACGGCTCACGAGGTCACACACGCGGATCTGATGCGGGAACTGAAAGAGCTCGAGGCGGTAGGTTACGAGCCGCACGCGGAAGACGAGAACTACCCGGCCGATATCGAAGCCGCCCAGCAGCGTCTCACGGATGTATATCGCAGTGATTGCTTGCCGCAGCACACGGCCGCCGCGGTGACCTTTCCCGCAAATTCAGACTGACATTGAATCGCTGGTCGCCCGTAGGTCACCGATGTATTTTGTGCAGTGCACCTTAGGCGGGTTCTGTAGCGTTTGGTGTGACCTTGATGTGACCTACAGGCAGCGGCCCCAATGGACCTTCGGTTGCTCCCATATCTGGTGACCTGAGCTGGGTAACCGGAAATGGGAGCCGCCGCCAGTACACAAATGCATTGCCCAGCTTGTTCGTTCTCGCCACCTGCATTGAAGCCGAGTCCTGAACCGGCGGGGCAGCCTCGCGAGCGCATGCCTCCCGATTTCGTCGTCACTCAGACGATCCCATAGGCAGTTACCTTGAAGAAGAAAGAGCCCCATAGGCGGAGACCATTTGAGTATTTTTCTCGGGAAATCAGCTACCTAAGTCTGGATTTGAATGTTAAATCTGAAGAATGGGGGGCTTAGGTAGTGATCTATGGTGCCCGCAAAGCGTTGATAGACGGGGTAGGTAACCAGGAATGGGGCCACGGAGGTTGGTGACCACTCACATGCGTTAAGGTCCCCGGTTTTGGGAGACGTATTTCTCATCGAACGCGTGTTTCAGTGTTTACCAATGACGCTTTAACAACTTTAGTAAACCTTTAGGCGCCTCAAACCCTTACCAGGCAAGGCTTTGCGGCCGGTTTGGTGACACGTTATGGGATTTGAGGTCCCGAGTATGGGAGTTTCAGGTTGTGGATATGGGACTTCGGTACCCGGGCATGGGGCTTACGGGTTGTGGATATGGGGGGAAGGTCGCGCGCTATGGGAAAAGGAGCGGTTTTGGCTTCAGGTCACTGTTTATGGGAGTCAAGGAAGGTCCCCGGCTATGGGCCGCATTGCCTTGTGTGGGGCGTTTCAACGGGCGCTTCGTCAGAATTCAGGTAACCGTCTTTGGGAAACCGCCTGGGTAACCAGTTATGGTGGCTTTTCGGGAGAGAAGGAGTGACGTCCCTGGATCCGATTCTGCAGCTCCCGCATGAATCCTTGCATGCGAAAAGGCTGCCTGGATGAAGGTAACAGGTTATGGGATCGGCGAAGGGTCACCTGATATGGGAGCGAATGCTGATTTGCGGATGTATGAGAGGCGTGTTCTTCGTCCGGTTGGGTAGCCATCTGTGGGAGGCGCGTCAGGTCACCATTTATGGGCGTCGTGCACCGGCCGGCACTTGCTTGATCCGTTCCAGCCAATCACGTCGATAGCAACGCAAAAGATCCCATGAACGGGTACCTGTGACGAGCAAATTGACGGAGTGAGTACTCACATTTTTCCTGAAGGTCACTGGCTATGGGATGGTTTACGGGGCGACGTGATGCAAAGGTCACCTGTTATGGGTTCGTGCGAGGGGGCGGCGCTGCGTGCTTCGGAGAGGTTCCCTGTGGCCATCGAGACGGGAAATTTCCGGCTGTCAATGCTCTTCGCCGTTGAGTGTCGTGCCGCGTCACGACTGCGTTTGCGGCCTTGAGTCACCTGATTGGTTGGTATACAGTTACCAACCGACCAGGTTCCCTTTCAACGTGGGTCATATGGCAAGAAAAAAGGCCGAAGCCGGCGACGCCGACAAGCAAGGTGCACTCGTATTTCAGCAAGGCCAGCCGCCTGATCTGTTCCGCAAGGCCGTCCCGGCGATTCATATCGCACCGAAGTCCGGGTCGATCAGCCTGCAACAGCGCAAGATGTTCAGTTCGCTGATCAAGAACGCCATTCGCCAGGACTCCCTCGACCGCGGCCGTTCGTCGTTCGAGATCACGATTTCCGCCCTCTCCCAGGACGTCGATCTGAATAGCAACAATACCGAGTACGTCAAGGAAACGATCAACTCGCTTATCAGCACGGTCGTCAACTGGGACTACCTCACGCAGGACAAGCGCAGCATCTGGAAGGCGTCCGGTTTGCTTGCCGGCGCCGAACTGGAGCGATCGGTATTGCGCTATACCTTCTCCGAACAGATTCGCGGCGAACTGCTCAATCCCGAAATCTACGCGATGATCGACATGCGCATCACGCGTCAGTTCAGGAAGGCGCATTCGCTCGCGCTGTGGGAGAACGTCGTGCGCTACGAGGCCGTGGGTGTGACCGCGCGCTTTCCGCTCGCGACGCTGCGCGATCTGATCCTCGGGCAAGATACGTCGGCGCAGTCGTACAAGCTTTACAAGCAATTCAAGAGCCGCGTGCTGGTGCCCTGCATCAAGGAAGTGAACGAGATCTCGGATCATCTATTCGAGCTCATCGAGCACAAGGTGGGACGCTCGGTTGTTGCCCTGCAGTTCCGTGTGACCCGTAAGCCGGAGACCGATCCGTCCCAAGAACTGCGTGCGAACGAGACGTTGCTGATTGGCGAGATGTCGAAGTTCAGTATTCCGGTTTCCGAGGCGCGTCGCCTGCTCAAGCAGTACGGCGAAGAAAAGATTCGCACGGCGGTGGCTTATACCGCGGCGCGCGTGGCACAGAAAAACGCAGCGCCGCTCGCGAACGTTGCGGCGTATTTCCGCAAGGCGCTAACCGAAGGCTACGAGCTGCCCGGTGCGAATGCCGTTGCACCCGGCTCCGACGCGAGCCGCGCGCGCGAAAGCCAGGATCAGGTGAAAGACCGCTACATCGCGGCGAAGATCAATGAGGCGCGTGCCTATTTCAATGAGCTGGAATACGACGACCAGACTGCGCTGATCAAGCGCTACAACGAGACGGTCGGCATGGACAAGCTCAAGGTATCGACGGCGAAGGTGCCGAGCAAGATGGCGTCGACGAACTTCTTCCGTTGGGTGGTGCTGGACACCTGGGGACAACCGACTGCTGCCGACCTGCTCGAATTCTTGTTGAGTGGACAGCAGGCGCCAGCGGCGGCCGAAGGGCTGCAGGCTGCGGAAATCGATCTTGCGTTGAAAGCGCGGGACGAGTAAAGGCGATGCAGGAAATGCAACGGCGGCCTCGGCCGCCGTTTTTTTGGGGCAACTCACGGTGAACACGTGGGGGTTGTACGCAAGGTAATTTGGTTAAATATAACGACCTAGAAAATATAGCCAAATATTCTGTTCAAAACGCCGCTGTATTACAGAAGCGCTCACTTTCTTCGTGGAGCCGCTGGTATCGACTGTGTGGATGCCATCGATTGATGTTCGTACTTCGTCGCGCAGTGCCACGGATGCGGATACTACTTTGTTGGCCGGTGCTTTGCACGTTTATCTCCACGTGGAGAGTTGCTGCTTCGAATGAATAAGGACTTGCCGGTTGGGCCATATGCGGCCGTGGGCTACCCGCTTGCTTTCGCGGCGGGGGCGGCGCCCGCTCACACGTAGCGCTCTTCCCGAAATGCACAGTGACGAATCTCCACGTGGAGATTCGATGGTCGCCCGTGCGGGCCGAATGGTTGTTCGGTCGCCCACTATGCTCGCCACACTGCTTGGCCTAAAGCGAGTCAACGCAATGAGTCTCCACGTGGAGAATTGCGTGCGGGTCCTCGATTCGATCACGCGACCAACAGATATCTCTAGCACACGTAACCTGAGTTGCCGTTCCATCGCCGCGTATGCATTCCACAACGTACATCAATGCTGCGGTTCACCGATTTGCGATTTTGGCATAGCCCTTTCGAAGACATTGTGGGATCTCCACGTGGAGATCGATTTCCGATTTCGTCGAAGCGTCACGAGCTATCCAATCTGATCGATCTTCAATGCATCGAGTTGTGCCCACTTCTTATCCGTTCGGCCAATTGGTTGTGAACTGGCAACGTCTGAGACGGAAATCCTAGAATTTACTTTAAGTTGCCGTTAGACTCCCGAATGACTTGCTGGAGTCTCCACGTGGAGAGTGTTCGTGGGAGACTCGTCCGCTGTTGAACAATTGGATGGAGAAACGAATGGGTCTCGTGATAGCCGTAGCGAACCAAAAAGGTGGCGTTGGAAAAACCACCACCAGCATGAATCTGGCTGGGGCATTTCAGGCGGAGGGCTATAAGGTCTATGTAGCCGATGCCGATGGCCAGCAATCTTGCATGAGTTGGTGTGCAGCGGCAGGTCCCGAAACGCCTCTGCCGTTTCGTGTCGGCAGCATTCATAAGCTGGAGAAGATGATCGGGCCGGAGATCGCAGCGCTGGCGAACGACTACGACGTCGTCATCGTCGATTGCCCGCCCAATATCAACGACTTGACGACCGCGCGTGTTCTCGCCGTTGCCGACGCTACTGTCATTCCGACCGACGCATCGCCGATCGACATCTGGAGTAGCGAAGGGATGATGGAGTTGGTCGAGCGCACACGCGTTGCCAATCCGGCTGGAAAATTCGCAATTTTGTTGAATAAATCTAATTCGAAGACGCTGCTGCACACGCAGATGAGTGCCATCCTCGCCGAAAGCAATGTCCGCGTGTTCTCGGCAACCATCAAGCAGCGAGAACTCTATCGCCAGGCAGCAGCGCTTGGCCGCACCGTCTTCGATGTGCGCGGCGTGCGCGGGGCGAAAGTCGCGAAAGACGAAATCAGCGCCGTGTACAACGAGATCATTGCGCTGGTTCAGGAAGAAGAAGAGGAGGTCGTCAATGGCCGCTAAGCTGAATTTCACCAGCAAAGTGCGTGCGGGCATGGCTGCTGAGCGTGCTTCGGCCGGCGAACGCCTCGCCGAAGCCGACGTCGTCAATATCGCGCAACGCGACGCGGGCGTACCCAATGTCGCACTCGATATCGTTGACACGCCGGTCGCGCAGCCTGCCGAAATCGCCGAGGCGCCGCTTTCGCTGCATGCGGTTCGGAAAATCTCGGTCGAGGATGTCGTCTCCAATCCGTACAACCCGCGCGCGTTCTACAGCGCCGAGACGATCGACGAACTGGCCGAGAGCTTTGCGACGCAAGGTCAGATCACGCCGATCCTGGTCACGAAACTCGCGGCGTTTCCCGGCCAATATGTGATCGTCGACGGCGAGCGCCGTATTCGCGCTGCACGCTCGCGCGGCGACAAGTTCATCGATGCCGATGTCCGGGAGGGTCTCGACAACCAGAACTTGTACCTGCGCGCCTATCACGCCAACAAGGAGCGCGAGGAGCAGACCGTATTCGACGACGCGCTCGCGTGGAAGAAGCTGCTCGACGACCGTGTCTACGTCGACCAGGTCGAGTTGGGCGTGGCCGTAGGCGAAGATCCGAAGCACATCAGCAAGGTCATCGCGCTCACGTCGCTGCCGCCCTATCTGCTGCAACGGATGGCGCAGAATCGCAAGGATGTCGGACTAGGGCACGCCTACAACATCAAGCTGATCTTCGACCGGGCTGGCGCCACGGTCGCCGAGCATTGGCTTGCGCAGGTGATCGAAGGGAAGGCGAGCGTGCGCAAGCTCGAGGCAGCAGCCTCGGCTGAAGCGGGCGCGCGCAGCGCGGGTCCGCGCCGTACGCATTACCAGTCCCGCGTCCAGTTCAATCGGCCGGACGGTGTCGCATTGGGTGAGCTGAAGCTGTTTGGCGACGGGCGCGCCGAGTTGAGCCTGAAGGGCATTGCGGCCGCCGATCAGCAGCGTCTGGCCGAGCGCATGAAGGCAGTTATCGAACAGTGGGCCTCGGAAATGAACACATCTGAGGCGACCTGAGCAACGCGAGTATTGGCTAACGGTAGCCGGGGAGGGCGTCGTCAGACGCCCTTTTTTGTTATTTCGGCCGCGCGACCCCTGCACAACCCGCGAGCGGGGTCGAATCCGTGAAACAGATGCGAAAGAATAAGAAGACAAACATAATTCTTTATAATCAACATGTTAGGTTGCATTTTCTAGAATGTTTCACGAAACATGTTAGCCTGCGCGGGGGTAAAGCGCGATTTTTACGCAGCTAACCGTACAGATATCCACGTTAGCCAAAAAACGTAGCAAATAAAACGTAATTCGTGGTGTATTGAGAAAGATGCGATTGTGAGCAATTGACAATACCTGTCTCCCCAGGTCATTCTTACAGACATGAACTGCCGCCTTTTCACGATTGCGCTGATTATTCGCACCATTCAACGAATGGTGGGTTAGCGTACGTCTGGCAGCAGTGACAACAACCCGCCCCAAGAGGCGGGTTTTTTGTTTCCGCCTCCTGGCCAAAACGAAAGTGAGTACAGGAGCCGTCATGCAGGTGCATCAAAGTCGTCCCGCCGCCAAAGAAAACGAAGCCACCGAAGCCGTCGTAGCCACTGATTCCGCTCAGCCGCGCCGCGACGAAAACGACTACCTCCGGAAAATTCTCACGGCGCGTGTGTACGATGCCGCCCGGGAAACTGAACTCGAGCGCGCCCCGAACCTCTCGGCGCGCCTGCGCAACGCCGTGTTCCTCAAGCGCGAGGACAACCAGCCGGTCTTCTCCTTCAAGCTGCGCGGCGCCTACAACATGATGGCGCACCTCTCGCCCGCGCAACTCGAGCGCGGCGTGATCACCGCCTCGGCGGGCAATCACGCTCAGGGCGTGGCGCTTTCGGCCGCGAAACTGGGCGTGAAGGCCGTGATCTGCGTGCCGGTGACCACGCCGCAGGTGAAGGTCGATGCGGTGCGCGCGCACGGCGGCGCGACCGTCGAGGTCGTGCAGGCCGGCGAGTCGTACAGCGATGCCTACGCCCACGCCGTGCGCCTGCAGGAAGCGCGCGGGCTGACCTTCGTGCATCCCTTCGACGATCCCTACGTGATCGCCGGCCAGGGCACGGTGGCGATGGAGGTGCTGAGCCAGCATCAGGCCCCGATTCACGCGATCTTCGTGCCGATCGGTGGCGGGGGCCTGGCTGCGGGCGTGGCGGCCTACGTGAAGGCCGTGCGCCCGGACATCAAGGTGATCGGCGTGCAGACCGACGATTCCTGCGCGATGGCGCAGTCGGTCAAGGCGGGCAAGCGCGTCGAACTCACGGAAGTCGGCCTGTTCTCGGACGGCACCGCAGTCAAGCTGGTGGGCGAGGAAACCTTCCGCCTGTGCCAGCAATATCTCGATGAAGTGCTCACAGTGGACACCGACGCCCTGTGCGCTGCGATCAAGGACGTTTTCCAGGACACGCGCAGCGTGCTCGAACCCGCGGGCGCCCTGGCCGTGGCGGGCGCGAAGCAGTACGCGGAACGCGAGGGCATCGAAGGCCAGACGCTGGTGGCGATCACCTCGGGCGCGAACATGAACTTCGACCGCATGCGCTTCGTGGCCGAGCGCGCCGAGGTGGGCGAGGCGCGCGAAGCGGTGTTCGCGGTGACGATCCCCGAAGAGCGCGGCAGCTTCAAGCGATTCTGCGAGCTGGTCGGCACGCGCAGCGTGACCGAGTTCAACTACCGCATCGACGACGCCGAGCGCGCGCACATCTTCGTGGGCGTGCAGATCCGCAACCGTGGCGAGTCGCAGCAGATCGCGAAGACCTTCGTCGATCATGGCTTCCCGACCGTCGATCTCACCGGCGACGAACTCTCGAAGCAGCACATCCGCTACATGGTGGGCGGGCGCTCGCCGCTCGCGCACGACGAGCGGCTGTTCCGCTTCGAGTTCCCGGAGCGGCCGGGCGCGCTCATGCGTTTCCTGTCGTCGATGGCGCCGAACTGGAACATCAGCCTCTTCCACTACCGCAACCAGGGCGCCGATTACAGCTCGATTCTGGTGGGTATCCAGGTGCCCGCAGCCGAGGACGCCGAATTCCGCAGCTTCCTCGCCACGCTCGGTTATCCGCACTGGGAAGAGACGCAGAACCCGGCGTATCGGTTGTTCCTGCAATGAAAATAGTCAGTCGTCCCACCAATCGGGATACCTGCATCCGAAGCGCATAAACAGCGAAGAGAGTGCAGGAAAACACCAGGCCCCGCGGCAGTGCGCGTCAGTATACTGAGCCACTGCTGCCGGGCGTGGTCGCCTCGGGAAGACTGGGCGCCGTGCGTTGGACTCACCTGGAGGAAGACAAACATGTTGCGCATCGCTCTTGGCTGTCTGATGGCTCTTTCCACGATGGTCGCCGGCGCACTGCCCGGCGTGGCACACGCGGATGCGGCGCATCCCGTCGTCGCGCTGCTGCCCGGCGTCACCGATCCCTTCTACTTCACGATGCATCGCGGCGCGGAGCGCGCGGCGAAGGAAGACAACATCCAGTTGTTGTTCCAGGTACCGAAGGCCTGGAACACCACGGAGCAGGTGCCGATCCTCAAGGCCTTTATCGCGAAGCGCCCCGACGTGCTGCTCGTTTCGCCCGTCGACAAGCAGCAGCTCATCGGCCCGCTCAAGGAAGCCGCCGATGCCGGCATCAAGGTCATCACCGTCGATACCTATATCGGCGACGGCCACTATCAAACCGGCAAGGGCGACGCCGACTTCCCGCTCTCCTATATCGCTTCGGACAACCTGGAAGGCGGCCGCGTAGCGGCGCGCGCGCTTGCCAAGGCAATTGGCGACAAGGGTACCGTCTATTGCGAGAACAACAAGCCCGGCATCTCCAGCACCGACGCGCGTGCGCAAGGTTTCATGGAGGAGATGAAGAAGCACCCCAACATCAAGGTGCTGGAAACGCAATACAACGAGGACGACGCCAATCGCGCCACTTCACACGTGGCGGCCGTGCTCGCGCGCAATCCCGATCTCGCGGGCGTGTTCGGCGCCAATACATTCTCGGGCGCGGGCGCGGCGCAAGGCGTGAAGAACGCGGGCAAGCAAGGCGTGGTGAAGGTCGTCGTGTTCGACGCCGTGCCGGGCATCGACGAGCAAATCAGGAGCGGCCTCGTCGATATCGCCATTGCGCAGCTTCCCGACGAGATGGGCTATACAGCCGTGAAGTTCGCCGGCGACGCCATCCACGGCAAGAAGATTCCCGCCTACAAGGGCACGGGCTTCGTGGTGCTGGACAAGTCGAACATCGACAAGCCGGAGATGAAGCAGTACATCTATTCGAACTAAGCCGCGCGAACGGAGCTACATGAACGACAAACGACTCGACAGGCTCGCGCTCGTCAGCAAGGTCTGGCCGTGGCTCTTTCTCGGCACTCTGCTCGTTTTCTTCGAGGCGTGGGCGCGCATCTCGGCGCATCGGTCGTTCGTGTTCAACGCGTACAACCTGCAGTCGATCGGCCTTGCTGCAAGCGCGCCGCTCTTGCTGGCCATCGGCCAGACCTTCGTGATCATCACCGCCGGCATCGATCTTTCGGTGGGCTTCGTGATGGGGCTCGCGGCGGTGTGCGTGGCGCAGTTCACGATTCCCGGCGGCGAATCGCCGTGGATCCTGCTGATGTCGATTCCGCTCACGGTTCTCGTGTGCCTGATTCCCGGCTTCGTGAACGGCGTGCTGATCGCGCGCCTTGGCGTGCCCGCGTTCATCGGCACGCTCGGCATGTATGGCGTCGCGCGCGGCGTGGGCTTTCTCGCCGCGGGCAGCGGCATGACCGTCGCCGTCAACAATCATGGTCTCGCGTGGCTCGGCGGCGGCTGGACGCCTGTGATCCTTACGGCCGTGCTGCTCGTCATCATGCACTTCGTGCTCTCGCAAACGCGCTTCGGTCAGTACACCTATGCGATAGGCGGCAATCCGCAGTCGGCGGTGCGCGCGGGCATCAACGTGCGCCGTCATCTGTTCGCGATCTATCTGATCGCGGCGGCTTTCGCGGCGGTGGGCGGCATCGTCTACACGGCACGCTTCGCGGCTGGCGCGGCCAATGCGGGCGAACCCATGCTGCTCGATTCGATCGCGGCGGTCGTGATCGGCGGCGCGAGCCTCTTTGGCGGCACCGGCAACGTCATCGGCACGCTGATCGGCGCGCTCATCATCGCCGTGATCGAATTCGGGCTCGTGTTCATCGACGTCAACGCGTTCTGGCAATTCATCGTGGTCGGCATCGTCATCATTCTTTCGGTGCTGATCGACCAGTACAAGGATCGCCTCGGAGGCGCGCAATGAGCGGTGCGAGCGCCACGCCGATTCTGGAGGCGCGCGACGTCTCGATCCGCTTTGGCGGCGTGGAGGCACTCAAGCGCGTTTCGTTGCGGCTCATGCCGGGCGAAGTGCTTGCGCTCGCGGGCGACAACGGCGCGGGCAAGTCCACGCTCATCAAGATTCTCTCGGGCGTCTATCGCGCCGATGCGGGCGATTTGCACTTCGACGGGAGCCCACTGCAATTGCGCGATCCGCAGGATGCGCGCTCGCAGGGCATCGAAACCATCTACCAGGATCTCGCGCTCGCCGACAATCTCGACGTGGGGAGCAACATCTTTCTCGGTCGCGAGCCCGTGCGACGGCGACTCGGCTTCCAGGTGATCGACCGGCCGCACATGGCGCGGGTGGCGCGCGAAGTGCTCGAGCGGCTCGATATCGTGATTCCGCCGCGCAAGCTCACGGGCCCAGTAAAAATGCTATCGGGCGGCCAGCGCCAGGCCATTGCGATAGGGCGTGCGATCTACTGGAACGCGCGCGTGCTGATCATGGATGAGCCCACCGCTGCGCTCGGCGTTCCCGAGCAACGCAAGGTGATGGAGTTGATCCGCGGACTCAAGGCGCAGGGCGTTGCCGTGATTCTCATCTCGCACAACCTGCACGATATTTTCGCCGTGGCCGAGCGCATCGTCGTGCTGCGGCGCGGAGAAGTGGCGGGCGAGCGGCGCGTGGCCGAAACCGATGGCGACGAGATCGTACGGCTGATGGTGGGCGACACGTATTCAAACGGCGCGCACTGAAACGTAACGTGCTGCGTTTGCCTGCGCCGCGCGCGCATTCGATGGACAATGTCGGCTCGAACCCTCACCGCAGTCCTGCTCCCGCCATGAACTACCTCGATCCCGCCGATATCACGAGCTGGCACGCGCACATCTATTTCGACGCGGCGACGCGCGACGCCGCATGGACCCTGCGCGAGGCGATCGAAGCCCGCTTTGGCGAGGCCGTGCAGATTGGGCGCTTTCACGAACGCCCGGTCGGGCCGCATCCAATGTGGTCGTATCAACTCGCCATACCGCGCGAGCGCTTCATGACGGTCGTCGAATGGCTTACGCTCAATCACGGCGCACTCGACGTGTTCGTGCATCCGAACACCACCGATGCGCTGCGCGACCATCGCGACGCCGCCGTGTGGATCGGCCATTCGCACACGCTCAATCTCGGCGCGCTCGGCGGCTGATCTTTGCGCGCAATGCGCCGCCCGGTCGCCTAGCTGCACGGCGCAAGGCGCGACTTTCAAGCGGGCGTCAGTGCCCGAACGATTCCGTCTTTGCCGCCGGCGATCCGCTCGCCTGCGGCCGCGCGGCCTGTTTGATCAGCAGCGCCGCGCCAGCAATGAGACCCGCGACGGCAACTGTCGCGAAGATGCCCGCGAACGTGAAGTGCCGGCGCGTCAGCTCGGCCACGAGGAACGAACCCGCAATGCCCCCGAAACGGCCGATGCCGAGCATCCAGGCCACGCCGGTGCCGCGTCCCTGGGTGGGGTAGAACGCGGCGGCGAGCGCGGGCATCGACGATTGCGCCGTGTTCATCAGCACGCCGGCCACGAACACGACGAGCACGAGCAGCGCCACGTTGCCCGCCGCCTGGCCGATGAGCCACACCGAAAGCGCCGTGAGCACGTAGCACGCGGCGATGATCCGGTTCGCGTTGAAGCGATCCATCAGCATGCCGCTCAGCACTGCGCCCACGCCGCCGAGCGGGAACAGCGCCGAGATCAGCGTGGCGCTCGAAGCCGTGAGGCCGGAGTCCTTGAGCAGCAGCGGCATCCAGTTGATCGACGCGTAGAAGATCACGAGCCCCATGAAATACGCGACCCACAGCATCACCGAGCCGACGAGGTACATCGGCGAAAGCACGACGCCAAGACCCTTGCTCTGCGTCTGCGGGGCGTGCTCCGTCATCGTGAACACCTGCGCTTTGGCGGCGTCGGGCGAAATGCGGGCGAGTGCGGCGCGGATGCGCTCGGCGGGCCGGTGATTCGCCACCATGTAGCGCACCGATTCCGGCATGCGCAGGAACAGCGGCACGGCGAGCACGAGCGGCGTGATGCCGCCGAGCACGAGCACGCTGCGCCAGCCGAAATGCGGAATCATCCACGCAGCGAGAAAGCCGCCGCAGGCCGCGCCGAGCGGAAAGCCGCAGAACATCAGATTGATCACGGTGGCACGGTTCCGGTCGGGGCAGTACTCGCCCATCATCGTGACCGCATTCGGCATCGCGGCGCCGAGGCCGACACCTGTAATGAAGCGCAGCCACGTGAGCTCGCCGATGCTGGTGGAGAACGCCGAGCCGAGGCAGGTCACACCGAACAGCAGCACCGAGCCGACCAGCATGGCGCGTCGCCCGAGCCGGTCGGAAAGCGGCCCGGACGCGAGCGCACCGCAAGCGAGGCCGAAGAGCGCCGCGCTCAAAACGGGTGCGAGCGCGGGCTTGGTGAGGCTCCATTCGCCGAGCAGCGAAGGCGCAATGAAGCCGATGGCGGCCGTGTCGAAACCGTCGAGCAGGACGATGACGAAGCACATCGCGAAGATGAACCACTGGAACGGCGAAAACGGATGTTCGTTGATGAAGGTCTGGACGTCGACGGCGCGCGGCTGGTCCATGGTTTTGTCTCCTGTCGACTGAGGTTGTCGTTGTATCGGCCCGCTATGGCGAGCCGCTTTTTCTGGTTTGCCTTACAACCTCGAATAGTAACCGCTGCGCGGTGTTTGCAGGAGAGCGTCATCGGGCGCGGTGGGCGGCCCTCTGTTAACCTGAAAGCAGCACGGCGAGCACGCGCGTGCTGCAAGCGTGTCGCGTAGCGCGACAAGGAGTTCCAGATGAAGCCTTTCTTCGCCCATGCATCCATGCCGTCCCTCGTGGCTTGCGCGATGCTGGCAGGCACGCCCGGCTATGCCGTTGCCCAACTGGCGCCGAATGACAACCTTCGCGCACCGCAAAACAGCCTCGCGCTCATGCCCAATGCGCAGCCCGGCAGCGAGTACCCGACCCACGGCAATCGACAGGCCGGCGAAATGCCGGTCGGCCCCACCGATCCGCGCGGGCAACTCGCGAACGGCCACCCGAACAACGCCGAGGCCGGCGGCTACGGCGCGCCGTTGGCGGGCGTGCGAAACGGCGCGGGCATGTGAGGACGGTGTGCGCGTCAGGTCCGCTCGGGTTGCCAGGCAAGCTGGGCCTCGAGCGTTTCGCCGGGCGCGAGCACGGTGCCGCCCACGTCGATGCGTTGCACCGTTCCTTCGTGACGCAAATTGAGCCAGTCCGTCGTGTTGCTGACGGGCTCCGCGCAGAAGTACGGCAGGCCGGGCGGGCAGAAGACGACAAAGAAGTCGAGCGGCGTGCTCGCGCGCAGCGCGAGACGCCGGCCTTCGTGCGGCCACTCGATCACTGCCTCGCGGCGCCAGCCGGAGAAGTTGTTGTCGAGATCGAAGTCGTCGACGATGAGTCCGGCCTGCAGCGCATCGACGGCCGGATGGGCGCTGAGCGACACCGGCAGGACTTCCGTGTCGATTTCCCACATGGCGCGCACGCGCGCGGCAATGCGCGTGCCGGGCGGGCGCGGATAGTACGGATGATGGCCGAGGCCGAACGGCATGGGCCGCGCGGCCAGGTTGCGCGCCCACAGGCGCACGGTGAGGCCGCTCGCGTCGAGCGTGAGATGCTGACGCGCTTCGTAGCGAAACGGCCAACCCGTGCCCGCGCTAGTGCGTGAATCGGCTTTGCGCGAAACGTGGGATTCATGCGCTTCGTGCGGCTCATGCAGGAAGTGCAGTGTGAGCGTATCGGC